>JAZNJF010000157.1:0-9071 GCA_045577885.1 Thermoguttaceae bacterium | reverse complement strand
CGACTACTTAATTTCCTATATTTCGCAGGTTATGACGCTAAACGTCGGCGACTTGCTCTTCACCGGCACCCCCTGCGGCGTCGGCGACGCGCGCAAACCGCCCCTTTACCTCAAAGCCGGCGACGAAGTCGTCGTCGAAATTGAAAAGGTCGGGACGCTCCGCAATCTGGTCGTCGAAGATTGACGCTTGAAACGGCGGCGAAAGACGAACGCTCGACTTAAAATTTGAATATTTCGCCTATTTTAACGCGTCGAAGTCGATCGGCTTCGCGCTTATTGTCGGAACTAAAAAAAGTTTTTGCGCCGAGGATTGATTATGACTAACGCACCCAATGATTCCCACGACCTGACGCAAAGCCTCGAAGACTACCTCGAAACGATTTACGAGTTAACGCAGACGGAGAAAGTCGTCCGCAGCAGTTGCGTCGCCGACCGAATGCGCGTGAAGCGCCCGTCGGTAACGAGCGCGCTTAAAGCGTTGGCGGAGAAGGGTTACGTCGTTTATCTACCTTACGTTCCCATTACGTTGACCGAGTTGGGCGAGAAGGAGGCGCGCAAAATTATCCGACGACACGCGGCGATGGAGATTTTCCTCGAACGGATTCTCGGCGTCGACGCGAAAACGTCGAAGGAGTCCGCCTGCCGCCTTGAACACGCGATGAACGACGAAATTACAACTCGTTTGGTGGAGTTTGTCGAGTTCGTCGACAGTTGCCCGCGCGTCGGCGCCTCGCTCTTCAGACGTTCCGATTATCACTGTCGCGAAAAGAATAACGACCAATTTTGCGCGATGTGCATTCACGGTTGCCTCGACGAAATCGTTCATACCGGGCGCACCGTCGACCTGTCGAGCGTTCACCGCGCGTCGCAAACGCTGAACGAAGCGAGCGCCGAATACGACGCCGTCATCTTGGCGCGGATTCCGGAGGAGTTGCAGGAGCGGCCCGAATTTTCGGCGACGAATTGGCGGCCGAACAAAACGTTGCGAATTTTGCGCGACCAATGCGACGCCGCGACCTTAACGGTTGGCGTCGACGACCAAACGTTCGTCGTTTCGCGGGACGACGCCGCGAAGATTGAAGTCGTTCCTTGCGAATAAGCGGCGAAATAATTTGTTGCCGGCTTCGATAATAAAAAACGTTTGATTTAACGCCGCGGAACGGGGCGATATCGAGACCAAGAAGGGCGAAGCAAGCGGTTTGACCAATTTTCGACGAACGTTGCGAACGACGGCGGCGATCGGAGCGGCCGGGGCGTTATTCGTTCTTTTTTGCTTCGTCGCGGTCGACCGAGAGCGCCGAACGGCGGAGCGCGAAGGGCTTGTCGCGGCGCGTTCGGTTTCGGCGACGTCGGGAAACGCCGTCGGTAAAACCGGCAAAAACGGCAAGATTGGCAAAGACGGGGCGAGCGTTTTCGTTCCGTTCGATTCGCCGCGAGCGCAAACCGCCGCCGACCGAGCCGTCGCCGAATTTTTGCGAACGACCGAGCGCCGCGCCGATTCGTCGGAAACGCGCGCTTTCCGGCGCGCTCGTATTTTGGAAGCGCGCCGTCGTTTCGCGACGTCCGACGCCGCCGAGGAACGCCGTTTGCGCCGAATCGACGACGCGCGAACCGCCGCCGACGTTATTGAAACGTTGAGCGTTTGGGCGAACGAACGAAACGGCGGCGAGTTTAGCGATATTTCCGTTAGAAACGACGCCGATTTGGCCGTCGTTTCTTCTTTTTCTTGCGTCGACGTCGAAAAAAAAGGACGCGCTTTAAACGATTCTAGCGATTTTGACGATTCTTGCGGCGTTTTGGACCCCGATCTCGCCGCCGCGACCGCGTTCTTGGCCGAGTTGAGCGACGAACCGTCCGGATCGAGCGTTCCGTTGGCGCCGCTTGCCGCGTTGGACGACGCGGGCGACTTTCGCGACGCCGCCGTTTTTCTCGACGCGAACGCGCTGTCGCCGGTTCCGGTCGCCGTCGAGACGATCGTCGCGGACGCCGCGCCGCGAACGGTCGCCGTCGTCGGGGCTTTTCAGACGACGCTCGCGTTCTTCGCGACATTTGGCGCTCGTTTCTTTTGCGTCGATTGGGCGCGATTCTTTTCGATTTGGAACGTTCGCCGTCGGGAAAGCGGCGCCAACGCGGCGCCGTCGGGGCGATTTCTTCCTTTATTCGAACGTTGGGGCGCGACGCGAACGCTCGCCGAACTCTCCGTCGTTCGGCTTCTTAATTGATTTTCGAGCGCCTTAGAAGCGCGTTTCTCGAATGAATTTCGTTTGCGTTTTCTCGCGACCGCTCGTTAAGGGGCGGAACGGGGAAGCGTTCGTCTATTTCTTGTCGAATTTTTGAAAAACAGAAGAAAAAACAGATAATGTTTGATAATGTTTTCGGCGTCGGAGCGCAAAACGCGTTCAAGTTTCCGGTTTCGAAGGATTTTAACGTCGCGTCGGCGTTCGTCGTCGGGACGTCGAGCGTTCAATTGGAGCGCGGCGCCCAAAATTCGCAAAGCCCCAAATTAACGCCGGTTTCGTCCGGTTCGAACGTCGGCGCGGCGTTCGTCGTTCCGGTTTTGGCGCGTTCGGACGACTTCGCGACGCTTGCCGTTCCGGTTTTCCGGTTTCAAGCGATTTTAACGGCGTTGCGTCGTCGGCGTCCGTCGTCGGCGCGGCGAAAGTTAAATTTAAGCGCGGCGCCCAAAGTTCGCAAAGCTCTCAAATTAACGCCGGGTTTGAGTCGAGCGGAGGAGGTTGCGGCGTTTGCGGTTCCGATTTTGGCGCGTTTGGCCGGTTTCGCGGCGCTTGCGGTTCCGGTTTCGGCGTTTTCGGAGGCCGGCGCGGCGTTTGGCGTTCCGATTTTGCCGGTTCGAACGGTTTTACGCTCGTCGAGTTGCTCGTCGCGATCGCGATTATCGGGATTTTGATCGGTTTGCTCCTGCCGGCGGTTCAGGCGGCGCGGGAGGCGGCCCGACGTATGCAATGTTCGAACAACCTCAAACAACTTTTGCTCGGCTTCCAAACATACGCCGACGCGAACGGCGCGCTCCCGCCGGAGGCTTGGCTCCGCTTCCAAAACGGGGAAAGCCAAGGACTTGGGATTTGGCCGCGCGTCCTGCCGTACTTGGAGCAAAGCGCGCTTTACTCGGAAGTCGACTTCTCGTCGAATTACCAAGAGGCGGACGGCGTCGAGAATTACGTTGGAATGGAGACGCTCGCGAAGGTGAAAATGGCGACGTTCCTCTGCCCGAGTTGCGCGAACGTCGAGTCGAGTATGAAAATGTACGGCGACGAAATCGGGTGTTACACGACGCATTATTACGGCGTCGCGGGCGCGGTCGGGAAGCGGCCGAACTCGGAGCGGCTCTATTCGACGATTCGAACCGCCGACGAAAACGGCGGCGAGGAGTACGGCGGCGGGCCCTGCGCGAACAACGGCGTTTTTTACGAAGAGAGCCGAACGACTTGGGCGTCGATTACCGACGGGCTGTCGACGCCGCGCTCCTCGGCGAAATCGCGTCGCAAAAGTACGACGGGTATTTCGCTTGGATTCGCGGCGCTTACGTCCAATACGGAACGACGATTTACGTCAGTTCGAAGGGGCTCGAGTGGGCGCCGAACGTTCTGAAGAACGACGACGATCCGAAGGCCGGGCTCTATCGGCGCTTTTACAGCGTCGGGTCGTTTTCGAGCGAACACGCGGGAGGCGTTCAATTCGGGTTCGCGGACGGTTCGGTTCGCTTTACCTCCGATACGACCGACCTCGACGTTCTGAAAGCGGCGGCCAGTCGCGACGGCGGCGAAGTTCTTTAGCGAACCCGACGGCGCCGGAACGCGAACAACGGCGTTATGTCGGCGTTAGAGCGTTGACGAACAACGAGATTAAGTCGGCGTTAAAACGGTTCGGTTTTAACGGTTGAAACGAAAAACGCGCCTCGACGGCTTCAAAACGGAGCGTCGGGGCGCGTTTTTTACGTTAAATTAAGCGAAACGGCGAAAAGGGGCGCTTCGCGTCAACCTTGCGGGCCGTTCGTTTCCGGAATCACTTGCCAATCGTTGACGCCGTGAACGACGTATTTCTTGTCCTTAATCGGCTCGCTCGCTTGTTTGAGGTGGCGATTGAACTCGACGTTCAGGTTTCCGCCGCGATAGCGCGTTCCCCAAGCGGCTTGAGCGCCGTAAATAAGGATGTTGCGCATGTCGCCGCCGTAAAAATGGTGCCAAGTCGTGCAGAGAACGCCCATTCCGTTCGTCTCGGCGGCGTAGGTCGCCAAACTGCGGATTCCGGTCGTGTCGCGCCAAGGGCAGACGAGAACGTCGAAACCTTGACCTTGGAAGAACGCCGTCGTCGGCCATTTGCCGTCTTTCGGCGGTTTGATGTAATATTCCCAGTCGCAAACGACGACGTCTTTCGGGAGGCGTTCGAGTAAGCCGCGCGTTTTCGGGCCGCCGCTAACGACGTAGCCCTTGAACTCCGGCTTCGGTTCGATCAGCATATCGTGCCACATCATGACGCGGCAATTGCGCTCCGCTAAAGTATTGCGGAAGTGAACGAGCCAAGAAGCCAACGCGTCGACGTAAGGGCCGCCGCGCCGCGACTCGAAGCCGGTTGCCGCCGAATACGCTTCGTCGCAACCGAGATGGAAGTAACGCGGCTTGTCGAACGTTTCGTAAAGTTCGAGAACGCATTCGGTTAAGAGGGCGCGCGCTTCCGGGTTCGTAACGCGCCAAGTCCAGCCGTCCGGTTCGAAGAGCGGAGCGTATTCCGGGTAGCGGTCGAGAACGACGTGCTTGCCGACCGAGACGCGGGCCGCCGTCGCGTGTCCGAAAATGTTCAGCTGCGGGATTAACTCGATTCCGAGTTCTTTGCCCAGCTTCACCAGTTTAACGACTTCTTCTTTCGTCGTGTGAAATTCGTCCCAATAAAGTTCCGGGTGATTTTCGAACGGGAAGGTTCCCCAAAATTCGATAACGGCGTAATTGAATTTGTAAAGCGCCGCGATGCGAATCGCTTGCTCGATGCGCGCCGCGTTCGTTTCCGGGAACCAGCAAAGGTGAATCCCGCGGAAGCCGAGCGCCGGACGGTCTTCGATTTTCGTTTCCGGAATAAGGAAGCGCGACGTTTTCAGCGTGTCGCCGAACGGTTCCGCGAGTTGGAAGATCGTTTTGAGCGAATCGCGGATTCCGGCGGCGTCGGACGCGGCGATAACGAGCGTTCCCGCGGACGTTTCGCGCTTTTCGGCGATTTCGGCGGGGGACGCGTCGGCGGCGACGGCGGGGTCGGCGACCGCGAAGATTTTAGAGGCGTTCGGCTCTTTGAAGAAGTCGGCGTTCGGCGCGACCGCTTCGGCAATTTGGGCAAACTCGGCGTTTTGGGCGGCGCGTTCCCCAAAGAGTTGGGCGGCTTGCGTCGCGGAAAACGCTTTCGGGTCGACCTTGACGGCGAATTTTTCGGCGAGGAACGCTTTCGTCGATTGAACGACGGCGCCGAGCGCGGCTTCGTCGGCGGCGAGCGCGTCCGGGAGAACGAGCGCGACGTCGAGGCGGTCGTTCAGAACGACGACGCGGCGGCCGAATTCGACGGCGACCGGGGCCGGAATGAGGCGGGCGTTGTAAATCGCGGTTTCGTCCGGCGTCGTCGGTTCAAAGGCGGCGCCCGGAACCGTCGAAGCGCAAAACGCGGCGGCGGAAAGCGTTAAAATCGATAAAGACGTTAAAAAACGTCGAGCGAACGTCGGCATAAAGCGTCCTTTCGTCGTTAAAAACGGGGAAAACGCCGCGTCGTCCGGACGCTAACGGGAAGTCCGGCGTTCCGACGCGGCGGTTGTTTAGGTTGTCAAAGTTGTTTGCGTTGTTGAGGCAGGTCGCGTCGACGACGCGAAGTCAAGCGGTTGCGTCGACTTTAACGGCAAAAATAACGTCGCGCCGTCGGAAACGGGGGACGCGAGCGAGCGGTAAAGGGGAAGAAAATGCCGACTTTGCCGATTATTTTGCTTGGGCGGGCGTTCGCCGAGCGTCAACCGAGCGCTTTTTCGGCGTCGGCGAGGAGTTTTTTCGCGTCGAACGGCGTTTGGCATTCGCGGAGCGCGTCGAGGAAACCTTCCGATTTCAGGACGCGGGCCAAGCGGTTTAACATCCGGAGATAAACGCGGTCGGAGTCGCAGCAAAGGAGGAAAAAGACGTCGGTCAGGTTGTTGAAACCGCCGCCGAACGGAACGCCGCGGCCCGCGACGCCGAGCGCGAGGAAGTTTTCGGCGATGATGTGCGGCTGCGGTTGGCGCGGGTGCAGAATCGCGACGCCGACGTCGAGCGCGGTCGACGCCATTTCTTCGCGTTCCCGAAGCGCGTCGGCCATCCCGTCGGCGTCCCAAAGGATTCCGGCGTCGGCGGCGAGCTTCGTTATATTCCGAATAACCGATTCTTTCGTTTTCGCCGGAAAGTTGAGGTCGATCGCGCTTTCGGCGAAAATATCGGCGAGCGTCGTTTCTTCGTCGTCGGCGCCGGTCGCGAGCGTTTTTTCGAACTCGGCGTTTTGCGATTCCGGTTCGACGATTTCGGTCTCCATCCAAAGGACGACGTCCGGGAGCGCGAAGACCCATTCGCCTTGGACTTTGCGACCTTTGAGCGTTCCGTTTTCGGCGAGTTTTTGCAGTTGTTTCGGTTGACGGCGGAGGAATTTCGCCAATTCGTCGAGCGTGTAAGAGCGTTGCATTGTTTTTATCCTTTCAATCGTTAGAACCCGCAAAGTTTTCGGGCTTTGTCGACGGCGCGGAGCGAGAAAACAAGCGCGTCGCGTCGTTGCAAAGTTGAAAATTCGTTTTGCCGTTAGATTTCCTTTATTTTAGCGCTTTTTTCGCGTCGGGCAAGTCGGGGGGAGGCGGCGGCGAGCAAACGGCGGCGCGACGCGGTTCGACGGGGCGCGGAGGCGGAGCGTTCGCGTCGAAACGACGACGAAAAAGATCGACGGGGCGAAATTTTTGACTTTTTTGAAAAAATTGGGATTTTTTTTGTCGCTTTCGGCCGGTCGCGGGTCTTATATAAATAAGGGCGAGAACGAACGCGCCGACGGCGAGCGGTCGAACGGCGCAACGAAAAGGAGAATAGCGGAACGGCGAATAATAGAGAAACATAGTAAAGTTTGAAGGTTGCGGCGAGATTGCGGGAAACGTCGGTTTTAACGGCGTTTCCCCCTTTTTTTTGGGAAAAAACTCCGGCGGAAATCGGCGGCGCGACTTGACTTGCAAACGTCGGCGCGATAAAAAGAAACGATAAGCGACGGAATGTCGCGGTTGATGCGTTTGATTTTAACGATTTTAACGACGAGCGGGAAGAGCGAAATGGAACGTTCGCGTCGGCGGCGCTAATTGGGAGTTTAACGATTAAGGAAAATAAGATGAAGAACTGGTTTTGGCAAAACGCGCAAGGGGCGACGAGCGAACCGTCGACGTTGGCCGACTTAATCGACGCGGCGCGGCGGGGCGAAATTGTCGCGTCGACGCAAGTTTCGAACGACGGCGAAACTTGGAAGTCGGCGGCGGACGTTCCGGCGCTCGCCGACGCGCTCGGACTCGACGTTTCGCCGACGTCGGGGGCGGAACCGGCGTCGGAGAACGCCGACTCGACGGCGCAAAAGAGGAAGCGGAGCGGTTGCGCGGTCGTCGGGGGCGTTTGTTGCGTTCTCCTTATTTGCGTCGCGTTCGGGTTCCGTTTTGTCGGACTGGAAACGGCGCGACGGGCTCTCCTCGCGAGCGACTGGGGGCGGCGGGTTCTCCTCGAAAGCGAGCGGGGGCGGCGGACGATCTGCGCGAACAACTTGGAAAAGGTCGCGTTGGGCGTTCAAATATACGGCAGTTTTAACGAGGTTTTGCCTCCGGCGTTTACCGTCGACGCGGAAGGGCGCCCGCTTCATTCTTGGCGCGTTTTGATTTTGCCGTATCTCGGAGAAGAAGCGACGGCGCTTTACGAACAAATCCGGCTCGACGAGCCTTGGGATAGCGAGTGGAACGCGCGATTTCATTCCCGAGCGCCCGGCGTTTTCGCTTGTCCGAGTTCCGGCGTCGCGACGGGGGCGGACGGAGCGCCGGTCGCCGAAACGACGTATTCGGTCGTCGTCGGGGACGAAACGGCGTTTCCGAGCGCGGGAAATTGGCGGAAATGGGTGGATTTTACCGACGGTCTTTCGCGGACGCTTTGCGTCGTCGAGCGGAAAACGCCGGTTTGCTGGATGGAGCCGACGCGAGAATTGACGCTCGAAACGCTCGCGGCGGAAGTCGGAAGCGAACATAAGGCGGGTTTTAACGCGGCGTTTTTCGACGGTTGCGTCCGTTTCCTTCCGGCGACGACCGACGCGGCGACGCTCAACGCTTGGGCGACCGCGGCGGGGGGCGAAGAGACGCCGGAGTTTTGACGGCGGAGGAGAAAGAGATGAACGAACGGTTGGAAGAAAACGCGTTTCCGCTCGACGGCGGCGCGAACGGGGCGAAACGAGCGGTCGGCGTCGGGGGCGTTCTCGGCGTTCTTTTGGCGGCGTTGGCGATCGCGGGGCTTTGGGCGGCGATTCAAGGGGGGCGCGAGGCTTGGCGGCGGGCGAATTGCGCGGTCAAGTTGCAAGCGATCGCGGTCGCGATGCAGGTTTATTGCTACGCGAACGGCGTTTTGCCTCCGGCGTATACGGTCGACGAAGCGGGGCGGCCGCTCCATTCTTGGCGCGTTTTGATTTTGCCGTATCTCGAAAGTTCGCCGCTTTACCGAGAAATCCGGCTCGACGAACCTTGGGATAGCGAGTGGAATTCGCGGTTTCACTCCTTGCCGGTTTCGCCGTTCGCTTGCCCGAGCCGCGTCGCCGCGCTCCCGGACGGGGCGCCGGTCGCCGAAACGACGTATTCGGTCGTCGTCGGGAACGAAACGGCGTTTCCAGGCGCGGGAAAACAGCGAAAATGGGAAGATTTTGCCGACGGCCTTTCGCGGACGCTTTGCGTCGTCGAGCGAAAAACGCCGGTTTGCTGGATGGATCCGACGCAAGAGCTAACGCTCGAAACGTTCGCGGCGGAATTGGCGAACGAACATAAAGGCCGGAAGAGCGGCGAAGGG
>JAZNJF010000156.1:0-9355 GCA_045577885.1 Thermoguttaceae bacterium | reverse complement strand
GTTGTTGGTCGTCATCGCGATTATCGGGATTTTGATCGGTTTGTTGCTCCCGGCGGTGCAGGCGGCTCGGGAAGCGGCGCGTCGGATGCAATGCGTCAACCATATGAAGCAACTCGGGTTGGCGGTTCACAACTTCGAGTCGGCGACCGGCAAGCTCCCGCCGCTCGACATTAATATGGGACACGCGTCGATTTTGCCCCTCCTTTGGCCGTATATGGAGCAAGCGGCGATTTACGACGTCCTGAAAAACTGGCGCGGCGCCAAGGATAAAACGTCCGGGTTCGGCCAAGACCTTTGCCGCTCCAACGCCGGTTCGGGCGACTTTTTTTGGCGCAACACCGACTATATGACCGACGAACTGCGCAAAAATTTCAGCGCGGTTCCGTTCGTGAAGTGCCCGAGCCGCCGTTCGGGCGTCGCCGGGGCCCCGTTGACAAACACGGAACTGAAACACGACGGCGTTACGCAAAACGGCTTGAAATCCTGCGCGTCCTACGGGCCGTTGGCCGACTACGCGCCGGTTATTTACACCGAGTATAAGTCGCCCGCTTGCACGGACTTCCAATGGGTCGGCGCCGCGGATCAGTACGCCTTGCACGGGAAGAACTTCTCGCCGTTCCGCCGCGCTATCGTTTCGGTCGCCGGGGACGAGCGCACCTGGCAGCCGCGCGACGCGATTTCCCGCTGGATCGACGGGACGAGCAACCAGTTCATGTTCGGCGAAAAACACATCCCGATCGGAATGCTCGGCGGCGACTCCGTCGCTTGGCGGCACGACCAAAACTACCTCGCCGCGACGGACTCGAACGGTCGCGACTGGGCGCTCGGACGCGCCGTTTCGGAAGCGTATCCGCTCGCGTCGGCTCGCGATTATACGAACGCGCAACGATACTTCGGCTCTTGGCACGCGGGCGTCGTCAACTTCGTGATGGGCGACGGCGCGGTTCGCTCGATTTCGACGACCGCCGCCGGGAAAACGCTCGGCAAGTTCGCGCACGTCAGCGACGGCGGAACGGAAGCGTTGTAATTTCCGGGATTGCGTCGCCGACGGCGGAACGGAATCGCCGCGATTCCGGAAGTCGCGTCGACGGTTGAAACGCGCCTCGCTCGGTTCCGATTGGGCGGGCGAGGCCGATTTTAACGACGTCGCGCCGTTCGGCGGCGCGATTTTTAAGCGATACGGAGATTTTTCGACAAAAATAGTCGATTTTCCTTGACTTGGAAAGTCGACGACGATATATTATTAGCAAACGAAAAAAATCGACGGCCCGATCCCGTTTAAAGGCTCGTTCGACGAAAGAGAATAACCGCGTCCGATCCCGTTTAAGGACTCGCGTTAGCGACGCTATGTTTGGTAGCGGAGCGGATTGTTTCGTCGTCTTGGAGAAGCCGGAAACGTCGGGCGCTCGAAGACGCGAACGTTATTATAGGTTCTCAACAATCGAGAGTTACAACGTTGCGCTCCGAGCGCTAGGAGGATTCGGAAATGTCGAAAAATGTTAAACTGGGGGGGGGGGGGTAAGTTCTCCCGTCGCGGCTTCACGCTGGTCGAGTTGTTGGTCGTTATCGCGATCATCGGGATTTTGATCGGGCTCCTTCTTCCGGCGGTTCAAGCGGCGCGCGAAGCGGCGCGTCGGATGCAATGCACGAACCATATGAAGCAACTCGGGTTGGCGGTTCACAACTTCGAATCGTCGACCGGGAAGCTCCCGCCGCTCGACCTTAACATCGGGCACGCGACGATTTTGCCGCTCCTTTGGCCGTACATGGAGCAAACGGCGATTTACGACGTCTTGGAAAACTGGCGCGGCGCGAAAGACGCTTCCTCCGGTTTCGGGCAAGACCTTTGCCGTTCGGATAGCGGCGCCGGCGACTTTTTCTGGCGCAACACCGAGTACATGACGGACGAACTGCGCGAAAACTTCAGCGCGGTGCCGTTTGTGAAGTGCCCGAGCCGACGCGCGGGCGTCGCGGGCGCGCCCTTGACGAACACGGGCTTGACGCACGACGGAACCACGATGAACGGCCTCAAATCGATCGCGTCCTACGGCCCGTTCGCCGACTACGCGCCGGTCATTTACACGACGTATAACTCGCCCGACTGCACCAACTTCCAATGGGTCGGCGGCGAAGACACGTCCTACGCGTTGAGCGCCGGGAACTTCTCGCCGTTCCGTCGCGCTAAGATCGAAGTCTCCGGCGACGAGCGCACTTGGCAACCGCGCGACGCGATGTCGCGTTGGGTCGACGGCACGACGAACCAATTCATGTTCGGCGAAAAACACATCCCGATCGGGATGCTCGGTTCCGAAGCGACCGTTTGGCGGCACGACCAAAACTACCTCGGCGCGACCGGCGGCAACGGGCGCGACTGGGCGATCGGACGCGCCGTTTCGGAAGCGTATCCGCTCGCGTCGCCGCGCGACACGACGAACCCGCATATGTACTTCGGCTCTTGGCACGCGGGCGTCGTCAACTTCGTGATGGGCGACGGTTCCGTCCGCGCGATTTCGACGACCGCTTACTCGAAAACGCTCGGCAAATTCGCGCACGTCAGCGACGGCGGCACGGAATCGCTCGAGTAATTCGGACGGCGTATGTTTCGAGCGTCGCCGACTTCGGCTAATTCGCGGTTGGCGTCGGCTTCGACGGCGGCGCGGAGTAGCTCGACTGATCGAGCGGCGTTTCGCGATTTTAGACGGCGCGGTCGGCGGCTTGACGCTTGTCGAAGCGCCGCGTTTTAACGACTTAACACGTTGGAACTTAATTTCGGCGTCGACGTTCCGCGCGGAGCGGTCGGCGTTAGGGAGAAATAACGATAATGCGCAATTTATTTTACACGCTGATTTTAGCGACGGCGGCCTTCTGCGTCGGGTGTTCCGGCAACGTCAAACTGACCGGGACGGTTACTTACTCGGACGACGGCGCGCCGGTCGAAAGCGGGACGATTTGCTTCGTCTCCGGCGAAACGCAAGGGCGCGGAAACATCGTCGACGGGAAATATGAAATGAACTTCGGCGAAGCGGCGGGAATCCCGGCGGGCGACTACCAAGTTTACTTCGTCGGCGTCGAAACGGTCGTCCGCGAGAGCGAAGAACTGCCGGACGGTTCCGTTACCGACCCCGTTACCGCGCCCGCGATCGACGCGAAATATCTGTCGGCGGCGACGTCCGGTTTGACGCAAAAAGTCGACAAATCGACGAAAACGGCCGACTTCCAACTCGACCGCAACCCGGAACTCTGACGCGGGAAACGGCGGAGTCGGTCGACTTTGCCGATTTTGACGAACGCGCTAAAATCCTTCGACGCTCTTTCCGACGCGTCGGAGGATTTTTTGCGTTTCGAACGGCTCCGCGAGCGTCGGGGCTTCTTGACGCGACGCGAAAGATGGGGTATACTAAACGGCAAAGACGCGGCGAAGTCGGCGCAAGCGCATTTTGATTTTTGTCGCTTTTCCGTTTGGACGGCGTTCGGTCGTTCGGCGTTCGCGTATTTTTTGCGGCGGACGGTCGGCGACGCGTTGCGCCGACGGTCGCGTCGGTCGATTTGCTTTTTCACCCTTTAACATAAGACAGGTTGCGCTAACGATGCGATACGCTCCCAATCCCGACCCCGTCGTTCAGGAAATGCTGCGCGCGACGGGGCTCTCCTCGTTGGACGATTTATTCGTCGACGTTCCGGAGGAAATTCGTTTACAATGTCTGTTGCCGGAGAGCCGCGGAGCGACGGAAATGTCGGCGCGGCGGCAGTTGGAAGAACTCGCGTTGGCGAACTACACGGCGGACGACTCGCCGATCTTCCTCGGCGCCGGTTGCTACGACCACTACATTCCGACCGCCGTCGACGCGATCGTCGGCCGCTCGGAGTTCGTTACCGCGTACACGCCTTACCAACCGGAGATTAGCCAAGGGATTCTGCAGGCGATCTTCGAATACCAAACGGCGATCTGCCGCTTGACCGGGATGGACGTCGCGAACGCGTCGATGTACTGCGGCGGGAGCGCGCTCGCGCAGGCTTGCGTTATGTCGGCCGAAACGACGAAGCGCAAAATCGTCTTGATTCCGGCGACGCTGAACCCCGATTACGCTCGCATCGTCGAGACTTACGCCGCGTCCGGTCTTTTTGAAGCGCGCGTCGTTCCGGAGAAAAACGGGCTCGTCGACTTGGAAGCGCTCGAAGCCGTCTTGACCGCCGAAGCGAAGAACGTCGCCGCGGTCGTTATCCAATACCCGAACTTCTTCGGGAACTTGGAGCGCGTCGCTCAAATTATCGCCGCGACGAAGGGCGTCGGCGCGCTTTCGATCATGTCGGTCGACCCGATCGCGTTGGCGATGCTCAAATCGCCGGGCGAATGGGGCGCCGATATCGCGGTCGGCGACGGTCAACCGCTCGGGAACGCGATGAGTTTCGGCGGTCCGCACCTCGGCTTTATGGCGGTAACGAAGAAACTGCTCCGCAAAATCCCGGGCCGCTTGGTCGGCGAAACGGTCGACTCGGAGGGAAAACGCGCCTACGTCTTGACGTTGCAAGCGCGCGAGCAACACATTCGCCGCGAAAAGGCGAGTTCGAACATCTGTTCGAACCAAGCGTTGAACGCGTTGACGGCGTTGGTTTACTTGGCGTTCGTCGGCCCGCTCGGCCTCAAACAAGCGGCGAACGCGTCGCACCGAATCGCCCGTTACGCGCATTCGGAGCTGAAAAAAGCCGGGTTCGAGTTCCAGCACGACGCGCCGTTCCTCCGCGAGTTCGCCGTTAAGGTCGACAATCCGCGCGAAATGAACCGTTACCTCCTCGAATGGGGCATTATCGGCGGTTACGAACTGAAAGACGGGCTTCTCCTCGCCTTCACCGAAAAGCGAACGCGCGAAGAGGTCGACGAATTGGTCTACTGCATGAAGGACTTCCAATTCGGCGGCGCCGGCGAACGAACGACGATCGACGAAAACGCGGACGCCGAGTAGAAAGGAGCGCGCACGAATGAAACTTCTTTACGAAAAACACGTTAAAGGAAGCAACTACTTCCGTTTCCCGCTCCAAGACCTGCCGGAAATCGACCTCCAAGAGACGCTTCCGGAGGAACACTGGCGCGAAACGCCGCTCGGTCTTCCGGAACTTAGCGAAGTTGAAGCGGTGCGGCACTTTACCGCGCTTTCGAAGCGAGCGTTCGGCGTCGACGACGGCATGTACCCGCTCGGCTCCTGCACGATGAAATACAACCCGAAACTCGGCGAATACGCGGCGCGTCTTCCCGGTTTCGCGCACATTCACCCGTTCCAACCGGTCGAAACGGCGCAGGGCGCGCTCGAACTGATGTACGAGTTGTCGCTGATGTTGGCGCAAATCGGCGGAATGGACGCGTTCACGCTCCAACCGGCGGCGGGCGCGCACGGCGAAGCGACCGGGATTATGATTATCCGCGCTTACCACAAACATCGCGGCGACGACGAAAAGCGGCGCGTCATTTTGGTTCCGGACTCGGCGCACGGCACGAACCCGGCCAGCGCGTCGAACGTCGGTTACGAAATTCGCGTCGTCAAATCGAACGAACGCGGTCGCGTCGACCTCGAAGACTTGAAGTCGAAGCTCGGCCCGGACGTCGCCGGTTTGATGCTGACGAACCCGAACACGCTCGGCTTGTTTGAAACGGATATCCTTGAAATCGCGCGACTTACGCACGAAGCCGGCGGGCTCCTTTATTACGACGGCGCGAACCTCAACGCCATCATGGGCGTCGCGCGCCCCGGCGACATGGGCTTCGACGTCGTCCACTACAACCTGCACAAGACGTTCGCGACCCCGCACGGCGGCGGCGGTCCCGGTTCCGGCCCGGTCGGCGTCAAGAAATTCCTCGAGCCGTTCCTTCCGTCGCCGGTCGTTATCAAAAACGACTGCGGCGCTTACGAGCTGGACGACGACCGTCCGCTTTCGATCGGCAAAGTGAAGACGTTCTACGGGAACTTCGGCGTCTGCGTCCGCGCTTACGCTTACATCTTGTCGCTCGGTTGCGAAGGAATCAAACGCGCTTGCCAACACGCCGTGTTGAACGCGAACTACATCCGCAAGCAATTGGCCGACGATTACGATTTCCCGATCGACGAACTTTGCAAACACGAGTTCGTTTGCTCGCCGAAGAAGCTCGAAGGCGGCTCCGACGTTCACACGCTCGACGTCGCGAAACGCTTGATCGACTTCGGTTATCACCCGCCGACCATTTACTTCCCGTTGATCGTCGACGAAGCGATCATGATCGAGCCGACCGAAACGGAAACGAAGGAACGTCTCGACGATTTCATCGCGGCGATGAAGCAGATCGCGAAAGAGCGCCGCGAAACGCCGGACGTCGTCAAAGCGGCGCCGCACGGCACGGTCGTGAAGCGTCTCGACGAAACGCGAGCGGCCCGCAACCCGGTTCTGAAGTACGAAGAACCGCTTTCTTGAATCGTTAATCGACGACGGTTGCGTTTAAACGGTTAAAACCTTGGCGCGACGCCGGACGACGTTCCGGCGTCGCGTTTTTTCTTGCCGTTTTGAGGCGAGGAACGAAAGCGAAAGAGCGGAAACCGGCGCGTCGACGGGGAACGTTCGGCGATTTTCCGGCTTTTTTCGGCGAAAGTCGCTTGTTTTTTAACGGTTTTCGGTTAACCTAAAAGAAAAACGTCGCGACGGAAGCGGAGGTTCGACGCTTGCAAAAGTCGACGAACGGTCGCCGGAAATGAAAACCGGACGGCGGCGCGTTCGACGGGGCCGGTTGAACGTTCGACGGCAAAACGGTTTGCCGAAAGGCCGCCGACGCGAAATTCTTGAAGCGAATAAAAATAAGAACGGGAAACGAAAAAGGAACGCTGAAATGAAAGGGAAAACGCCGAACGGCGGCGCGCTCGCGGAGGCGGTCGCGTTCGATATGGACGGTTTAATGTTCGACACTGAAGCGGTTTACTGGAAGGCGGCCGACGCGCTCCTTGGGCGCCGCGGACACAAGTATACCGCCGAACTTTGCGCGCAGATCATCGGGCGTCCGCCGGAACACTGCTTCCGCCTCTTCATCGAGCGTTTCAATTTGCCGGAGGATTGGCGAACGCTTCAGCGGGAATCGGAAGACCTCTTTATCGAACTCTTGAACGACGGGTACTCGACGACGCCCGGTTTGGAACGCTTGCTCGACGAGTTGGAGCGGCGGTCGATTCCGAAATGCGTCTGCACCAGCAGCGCGCCGCGCGTCGTTCGCGAAGTCTTGAAAAAAGACGGGATCGGCGAACGCTTCGACTTCGTTCTGACGAGCGAGGACGTAACGAACGGCAAGCCGCACCCGGAGATTTACGCGACGGCGGCGGCGCGGTTTGGCGTCGAGCCGAGCAAGGCGCTGGCGTTGGAGGACAGTCCGGCCGGTTGTAAGTCGGCGAACGCGGCGGGGCTCGTTTGCGGAATGTTGCGCGCCGAACACAACCGAAACGCCGATTTTTCCGGCGCCGTTTGCGTCGTCGAGCGGTTGGACGCGCCGGAAATTTTCGCGCTGTTGCGTTCTTGACGGCGATTTTCGCGCCGTTTTCTCTTGACGGCGCTCGCTCGGGCGTCGCGTTGGAGAACGTCTTGACTCGACGCTAAAAAAACGGTATCCTAACGCGATTTAACGTCCGCGTTCGCTCGACGTTTCCCAGCCGAGCCGAGCGCGACCGTCCGATAAAAACGCCGACGACGGCGAGGAGCGACTTTTTTGAAAACAAACGACGACGAAACGAACGGCGGCGAAACGCGAAAACGGATCCGTCGCGAAACGAGGCGCAAGCGATGCGCGTTTTAGTTTTAGGCGGCGGCGACGTCGGCGGCTCCGTCGCAAGATTGCTTTGCGAACAGCGACACGAGGTAACGGTCGTCGAACGCGACCCGGAGCGCGCCGCTTGGCTCGACGACGAACTCGACGCCCGCGTTTTATGCGGCGTCGCGTCGCAAGCGAGTTTGCTCTTTCAAGCGGGCGCGACGACGGCGGACGTTTGCCTCGCGCTGACCGGCGACGACGAAACGAACCTCTTGGCGGGAAGCGTCGCGAAAGCGATGGGGGCGCGGCGCTCGACGGCGCGCGTTTACTCTCCCTTTTATCGGGACGTCGACGCGTTCGATTACCGTCGTCATTTGGGACTCGACCGTTTGCTCGACATTGAGTTTTTGACGGCGATGGAATTGGCGCGGCGCATTCGCGAACCCGGCGCGATGCTGATCGAACATTTTATCGGCGGCGAACTGGAAATGCAGGACGTGTTGATCGCGAAACCGTCGGCGGCGACCGGGCGACCGTTGTCCGAGTTGCGTCTTCCGTCCGAGGTGCGCGTCGCGGCGATTAATCGCGAAGGCGACGTTTCGATCGCTTCGGCGGACGACCGCGTCGAGGTCGGCGACCGAGTAACGCTTCTTGGCGAGCGCGCGCAGGTCGAAAACGTCAAAAAGCTTTTTCAAACGCAGTCGGTGGTGAAGCGCAACGTCGTCGTCGCGGGGGGGGGCGAAACGGGGTTGAGCGTCGCGGCGGTCTTGGAAAAGCGCAATTACAACGTCAAAATTCTCGACTCGCGCCGCGAGCGATGCGAATTTTTAGCGCGGCGGTTGACCAAGACGACCGTTGTTTTCGGCGACGCTCGCCGCCGCGACGTTTTGGCCGAACAGCGCGTCGGAAACGCCGACGTGTTCATCGCTTGCGCCGGCGGCGACGAGGACAACATTATGGCTTGCGTCGAGGCCGGCGAACTCGGCGCGAAATTTTTGGCCGCCGTCGTCGAGCAGCCCGATTACGCGAACGTCGTCGGGAAGTTGGGGATCGACGAAGTCGTCAGTCCTTACGAGGTGGTCGGGCGGCAGGTCGAAGGGCTGATGCATACCGGCGCGCTCGTCTTTCAAAACTCGCGCCTTTTGGCCGGTTCGATCGACGTGTTGGAGTTGGAAGTCGAAGCCGGCGCGCCCGCGACGCGCTTGCCGTTAAAGGATTTAGGGTTGCCGAAGCCGTCGTTGATCGCCGCGGTCATTCGAGAAAACGCCGTCTTGGCGCCGAACGCGACCTTCGTCTTTCGGCCCGGCGACGCCGTTCTCGCTTTGTGCGACGCGCGCAACGTCGCAAAGTTTGTGCCGACGTTCGAGCGCGATTGACGGCGTTTTTTGAACGAGCGTAAAAGTTCCTTTTGAAAAGAATGAAAAACGAGCAAATTTTAGCGCGTCGCTCGTCGTTTCAACGTCGAACGGGAACTTAAGCGAAAAAAGTTAACGAGAACTTAAATTAAAAAATTAAAATAAAACAAAAGTTAAGCGCGATTAAAAAACGCGTTTGAAAAGATTGAAAAATGTTTCGGACGGTTCTAAGGAAGAAGTCGGAGGC
>JAZNJF010000155.1:0-3436 GCA_045577885.1 Thermoguttaceae bacterium | reverse complement strand
CGAAATTTTGATTCCGGAACGGAACAAACTCGGGTTCGACAAAGTCGGCGTCTTCACCCTGAACGCCGACCTCAACAAGGGCGACCGCGGCGCCGAACCGTTCGCGAACGCCGTTTTCGTCGTCTCCGAAGCCGCGACGCTCGACGCGTTGGCGACGCTCCAAGACCGCTCCGTCGCCGAAGGTTCGAACGCGCTCAACACGAGCGACGATCTCGATTTCGTCGATCAAGAAGTCTCCGCGCTCCTCGCCTTCCCGACGCAACCGCAAATTACCGTTCCGTTTACCAACGAAGGCCGCGTCCTGCAACTGCGCACGTACAACAGCCCGAACTTCGAACGCAACTTCGCGAAAGAAAAAATGTTCGACGTTCGCGGCGAACTCGACCTCTTCCGTCGTTGCGGAATGGCGCCTGTCTTCTTCGGTCGCACCCTCTTCGGCTCGATGGCGCCGAACATCGCGTATATGCTCAGCTTCCCGAGCGACGAAGCGCGCCGCGAAGGTTGGAGCAAGTTCGTCAACAGCGACGAATGGAAGGAAATGAGCGGCGAAAAAGAATTCGCTCGCACCGCGACCCGTATTCGCAACCTCTTCCTGAAACCGTCGCCGAAATCGCAAATCTGACGCGAATCGACGTTCGCAACGTTTATTTATTTCCCAAACGTTAAGCGATAAGCGCCGCGTTATTTCCTCAAACGAACGGAAACGACGCGGCGGCGTTCGACGTTTTCGAACGTTATTATCGCTAAAC
Organism: Thermoguttaceae bacterium; assembly: GCA_045577885.1. Lineage (GTDB taxonomy): Bacteria > Planctomycetota > Planctomycetia > Pirellulales > Thermoguttaceae > RUG369. Next base: position 2,687 of record JAZNJF010000155.1, on the reverse strand, counting down.
TCAACGCAAAAGGAACCGCAAAATGGATATGAAACGACGTCAATTCCTCCGAACGTCGCTCGCCGGGCTCGGAAGCGCGGCGGTCGCGGGCGCTCCTCTCTCGAACGTTCGCGCCGAAGAAGCGGCGAAAGCCCCGAAAAACCCCTTCTCGACCGACCCTTGCGCGACGGTTCAACTGACGCCGGAAGTCAAAACGAGCCGTATCGGCTTCGGCACCGGCATGATCGGGCACAACCGTTCCAGCACCCTGACCCGAATGGACCGCAAAAAGGCGACCGAGCTGATTCTTTACGGGTACGAACGCGGGATTCGTTACTTCGACTGCGCCGACCTTTACGGAACGCACCAACTCGTTACCGAAACGCTCGCCGCCGCCGGAATCGCTCGCGACACGTTCCAAATCGGGACGAAAATTTGGCCGCACAACGGCGGTATTCCGGAAAAGGAACGTCCGCGCGCCGACGTCGTCGTCAAGCGTTTTCTCCAAGAAACGAAGTCGGATTACCTTGACCTCGTGCAAATTCACTGCATGATGACGCCGAACTGGAACGAACAGTACGCGCAGTATATGGAAGACCTCGAAGCGCTGAAAAAAGAAGGCCTTATCCGCGCGCACGGGATTTCCAGCCACTCGAACGCCGCGACGAAAAAAGCGATCGAGCTCGACTGGACGGACGCGATTCACGTCCGCATGAACACGAGCGGCGCCCGTATGGAAGGCACGTTTGAGGAAAACGTCGCGCTGGTGAACGCCGCCGCCGAGAAAGGGATCGGGATCATCTGCATGAAGGTCGTCGGCGAAGGGACGATGAAGAAGATCGAAGACCGCCGCCGTTCGGTCGACGCGATCACCCGCCTCTCCGCGGTCGACACGATGATCGTCGGTTTCAACGAAAAACACGAAATCGACGAGTTCTTCGATCACGTCTCCGCGACGCTTAAAGCGATGGAAGCGGAGCAAGCCGCGAAAGCGTAATCGCGTCTTGCCGCTTAACTTAAAGCGCCGCTTCCGCTTTAAGCCGTTTGTTTAAAACACTTTTCCTTTGCCGCGTTCGTCTTCTTGCGACGGCGGGCGCGGCGTTAGGAGCGTTTTGTCTAAAAATCGCGCCGTTTTTCTTTTGCGACTTACGTCAACGAGTCGGCGATCGCGTCGAGTTGGGCGGCGATTTCGGCGGAATCGCGGTTTAAGTCGAGCGTTTTAACGCTAATCGAAGCGCCGCAAATTCGGTAATCGTCGTCCGGTTGAATCGGCGCGTCGGTTCCGGCGTACAACAGCAGACCGCCGACCGATTCGTCCGGAGCGACCGGCCAATTCTTGACGTAAGCGAATATTTGATAAAGGTTTCCGGAACAATGCGTCGACGTCGAAACGCTCGAAAACGGGTTCGTTTGCATATTTCGCGAATAATATTTCGCGTCGATAATCAGCGTTTTCCTCGTCGCCGCGCTCGCAAGAACGACGTCGGTTCGCATTGTCGGCAACCTTTGCGAAAAACCGTCGTCGGTTCGCCATAAGATCAACGGCGACCGCGCGTTAAGCGTCGGATGTTCGCGTCGAAAATAGTTCAAAACGAACTTTTCGTAAAGACGCGCTTCGGTTTGCTCGTCGAAAAACGCCGCCAACCGCGTCGCGCCGTCCGTCGTCGTTTGGAGGAGCCCGTCGACGACCAGCCGACAAAGCGCCCAAATCGTCCGAAGCCCGCGCGAATTTCGGTCGAAACGAACGTTCCAACCGACGCGGCGCAAGTCGCAAGTCTTTACGTCGTCGAAAAATAGCAGAAGTTTGCGAAGCGTTCGTTTGCGCGGCGCGGCGACGTCGGCTCGCGTCAAGAGCGTCAACGTCGACTTGACGACGCGGTTGAACGGCGCGTCCGGCGAAAACTCGTCGAAAGAGCAAGCAAGTTCTTTGCGGCGAAGCGTTTGCGTTTTTATCGTTTCGCCGACGAGAATCCGACCGCGCGGCGCCGCTAGAACCGCTTCTCGCGTCGCGTACTCCCGGCGCAATCCGCGCTTGACTTGCGTCGCGACGCAACGCCCAAGGAGTGCCGCCAGCAAGTCCGCCGCGTTCGCAAACTCTTCCGTCGCGACGTTTTTAACGTCTTGTTCGGCAAGGCTTTCGAACGCATACGCGAGCAAATAATAAACGTTCCGAATCGGAATCATCGGATTGCCTCGCGCAAAGCGGCGGCCTGTTTCGCGAGTTTGGCGTTTTCGTCGAACCAGTATTCTTTCAAGAGCGGAATCAGTTCGAATTCGACGACAGACCGCAGCCAAACGTCGTCGACGGTCGTCTTCGCGCAAAAGTAACTATGTCCGACGCAAAAATCGGCGCCGAGCGTTTCGTCGGCGCGGATTTCGTCGTTAAGCGCTTTCACCGCGTCGATTAACCGGTCGAATTTAGGATTGCCGACGCGGCGCCGGAACGCTCGAAAGCCCTCTGAATCGAACGCCGGTTCCAACTCGAAAAACGCGAACCGCCGCCGCAACGCAAAGTCGATCAACGCCAGACTTCGGTCGGCGGTATTCATCACGCCGATAAGGTGAACGTTGCTCGGAATCGAAAAACGTTCGTCGGCGTAAGGCAAGCGCAACTCGACGCCGCGCTTGTCGTTTTCGATCAACATAAAAAGTTCGCCGAAAATTTTGCTCAAATTGCCGCGATTAATCTCGTCGATAATGAAGAAATA
>JAZNJF010000154.1:0-5399 GCA_045577885.1 Thermoguttaceae bacterium | reverse complement strand
AGCGCCGCTTCGTCGAAGAATCGCTCCGCCCGGCGCTCGACGCCGCCGCGCAAAACGCCGCCCGTCTCGACGCGCTCGAAGAAAAGCTCGCCCGCGAAACGGAAGCGCTCGGCGCGACGCTCCGCGCTTGCGCCGACGTCGCCGCGCTCGAAGACCGGCTCGCCCGTTCGCTCGAAAAGATCGCCGAAGTCGGCGCGTTCGAGAAGACGCTCAACAATCTTTCCGCGACCGTTTGTCTTCTCAACTCGAAACTTACGTCGGCTCCGGTCGCGCCGCCCGCCGACGACGAAAAATCCCGTTCGACCGCCCGCCTTCAAGCGGAAGCGTTCGCCGCGCTCGACGCGCTCGAAAACGACCTCGACGCGTCGAACGCCGTCGCGCCGCCGTCCGAACCGACCGTCTTGCCGGTCGCCGAAACCGCCGTCGACGCGCCCAAGCCGAAGTCGCCGCGTTCGACGCTCGGCAAAAAACGCTCCGCTTAACCGCTTGTCCCGTCCCCGTCGCCCAACGCCGACTCGATTACTTTCAACGCTTAGAATCGCCCGCCGATGAAACGTCGTTCCAACGCCGCCGACGAAACGGTCTCCTTATTCCCGTTTCTCGCCGTTCTCCTCTGCACGATGGGAACGCTCGCGCTGATTTTCGCGATCGCGTCGCAAAACGTCGCGCCGGAAAGCAAGAGCGCCGACGCGACGACGCCGGAACGCGCCGAAAACTCGGACGGTCGCGACGCGCAACGCGACGCCGCGCTCGCGCAAAACGACGCCGCGACGCTCGAAGAGTTGCAAACGGAAATCGAATCGATCGCTTGGTTTGCCGAAGAGCTGAACGGCGTCAAAACGCGAACGCAAGCCGCGCTCGAAAAGGAACGCGCTCGCCTCGCCGCCGCCGAAAAAGCGCTCGCCGACCTCCGCTCCGACGCGACCGTCGCGAAAAAACGCCTCGAAACGCTCCGTTCCGAAACGATCGCCGACGCCGACGAAGACGCGCTCGCGCTCCAAGAAAAAATCGACGCGCTCGACGCCGAAATCGAACGCCTTCAAGCGGAAACGCAAAAACTTCGCGCTCGAAACGCCGACGCGAAGCGCTCTTACGCGATTCTTCCTTACCAAGGGAAAAAAGGCGTTTTCCGCCGTCCGATTTACGTCGAGTGCAACGAACGCGGCGTTTTTCTCCAACCGGAGGGCGTTCCGTTCCTCTCGACCGACTTCCTTTTGGCGCGCTATCCCGGCAATCCGTTCGACGCCGGTTTGCGAGCGGCGGCGCGGCGGTTCGTCGAACTTAGCGGCGAAAAAACCGCCGACGGCGAAACGGTCGAGCCTTACCCGCTCTTGATTATCCGCCCGGGCGGCGCGAACCGTTATTACTCGGCGGTCGCCGCGCTCGCGTCTTGGGGCGGCGACTTCGGATACGAGTTCGTCGCCGACGACCAAGAAATCGCCTATCCGGAGCCGGACGCCGTCCTCGCCGACGCGGTTCGCGAGCAAACGGAATTTTCGCGACGTCGCTTAGCCGTTCAATTGGCGGCGCTTACGTCGGCGCGCAACGCGTCGACGCGCTTCGCGGGCGCGTCGCGGTTTAACGCAAGCGGCTCCGACGGCGGCTCTTTCGCCGGTTCGGGCGGCGCGTTGAACGCTCTCGACGCCGTCTCCTCGTCGCCGCTCCAAGCGCGCTTAGGTTCGCAAGTGAAACTCGACGGCGTCGGAGGGCTCGGCGGTTTCGGAACGAACGCGCCCGGCGGCGCGGTCGCGTCCGACGCTCCGCGCTCCGACGGCGGGATTCCGGTCGGCGTCGGCGGCCCGGTCGACGCGGCGTTCGCGCTCGGCTCTCCGAACGCGACGAGTCCCGGAATCGGCGGCGCTCCCGACGCGGCGTCCGGCGCTCCGCTCCCCCGATATTCCGGAGACTTCGCGCAATACCTCCGTCCCGCGCCGACTTCCCCGACCGCCGAAACCGCCTCGTTCGCGCAAAACGGCCAAAACAACCAAAACGGCCAAAGCGCCGAATCTTCCTCAACCGCGCAAAACGCCGACGCCGCGTCGCTTGCCGATTCGACGCAAGGCGCCCGACTCGCAATTCCGAACGCCGCCGCGCAAACGTCGCAAACGATTCCGGCGCCGCCGAGTTCGCAAAACGCCGAAACCGCGCAAAGTTCGCCGTCTTCGCCAAGCGCGCAAACGTCGTCGACGCCGTTCCTCGCGCAATTCCAAGAGTCGCCGCCAACCGCCCAAAACGCGCAAACCGCCGCGTCGAAAATCGACGCCCGCCAAACGCTCGGCAACACGACGTTCGCCGCCGGCGCGACCGGTTCGTCCGCGTTCGGAACGTTGGCCGATTCCGGCTCCGGCGCGACCTCGACCCGCGTCGAAGCGACCGCGCCGAAAACGCCGACCGCCGACCGCCCTTCCGCTCGCGAAAACCCGAACGCGATCCGCATTTCCGACGAGTTGCGCCGCCCGTCGCAACAGGGGCTCGAACGCGGAATCCGCGTTCTTTGCTCCGCCGACGCGCTCGTTTTCCCGAAACAACCGGGAACGCGTTTCGAAACGACCGTTCCGCTCGCCGACGCGCCGCTCGCCGACGTCGAACGCGAAGTTTCGGACGCTATCGTCTTATGCGTCAAGAGTTGGGGCGTCGCCGGACGCAACATGTACTGGGCGCCGTTCCTGAAAGTCGAGGTCGCGTCGGGCGGCGAAAAACGATTCCGCGAATTATCGGAATTTTGCCGAACGCAGGGCCTGTCGGTCGTTCGCGTCGACGGGGCCGATTGAGACGGTCGCAACGAAAACGCCAAAATCCCGCGTCGGCGGGAATCGCCGGTCTTTTCGGTTGGTTCGAATATTTGGTCTTTGCTGGATTCCGTCAAAGAAAAGCGCGTTCAAGTCGTCAATTTCATCGAAAATGCGCTTGTTTCTCTTTCAAAATCGGGTAAATTATTTATAAAGAAACGTCGCGGTCGCGAAGCGGGCTTATTTTTCTCGCCGTCGCGCCGCGTTCGAATCGAAGCACGTCCTTTTCCCCCCTTGGGCGTCTTTGCGCGCGGCGTTTTTATCGACGCCCTTCACGCGTTTCCGTTTCTTTTCCTTATATATATTGTCGACGACGCGCCTTCCCGAGCGACCGTTTTCGTTATTTCTTGACGACGGTCTCGTCGGTCGGAAGCGTATTGTCGACGCGGACCCGCTCGACGCGCGGCCCGTTTCGCCGTTCCCCTTATTCGTCGACCGCCGTTATGAACTTCGATCCCGAATTCGCTCCTAAAAAAGACGACGCCCGCCGTTTCGACCGCGACGCCGACGCCGTGTTGGAAAACGTCGATTTGCGCGCCGAAGCGAAAGAATATCTCGACGATTCGACTTATTTCTTCCATCGCTTTCGCCGCCTTACCGTCGAAGAAGAAAACGAATACCTTCGCGAAACGCTCGCTTGGGAGGGCGCGCCGATTCTTCCGATCGGCGATTGGTTGGACGCGACTTGGAGCCCGTTGGACGTCGCGACGGCGTCGGAATCGGAAATTTCGGCGGCGCTGCGCGATCTTTTGGAACGATTGCGCCTTTTGAATCACGAGATTTGGCGCGCGGACCATCTCTCGAACCGCCGTTTATACGAATTGATCGTTCGACGGCTCCTTCCTTGCAAAATGAAGCGGCTGACGACGGCGCGGTCGCCTTACGTTTGGAACTTCGAATTTTACTCGGAAGACGGTCGGCTCGACGCGTCGGACGATTCGATTTGGCTGACGTATTACGCGACGTCGGAGGAGCGCCGCGTTTGGTCGCAAGAGCGCGACGCCGCGCTCCCGCAACGCAAAACGCCGCCGTTCGCGCGCCGTTTCCCGACGTTCGACGGCGGTTGCGGCGGTTGCGGCGGTTGCGGCGAGCGGTAAAATTTCGCGCTCTTTCTCGTCTTTTATCGTCGCGTTAAAAAAGCGCGTCGAGCGACGGTTTCCCGTTCTCGACGCGCTTTTTTATTGGCGACGCGGCTCGATTTCCTCGCCGCGCCGCCTCGGTCGCTCATTCAAAAGTCTTGGCGTAATTGACGGGAAAACTATCGCAACCGTCAAAGTAAAGATTCGTCAACATCGCTTGCGCGCCCGACGCTCCTTCTTTCGCCGCTTCTTCCAACCTCGCGGCGCCGCGTCCGACCTCGACAGTCGCGCCGTTCAAAACGATAAACGATTTATTACGTTTTGCCTCAATTATTTCTTTACTTAATCTATTATCTTCCTTTTTTTAATTAACACGACACTCTAATTACAACGCAAATCTCGCCAATCGCAATCTATAGAGGGCAACTTGTTAAAAATCAACATTTTTCTCAAAAAAGGAACCGAAAGAAGCTAATAATTTGCGTAAACCGCGAAAAATCTAAATTCGACAAGAAACAAAAAAAGCGTCCGCCGACCGAAATCGACGAACGCTTCTTTTCAAACTACCCGACAGGGATTCGAACCCCGACAAAGGGAACCAAAATCCCTTGTGCTACCGTTACACCATCGGGTAATTACGCAATCATTATAACCCGAATCGCGAACCGCGCAAGGGGGAAAAATCCAAAAAACGCGAAAAATTTAAAAAAACCGCCCCCGTCCTCCGTTTCCGCTAAATCGACGCCGTTCGGCGACGTTGCCGCCTCCGTTGCCATCGGAAATCCGCCAAGGATTCGCGCCGCTCCCGCGCCGGTCGACCGACCGTCGCCTCCCCCTTCGTTTTCGGACGGCGACGCCGAGCGTAAAACGCCGACGCGAAATCTTAGCGCCGCGCCGCCAAGCGCAAAACGCCGACGCGACCTTTCCCGCTCTTTCGCGCCGCTCGAACGCGTCAAGAAAGAAAAAAACGTCCGCCGACCGAAATCGACGAACGCTTCTTTTCAAACTACCCGACAGGGATTCGAACCCCGACAAAGGGAACCAAAATCCCTTGTGCTACCGTTACACCATCGGGTAATTACGCAATTATTATAACCCGAAAACGGAACCGCGCAAGGGGGAAAATTCAAAAATCAACGATTTTCTTCAAAAAACGCGTCGCGCGTTCGTCGCGTCGCCTTCGCCGTCTTGTTTCCGGCTTGACGGTAGGTTCGACGTTTCGTCGCGTTTATTATCGCCGTTCAAACTCGTCGGCAAGTCGTTCGTACTCGTCCGCTGTCGCGTCGTCTTTCTCGACGCCGAGACCTTCGCGGTAGAGCCGCGCCAACGCCCGCGCCGCGTAAGGAAGCGCAACGTTGTCGTTTTGCGCAAGACACGCTTCGTACAAATGTTTCGCCTCCGCATAGTCTTGCGAAACGCCCTCTCCGTTCTCGTAACGTTCGCCGAGGTTGAACATCGCCTCCGCGACGCCCAATTCCGCCGCTTGGCGGTACCAGGCGACCGCTTGCGTCCAGTCTTGCGAAACGCCCTC
>JAZNJF010000153.1:0-3091 GCA_045577885.1 Thermoguttaceae bacterium | reverse complement strand
GGTTGAGGTAAACGAGTGATTGGGCGAAAATAGGAAAGGGCGCGCTTCTTGGCGTTGCGTCGTTCGGCGCGTTTGGCGAATTTTATTTTGCTAAATAGGGAAGAATAGCGAAAATGGTAAAAAAGTTAGCGTTCCCCAATGAACGCAAGGAACGCGACGCGGACGAGGAAAAAGAGGAGACGGAAAACGGAAGAGGAAGGACGAGAAGAATGAGAAGAGTGGGAAGAATGGAAAGAATAGGAAGAATGAAAAGAATGGGAGGATGGAAGAGTGGGAAGAGCGGGAAGAGCGGCGAGAAAGAGGAAGACGGCGAGAAGGAGAAAACGAGGGAGGAACTAAATAAGGGGGAGAAATTGGGGCGGCGAACGGGAATAGCGTTCGCCAACGCTTTTGGGGAGAGCTTAGCGTTCCGTATTGGCGTAAATCTCTTTCGCTTTGTCGCTCATCAAAAATGTTTGGCCCGGATCGACCTCTTTTTTGTTTTTTGATTTTTTGCCGAAGGAGGAAACAAAATTAGACATTTCGGACTGCTTTTTTCTTTCCGTGTCAAAAACGGTGGCGTCCGAATCGCCGCTATTTTCACTTTTTTCCGGATCTTCTTCAAATTCGGAAACTTTTGCGTCGTCGTTGCTTTTTTTGCCGAAAATCGCGCATCCGCTTGACGCGGCGATGAAGACGGAGGCAAGCGCGGCGATTAAAACAACGTTGCGGAAATTGCGGTTTTCGTTAAAAATAAAAAAACGTTTCATTGAAGCGCGAGTTCGGAAAAAGTAAGCGGAAAATAAAAAAGACTTTAACGCTTATATCGGCTTTTTCGGGCGATTCGTTTGTCTTTTTCCTAAAAAAACTTATTTTTCCAAATTAGTTAAAATTTGGAACTAAGCGCAAAAACCGTTCAAACGACGTAATCGTTAAAACAAGCGCGGGCAAAAACTCGCGTTGAGGAGGCGAAAGCGGGAAATTTGCTTTAGCGGTCGGGCGAAAACTTTATTCGTCCGGATATAAATTTAAAACGTAAAAATATAGAAGCGTGTTTTGAATAGAAAAGTAGCGCTAAAATGGGCAAGCAACTTAAAATAAAGGAAATTTAACGTCCTGAAGTAACGAGGTTCGACGGGCGCGGCCCTTGCATTTTTTGGCGTTTGTGTTATCGTATTATCGTTACTTGGGCGAAATTTGCGCAAAGGGCGGCGGCGTTGCGAATCGAACGTTTGACTCTTGTTAAAACAATGCAATAGAACGTTTTGAAATGGAAAAACAACGCTTGAAACCGGCGCTGGAACGATAATAAATAAAAAGTAGATTTAAGAATCGTGTAAAAATGGGTTTTTGTTCCGATTTGAAAATATTGTATTATTTGGCCTGTAAGCGAACGCGCGGCGACTCGCACGCCGAACGGCTCGAGTCTTTTTACGGCGGACAGGCGAGCGGTTACGACGAGTTCCGCAAACGCCTTTTGACCGGACGAAAAGAGCTGATGGAGGCGATGGAGCCCCGCGCCGGCGAAGTTTGGGTCGATATGGGGGGCGGCACCGGCGCGAATTTGGAGTTCCTTGGCGATAATTTGGCGAAGTTGGAGAAACTTTACCTCGTCGACTTGACCGAATCGATGTTGAAAATCGCCGACAAACGGATCGAGCGCAACGGCTGGACGAACGTCGAAACGCGGCAAGCTGACGCGACGACGTGGCGCCCGGAATGCGGAAGCGTCGACGCGATTTGTTTTTCGTACTCGCTGACGATGATTCCGGACTGGTTCGCCGCCGTCGACCGCGCGTACGAGGCCCTCAAGCCGGGCGGAACGATCGGCGTCGTCGACTTTTACATTGCGCGCAAATTCCCGAGCGACGGGCGGGCGAAGCAAAGTTTCTCGACGCGTTCCTTTTGGCCGGTTTGGTTTTCGTGCGACAACCTGTTTTTGTCGAGCGACCATCTGCCGTATTTGTCGCAAAAATTTGAGGAAATCCGACTGATCGAGCGCGCCGACCGAATGCCGTATTGCCCGGTCTTTTGGAAGAAGATGCCGCGTTACATCTTCATCGGACGCAAGCCGCTCGACGCGAAGTAATATTCGAGGCGGCGCGACGTCAAGCGAAGAACGCTTAAACGCCGATTTTAAAGGAGATCGAAATGAAACGAACGATATTGACGACGGCGCTAACGATTGTCGCGGCGACGCTTGGAACGGTCGCGGTTTGGGCGCAAGAAACGCCGCTTTGCCGAGCCGCCGTTTATAACGGGCCCGGCGCGAGTCCGACGTGCGCCAACGCGTCGCTGGAAATCTTGGCCGCCGCGCCGAATTTCGAAGCGAAATTTATCTCCGCCGAAGAGATCCAAACCGGAAAATTGCGGGACTTCGACGTCGTGCTTTTCCCGGGCGGCTCCGGGAACGGCGAGTCGCGGGCGATCGGCGACGCCGGTTGGCGGGAGTTGCGCGCCTTTTTGAACGACGGCGGCGGGTACCTCGGAACGTGCGCCGGGGCGTATATGGGGCTCGTCAACTTGAGCCGCGACGCCGGGCGGCTGATCAACGCGAAGTTGCAAGAGGGGAATTGGGAACGCGGCGAAGCGATTCTTGAAATCGAGCTAACCGACGAAGGGAAACGGGTTTGCGGCGACCGCTCCGGTCGGCTGACGATCGCGTATCAAAACGGCCCGATAATGCTTCCGGCGAAATACGAGCCGTTGCCGGAGTACGACGTCTTGGCGTATTTCCGAACGGAGGTCGCCGAAAACGACTCGCCGAAGGGCGTCCAAATCGACTCGCCGGCGATTATCGCCGCGCCGTATGGGAAGGGGCGCGTTATCCTTTGCAGTCCGCACCCGGAACTGACGCCGTCGCTTAACGAGTTTGTGCCGAGGCTGACGCGTTTCGCCGCCGGGAAAGAAGCGAAAACGGAATAAAAGCGGCGTTGTAAATCAACGTTTGACAAGGCGTTAAGAAAGCGTCGAACGTCGGAATGGAAACGCGCCGAAAACGAAAAAACGCTCGTCGATTTTGCGTCGACGAGCGTTTTTTTGTTGGGCGAATTTAAGATTTAAGCGCGGGATTAATGACCGCCGCAACCGCAACCGCCGTCGTGCGAATGCC
>JAZNJF010000152.1:0-5263 GCA_045577885.1 Thermoguttaceae bacterium | reverse complement strand
GTCACTGGTTCGGCGACGGTCGTCCGGTCAACGGCGGCTTCGTTACGATTCTCCCGCCGAACGGCCCGAGTTGCTCGAACGGCGCCAGCGACAGCGTTTGGGCGATCGTTTCCGCTTCGTCGAACCACAGCGGCGGCGTCAACGCGGTCATGCTCGACGGTTCGGTTCGTTTCATTAGCGAAACGGTTTCGACGAACATCACCGGCACGAGCAACATTCAAGGCCCGAAAAGCGGCAAATCGCCTTACGGCGTCTGGGGCGCGATGGGTTCGATCAGCGGCGGCGAAACCGACGCGACGCTCTAATTTCGAGGAGGTTTAAAACAACGATGAAAACGAAATTGTTCGCTCTCCTCGGCGCGGTCGCGTTGACCGCGGTCGTCGGTTGCGGCGGCCCGAAAAAACCGGCCGACCTGCCGGAGCTTTACCCGGTCAAAATTACGGTGATTCAAGACGGTCAACCGCTTGAAGGCGCGTCGGTTATGTTGAACGACCCGACGTTGAAAATCCGCTTCGTGATGGGCGGCCAAACGGACGCGCAAGGCGTCGCGGAAATTAAAACCGACGCGCAATTCCCGGGCGCTCCGGCGGGCGAGTTCAAAGTTACCGTCCGTAAAACGACCGAACCGGAAACGAGCGACGAAATCGCTCCGACCGACCCGGCGGAACGCGCCGAATGGGAAAAGAAACAAGCCGAACTCGCGAACCAAATGGCCGACACGGTCGACCTGAAATTCGGCGATATGGCGCAAACGCCGGAAACGATCACGGTCGGCCCGGGCGGCGTCGAAAAGACCGTCGACGTCGGCGAAAAGGTTCACGTCCCGTTCAGCGAATCCCGCAAATCGAGTTCTTGAGCCGCGACGTTTAAGCCCGCCGTTTGCGCGGTTGGGTGAACGTTGACGGAAAACGCGTCGAGTTTTAAGGCTCGGCGCGTTTTTTGTTTCTTGCCGCTTCGTTGGATACTTTTGACTTTGGAAAAATTTTTTATTTTTTCTTTGTCCCGTCTTGCGTGTAACGTTTTGCGTGATATAATTGCAAACGGAAAGGAATAAAAAGTGATTCGCAGTTTTGCCGATAGAGAAACCGAACGGCTCTTCGACACGGGACGTTCCACGAAATTTCGAGCCGTCGAACGCGTTGCGCTCCGCAAACTTGAAATGCTCGAAGCGACGGTTAGCGTCGAAGCGTTGCGCGTTCCTCCCGGCAATCGACTTGAAGCCTTGAAAGGCGACCGAAAAGGGCAGTTTAGTATTCGCGTCAACGACCAATTTCGCGTTTGTTTCCGTTGGGAAGACGGCGCGGCTTGGGACGTCGAAATTGTCGATTATCATCGTTGAAAGGGGCGAGTTTTATGAAACGAGAAAACGTTATTCATCCCGGCGAAATTTTGTCGGAAGAATTTTTGAAACCGATGGGCATTCCGCAACGCCAACTTGCGCTCGACTTAGGCGTTCCGGCGACGCGCATTAACGAAATTGTTCTCGGGCGGCGCGCGATTACGGCGGAAACGGCGCTCCGACTCGGCGCGTATTTTGGCGTCGAACCGGAATTTTGGCAAAATCTGCAATCGCGGTTCGACCTTTTGACGGCGCGAAACGCGGCGGTCGACGCCGAGTTGGAAGCGGTTAAAGAAGCGGCGAAACGTCGCGGCGTCGCGGTCGCTCCCGTTTGAAACGCGCCGTCAAACGCAACGACAAAAAAAGACGCCGAGTTTGAAAACTCGACGTCTTTTCTTTTTTAATCGCCGTCGTTGTTGGGCTTAAAAGTTAAGCGACAACGGAGCGGGGAAACCGAGTTCGCGCGGTAGCGCGGGCCCGGAGCGCCCGGCGGCGCCCCGGAGCGCTTGGCGGCGCTATTTGGTGTAATCCTTAACGGCGCCTTTGCTTTTGTCCGGGTCGGCCGGGCGTTGCGGACGGCGTTTCGGGTCTTTTTCGAGTTCTTTAAGAAGCTCTTCGATCCCGCGTTCGAGTTGCGGGTCGCGACCTTCGAGCATCGCTTTCGGCTCTTGCCAAACTTCGATATCCGGGTCGACGCCGTGTCCTTCGATGACGTAAGCGCCGGTTTCGTCGTTCGTCGCGGTGAGCGGAACGGAGACCGCGCCGCCGTCCGTCAGCGGGCCGCGACCGGAAATCCCGACGACGCCGCCCCAACTGCGCTTCCCGATCAGCTTGCCGAGACCGGACTTGCGGAAGTAGTGCGGGAAAATGTCGCCGTCCGACGCGCTCGTTTCGTTGATCAAGCAGACCAACTTGGCGTCGCAGGCGATCGTCGGGTAGGTCGTCGGCGTTTCGCGAACTTGCGCGAAGCGGGAGCCGAGGAGCTTTTGGTTCAGCCGCATAATGATCCAAGGCGAAATGTTGCCGCCGCCGTTGTTGCGGTCGTCGATAACGATCCCTTCTTTGCCGATTTGCGGATAGTACCACTTGATGAACTCGTAAGCGCCTTCGCCGCTCATGTTCGGGACGTGAACGTAACCGAGGCGACCGCCGCTCGCTTCCTCGACGCGCTTTTTGCGTTCGAGAACGAAGTCGAGATAACGGAGGTTGTCTTCCGACGCCAACGGAACGTAAACGGTCGTCCAAGCGTTTTCTTCGGAACCGTCTTTGCTAAGCGTCAGCGTAACTTGGCCCGCTTTGTGTTGCAGGAGACGATACGGGTTGTCGTTTCCGACGAGTTTTTCGCCGTCGATCGCCAAGACGTAGTCGCCTTCCGACGCGTTGACGCCGACTTCCGTCAGCGGGGAACGGTATTTCGGCTCTTCGTTTTGACCGCGGAAAATCTTCGCCAAACGGTAAAGGTTCTTTTCGCCGTCGAGTTCGAAGAGAGCGCCCGGGAGCGCGCAGACCGGACGTTCCGGAACGACGTAGTCGCCGCCTTCGACGTAGGTGTGCCCGATGTTCAGCTCGCCGATCATTTCGGTGAGGATGTACGTCAGGTCGCTGCGGTGCGAAACGTGCGGAAGGAGCGAACGGTATTGGTCGCCGACCGCGTTCCAGTCGAGGCCGTGCATGTTGCGGACGTAGAAGTAGTCGCGGAAACGGCGCCAAACTTCTTCGAAGATTTCGTTCCATTCTTCGCGCGGATTCAGGTCGACCGCCAAGCCGTTCGTCGAGAACGTTTTCGCGGAACCGGCGGTCGGCGCGACGTCGTACATCTTGTAGCCGCCTTGCGAAACGAGGATTTTCGAACCGTCCGCCGAAAGGGCGTAACCGCCGATTCCGGTCGCGAAGTCGTTGACTTTCAACGTTTTGAGGTCGAACGATTTCAGAACGCTCTTGCCGTCCGTGCCGCGGCCGTAGTACGAGGCGGTCGTTTGGACGAAGTAAAGAACGTCTTTGCCGGCGCTCAAACCGCCGTAGTTTTCGGACGAAATCGGGAGGCGAACGACGCGGCTTTGAATGCCGTCGAAGTCGATTTCTTTCGCGTCGGCGGTTTCGGCGTCTTTCGCTTCGCCGTCTTTAGCGTCGTCGGCGTTTTCGTCGGTTTTCGCTTCTTCCGCTTCCGCGACTTCGGCTTCGTCGCTCTTCGGCGCGAAGATATTCTTGACGTCTTTGCGCAGCGCCATCGCGAAAATACCGTCGAAACGGTCGCCCGCGAAGTTCCATTCGATCGAGCTAAATTGCGGATAGTACTCGCGTTGGCCGATGAAGAAGAGCCAATCGCCGTCTTGCGACCAAGCCGGGGAGCCGTTGTCGAACATCGGGTCGGTAACGCGAACCGATTCGCTCTTTTCCTTGTCCCAAACGTAAATCGCGCGGTACTCGTTTTCCGTTTTGATCGCGTAAGCGAGGTAACGACCGCAAGGCGACCAAACCGCGTCCGGGAAACCGGCGTACTTGTCGCGAGCGACTTCGACGAGCTTGTCGCGGCTCGGCGTTCCGTCGTCTTCCGAGCGGAGAAGGAGGGCCCAAAGATGGTTGCGCGCGTCGCGGAACGAAAGCGCGGAACCGTTCGGCGCCCATTCGAGCGAGTCGAGCTTGCAGGTCAGCGAGTCGGTGAGCTGGATTTTGCCCTTTTCGCCCTTTTGGTCGATAATGTAAACTTGGTCTTCGCCGGTTTCGTCGGAGAAGAACGCGACCCAGCGACCGTCCGGCGACCAAACGGCGCTCCGTTCGTGCGCGCCGGAGGTTTGCGTCAAGTTGCGAACGAGGCCGTTTTCTTGCGGAACGGTGAAGACGTCGCCGCGAGCGACGAAGAGCGCGCGTTCGCCTTTCGGGCTCAAGCCGTAAGATTCGAGTTTATCCGAGACGGAAACGCGTTTCGGACGGGCGGCCAAACCGTCGTGCGGAACGACGATCGAAAGTTCGCGCGTTTCGCCGGTTTCGGCGTTGTAAACGCGGAGAAGCCCGCCGTATTCGTAAACGATTTGGCTCTTGCCGTCGCTCGACGCCCAGCGAACGTCCCAAGTCGTCGAATCGGTCAACTTTTGAACCGGTTTTTCGACTTCTTCCGGGACGTATTTGTAAAGGTTGAGGGTGCCGTCGCGGTCCGAAACGAAGTAAACGCGGTCGCCGACCCACATCGGGTCGCGGTCGGTGCGCGGCGTCGTCGGGATTTCGGCGAACTCCTTCGTTTCGCGGTTGAAAATGAGGAGGTATTGCGCCCAACCGCCTTCGTAACGCTTCCAGTGGCGGAAGTCGCGGTAAAGCGGGGAGTAAACGAGGCGCTTGCCGTCCGGCGAGAGGTCGCCCGCGCCCGCGACCGGCGTCCCGATTTTCGTCGGAAGGCCGCCGTCGACCGAGACGAGGTAGATGTTCGTCAACGAGTCGACCGAGTTCGAGTCGCGCTTGGAGCGGAACATCACTTGCTTGCCGTCCGGCGTCCAGCCGAGCGTTTGCGCTTCGACGCCGCGACGCGGAGCCGCCGCGAACGGGGTCGGGTAGTACGTCAGTTGGCGCGGTTCGCCGCCGGTCGACGGGATGACGTAAACTTGATCGTCGCCGTCGTATTGGCCGGTGAACGCGATCCACTTGCCGTCCGGCGAGAATTTCGGGAAGACTTCCTGCCCGGCGTGCGCGGTGAGGCGGACGACGTTTTTGCCGTCGAGGTCGCTCTTCCAAATATCGCCGGCGTAGCAGAACGCGACTTGGTTTTCGAAGACGTCCGGGTAACGCAGCAGTTTCGTCGGTTCCGGAGCCGGAGCGGCGTCGTCTTGCGCGAAGACCGGCGCCGCGAGGGGCGCGGTCGCGAAGAGCGCGGCGGCCAGGAGCGACGAAGCGAACGAGCGTCGTTTCATACTGTTCTCCTTATTAATATATAGG
>JAZNJF010000151.1:0-7741 GCA_045577885.1 Thermoguttaceae bacterium | reverse complement strand
ATCGCTCGGAATGATCGAAATCGAGTCGTTAGGCGACGGAAGCGACGCCGCGTCGTTATCTTATCTCGACGCAACCGACGCGACGCAAGTCGCGGAAACGCAAGCCGAAGCGCGCCAAGTCGTCTTCTACGACTCTTCCGCCGCCGACTTCGACGCGTCGACGTTAAACCTCGACGACGAAAGCGTTTATTACGTCGACGCCGCGAACGCCGGCGACGCGGAGTCAAATTCGGCGACGCCTCGAAGCGGCGGCGAATCGGGCGATTCCGGCGGTTCGGGCGGTTCGAGTAGTTCGGGCGGTTCAAGTAACTCGGGGGGAGCAAGTAGTTCGGGCGGTTCGAACGCGGGAACGTCAAACGGCGGATATTTAACGACTTACGGTTCGTCGACGATTCACGAAAGCGCGACGTTTACCGGTAGCGGCGGTTCCGACCAAGGCCCGTATTTCGGTTTTACCACGCCCGCTATCCCAAGCGGTTGTTGGGCTTACGTTCGCTTTGAAGGCGGCGACGCCGTTTACGGCGAAGATTACGTCGTTCGATGCGCGACGGTCGGCGAAGACGGCGTCGTAACGCCGAATATGAACTACGTTTCCGGCGGCGCGGCTCCTAATAACGCTTACGATATCTACGTTTACGGTCCGGCGACGTACTGCGTCGTTCCGCTGAACGATTATGTTTGGGAATCGCCGGAAGACGTCGTCGCGACGCTTTATTTCGATATGTTGAGCGGCGGTTCCGACGTCGACCCGCCGCCGGTCGCTTACGACTCTTTCACCGCGACGATAATCGACGACGACGCAACGTTTTCCGTCTATTGGCGCGACAATTCCAGTTCAAGCGGCGCGGCGCTGAGCGGCAACCCCAACGGCGGCGGGGCGCGTTTCTTCCCGGAACAGACCGACCCTAACGCGAGTTCTTTGAAGAATAAAGTCGATCTCGTTTTTGAACTGAACGCGCCAAGCGACGAAGATATAACGATTTACTATCGTCTTCTCGACCCGGATAACAATATTTCAGGCAGTTACCTACAACCGATGGATTTTGCTTTTGCCGACGACGACAATAATAATCGCGACGGTTTCGAGGAATTGCCTTATGACCAAACGCGTAGCGTCGTTATCCCATCCGGCGCAATGGAGTATTACTTAACCCTAGAGTTGTCCGACGCTTACGCCGGCGACAATTTCATCGTCGCCGCCGGGCGAGACGAAGCGACCGTCGACGCCGCCGAATTAGGAACAACCGCGGCGGAGCGCTATAAAGTCGTTCAACCGACCAACGCGACGGACGAAACTAAGTTAAGGCAAACGCAGAACTTAACCGTTTGGCGTACCCTGTGGGCGGAATGCGACCATATGGCGTCGCTTACGGCGCCGCTTATCGACGGTCTCGTCGCCTCTGAATTAGCAAGGGCTTGCGTCGAAATTAAGAACTATCCGAACAACCCGCGCGATTTACTTAACAACGCCTATGAATTGGTTAATGCAAACCCAACTTCAGTGGGCGCGCCCTTACGCGATTCGCCGTTTCCCACCGATAGTTTTTGGACCGTGCAACTTATTAACGTTCATACGCTTACCAATACGACGCCCGATCCTAAAAACCCGCAGGAAATACGAGAAAGCGCTCCCTACGGCATATATGCCAACAACGCTATTTTAGTCGCCAATACAAAGTTGAAAATTGACTTAAACGAATGGAATCAAAACCATCCCGATCAGGAAATTGACGCGAGTGATTTTAAACGTCGAACGGTATTGCATGAAATCGGCCACGCTTTTTCGTTACTCCATTCATGCGACGGAGTTATGTATACTTACGAGGAGTTGATGAATACCGGTCCAGATATTGGAGAGCGAATGGAGCCTGATAATTTAGAGTTTACGCTATTCGATATTTTAACGCTTCAAAGTCAAACCAAACCGTTATACGTCCCGGAAAACTAGTCGATTAGAAATGGAGAGAAAGTAATGACTGCGAAATATTTGAGCGTCGCGATTGCCGTTATCCTTTCGTTCGCCGCACCTTCTTTCGCTGAAACAACTTCCGGTAACTCGCGAAGTCGCGTCGCAACCCTTGAAGTTCGTTGCGACGAAACGCGCCCGGAAATTCGTCGCACGATTAAGGTTTATCCCGCCGACGAAGTTTATCTCGGCGACACAGTGTATATTTTTCATGAAGAAGAAAACTGTTCCGAACATACGATTCCCGATTGGTCGTGCGGTTTTTCCTTGGTCTGCGGTTCGATCGGAACTTTTGCAAGCCAAGAAATTTCAGAAAGTTATCGAGCCGTCGCGGAATGTGAGACCCAGCTTCATATCGATGTGCTGGGAGATTTTCGCGATTTCCTTCCTGGCGAAAGGCGAGCGATGGCGTATCGCTTCGTCGAGTTAGCTCCGCTTGAAGATTGGAACGCGCCGTTTTGGAAGGAACTTCGCGAAAAATTGCGCGACAATCCCGACGGCGTCCTGTGTAAACTCGGCGTTAACAACACATACAGAGACAAAACGAAGAAGATGCGTTTCGAAACGTTAGAGGTGAAAATCCTGGTCAAACCGCGCCCAAACGACGAAACGGAACGCCTCCAACGTTGGTTTGACGCGACGTCGTCGAAACTTTTTCCCGTTGTCGAAGGCGCCCTGCCGCCTGGCGCGCCTTATGACCCTCGTCGTAAAACGCCGCGCCAAACGTTCTTAAAATCGAGCGGTCAAAGCGATATTGAAATCGGCGGCAAGTCTTACGATCCTTGGCTTTTCGTTCGAGTCGGGAACCGCAAGCCGTCCGACCCGAACAATCCGACGACGGTCGACGGTTGGCGCAAGCTGGAAGCGGCGTTCGCGCCGTCGACGTTGCGCGACGAGATAACGCTAACCCGTTTGCAACTCGAATATTACGACGCCGAGGAAGGGGAAGCGTCCGACGCCGCGCTCAAAGCGTTGGTCGACTGGACGTCGCAACGTCCGGAACCGCAACGCGTCGTTTTATCGCAATCGCTCCTTTCGAAGCGCGGAAAATTCAAAGGAACGCCGCTCGAAGCGAAGAACGCAACCCTTTGCGACGCGTTGACTTCCGCGTTCCCGACCGAAACGCCGAAGTCGGACGACGCAAAGTAACGTCGCCGCGTTCGAACGCAGAAAAACTCGACGGCGCAAGCGGAACCCTTGCGTTGCGTCGACGGAACGTTAAGGCAAGCGCCGCTTTCTCGACGAAAACGCCGACTTTTAACTTTAACGACTTGAAGTAATTGCTTGCGCCGACGAATAACGCCGGGTGCGGCGGGAAAACGGTTTCAACGGCGCCGACAAAAAAAGCGGAAACGACCGAAAACGTCGCTTCCGCTTTTTTGTTTCTTGTTCCGCGCTCGCCGACTTAAAACGTTAAACGCTTGTTCGTCGGCGAGTTAAGGAACGACGCGAACGGCTCTCGCCTCCGCTTCGCTCGCGTTAGGCGGCGAAGAAGATGATGAGAAGTTGCGCCGTCATAATGCGCAGGAACATCGTCAACGGATAAACCGTCGAGTAACCGATCGACGGACGGTCGTTGCCGACCGCGTTCGACGAGTACGCCAGCGCCGGCGGGTCCGTCATCGAGCCGGACATCACGCCCATCAGCGTGAAGTAGTCGACTTTAAAGACTTTATACGCCAACGGGCCGACGATCATCAACGGCAAAACGGTGATGATGACGCCGAGACCGACCCAAACCAAGCCGCCGTTCACGATCGAGTCGACGAACGTTTCGCCCGCTTTCAAACCGACGCACGCCAGGAACATGCAGATGCCGAACTCGCGCATCAGAGCGTTCGCGCTCGGGGAAATGCGGGTCGGGAAGCCGATTTTTTCGCCGAACGCGCCCATCAGAATCGCGACGACCAACGGACCGCCCGCCAAACCGAGTTTGAGCGGAACCGAAAGACCCGGGACGTAAATCGGGAAACTACCGAGAATCATCCCCAAGCAGATACCGACGAAAATTTCGATGACCGGCGGGTGATGGCCGGCTTCCTTCTTCGCGCCGTCCGTTTTCGCTTCCGACTTCGCCGCCGCTTGTTCGGCGCGGAGTTTTTCGTTTTCTTGGTCGATATTGACGCCGAAAATGACGCGAACCGCGATGATCGAGAAGATGATCCCGATGACGCCGAGCGGATACGCCGTCGCGTACGCCGTCGCGAGGAGGCTGCCGTCGCCGCCAAGTTCGCCGTAAACCGTCGTCGCCGCGCCGAGCCCCGGGGTGTTCGTAACCGCGCCGGAGAGAATCCCGACGACCGTGCCGATGTTAATCCCGGTAACGAGGTGAATAACCGCCGCCGTCGCGACGCCGCCGAAGACGATGCAAACCGCGAGGAAGTTCAACTTAAGGCCGCCCTTGGCGAACGCCGAGAAGAAACTCGGGCCCGCCGCCAAACCGACCGCGTACACAAAGAGAATCAAACCGAACTCTTGGACGAAGTAAAGAACGTCCGGGTCGAAGAAGTGTTTCACGCTCTTCGGCGCCGCTTCGCCGTGATACGCTTCCACATACGCTTGGCGATCTTTCGCTTTGCTCGTGCGATCGAAACGAACGGTGAGCGTTTTCGCTTTGGCTTCTTCCTTCGCTTCGGCGGTCGCTTCCGCGTTTTCGGCGACTTGAGCGTCGTCGGCGGAGGTTTCCGCGTTTTCGACGGGCGCTTCCGTCGCGGCGACTTCCGCGTTTTCAGCGGGCGCGGCGGCGGTTTCCGCTTGCGCGGCGACCGGGATTTCGACTTTAAACTCTTCGTAAAGCTTGTCTTGGAACTTCATGCCGAAGTGGCTGACCGCGATCCCGACGAGCAAAACGAACGTCGCGCCGAGCGAAACGCCGCAAATCTTGAAGCGACCGAGCCACATCCCGGCCGCGATAACGAAAGCAAGAACCGCCATCATGTGCGCGAAACTGCTTCCGATCAAAACTTCAATTAACCAATCCATTTTTGTTTTCTTAAAACGTTTGACGACAAAGGTTTACATTGTTTTGAGACGACGCGTAAAAAAACGCCCCGAGCGAACGCGCTTCTTGCGAGCGGCCGCGCCGGAGCGCCGCGTTCCTCAACGACGCGTCAAATAGCGAGGCGTCGTCGTTCGTTAAAACGTCGCAAGCCGCCGCCAAAGTCCGACGCGGCGTTCGAAAACGCGGTCGGTCGACGGCGACTTTAACGGTTTAACGCCTAGTCTTTGATCTTCGCGAGGAGGAATTCGCGGTTCAAGCGGGCGATGTGCGCGATCGAGATGCCTTTCGGGCATTCGGCTTCGCAGGCTTGCGTGTTCGTGCAGGAACCGAAACCGAGTTCGTCCATCTTCGCGACCATCGCTTTCGCGCGGCGGGCGCCTTCGACTTTCCCTTGCGGGAGCTTCGCGAGGGCGGAAACGCGAGCGGCGACGAAGAGCATCGCGGAGCCGTTTTTGCACGTCGCGACGCAGGCGCCGCAACCGATGCACGCCGACGCGTCCATCGATTCGTCCGCGTCGATTTTGCTGATCGGCAGGTTGTTCGCGTCCGGAACAATACCGTTGCAGGAGATGAAACCGCCGGCTTGGAGGATTTGGTCGAACGCGTTGCGGTTGACGACCAAGTCTTTAACGACCGGGAAACCGACCGAGCGCCAAGGTTCGATAACGATCGTGTCGCCGTCCTTGAACTTGCGCATGTGGAGTTGGCAGGTGGTGATCCCGTCGTCCGGACCGTGCGCGTGGCCGTTGATGTAAAGCGAGCACATGCCGCAGATACCTTCGCGGCAGTCGTGGTCGAACGCGACCGGCTCTTTGCCTTCGCGGATGAGTTGGTCGTTCAAAATGTCCAACATTTCGAGGAACGAGGTATCCGGCGAAATGTTGTCGACGCGGTAGGTTTCGAAACGCCCCTTGGCTTTCGCGTTCTTTTGACGCCAAATTTGCAGTTTGAATTTCATTGTTACGTCTTTATATTAGGCAACGGGAAACGGAGAGCGAAGCGCGAACGCCCGCTCGCCGCCCCTAATTGATTGTTTGTTAGTCTTTGTAGTTGCGCGTCGCAAGTTTGACCGTTTCGTAAACCAACGGTTCTTCGTGGCGAACCGGGTCTTGCTTTTCGCCTTTGTATTCCCAAGCGGCGACGTGCATGAAGTTTTCGTCGTCGCGTTTGGTTTCGCCGCCGTCCGATTGGCTTTCTTCGCGGAAGTGGCCGCCGCACGATTCGCGACGGTTGAGCGCGTCGAGCGCGATCAGCTTGCCGACTTCCATGAAGTCGATAAGGCGGAGCGCTTTTTCGAGTTCTTGGTTGAACTCTTCGTTCGTACCCGGAACGAGGACGTCGTTCCAGAATTCCTTGCGAAGCGCTTCGATTTCTTGGAGGGCTTCTTTCAGGCCGGCTTCGTTGCGCGCCATCCCGACTTTGTTCCACATGATCTTGTAGAGTTTCTTGTGGAGCGCGTCGACCGGTTGCTTACCCTTGATTTTGAAGAGCTTGGCGATCTTTTCTTTGACGGCTTTTTCGGCGGCGACGAATTCCGGCGCGTTGACGTCGGTTTTCGGCGTTTGAATTTCCTTCGAAAGGTATTGGCCGATCGTGTACGGCAGGACGTAGTAACCGTCGGCGAGACCTTGCATCAAGGCCGAGGCGCCCAAGCGGTTGCCGCCGTGGTCGCTGAAGTTCGCTTCGCCGATCGCGTACAGACCCGGGATCGTCGTCATGAGTTCGTAGTCGACCCAAATACCGCCCATCGTGTAGTGGATGGCCGGGTAGATTTGCATCGGTTCTTCGTACGGGTTGACGTCGGTAATCTTTTCGTACATTTGGAAAAGGTTGCCGTAGCGTTCTTCGATGACTTTTTTGCCGAGGCGTTCGATCGCGGTCGAGAAGTCGAGGAAGACGGCGAGACCGGTTTCGTTGACGCCGAAGCCCGCGTCGCAACGTTCTTTAGCGGCGCGCGAGGCGACGTCGCGAGGAACGAGGTTGCCGAACGCCGGGAAGCGACGTTCGAGGTAGTAGTCGCGGTCTTGTTCCGGAATTTGCGACGGTTTGATTTGCTTTTTGCGGAGTTTTTCGACGTCTTCGAGCTTTTTCGGAACCCAAATGCGCCCGTCGTTGCGGAGCGATTCGGACATGAGGGTCAGCTTCGATTGTTGGTCGCCGTGAACCGGGATGCACGTCGGGTGAATTTGGACGTAGCACGGGTTGGCGAAGAACGCGCCCTTCTTGTAGCATTGAATCGCGGCGGAAACGTTGCTGTTCATCGCGTTCGTCGACAGGAAGTAAGCGTTGCCGTAACCGCCGGTCGCGAGGACGACCGCGTGCGCGCCGTGGCGTTCGATTTCGCCGGTTTCGAGGTTGCGGACGATGATCCCCTTCGCTTTGCCGTCGATAACGACGAGGTCGAGCATTTCGCGACGGTTGTACGACTTCACCGTGCCGGCCGCGATTTGGCGGTTCAGCGAGGCGTAGGCGCCGAGAAGGAGTTGTTGCCCGGTTTGGCCGCGAGCGTAGAAAGTACGGGAGACTTGCGCGCCGCCGAAGGAGCGGTTGTCGAGGAGCCCGCCGTAGTCGCGAGCGAACGGAACGCCTTGCGCGACGCATTTGTCGATGATCGCGGAGCTGACTTCGGCCAAGCGGTAGACGTTGGCTTCGCGAGCGCGGAAGTCGCCGCCTTTGATCGTGTCGTAGAACAAACGATAAACGGAGTCGTTGTCGTTTTGGTAGTTCTTCGCGGCGTTGATACCGCCTTGCGCGGCGATGGAGTGAGCGCGGCG
>JAZNJF010000150.1:0-2145 GCA_045577885.1 Thermoguttaceae bacterium | reverse complement strand
CTGCGTAAGATCCAACCGGTACTCGGATGGCGGCGGCGGTCGAGGCTTGCGCGACGTTCAAGGAAAGCGTCGTCGCTCCGACGCTCCGGCGACTCGTCGCGTTAGGGGCGATCGACGATTATCGCTTCGGCGACGCCGGAGTCGAGCCGGACGTTCGCGGGCTCGCGATCGGCGGGAGCTATTTCGGGTTCGTCGACTTTTCGGCGATTGGGAAACGATTTTTTTTGGAGGATTGAAGAGAATGTCGATTCAAAACGCTTTTAAAATGTTCGTCGGGTTCTTCGCGCAAGACGCGACCGGCGCCGCCTATGCGCCGCTCGACGATCCGGCGTATTCCGCGTTGAAATTCGGAAAGAAGAACTTGATTCCGCTCGAGCTGGAGCTAACGAACGTCGCGCGGGGGGAAACGACGACCGAAACGCGGGAAAAGAAAGCGATTACCGACCTCGACCGCTGGACGCGTTTCAGCGTTGGGAAGAAGAAGCAAGGAGAAATTTCGTTCAACGCGGAGCGTCCGCTCGATATGTCGCCGCTCGACGCGGAACTTGAAAAGCTCGACGTCGACGAACCGGAACTCGGGCTTCTTGTCGTCGGCGAATACAAGGAGACGACGACGGACGGGAAGCGCGTTTTCGACGTCGTTTTCGCGACCGTCGCGTTTTACGTCGCCGGGGGCGGACTCAACGGCGAAGCGGCGGGGGCGCTGACGTCGGCGATCAAGTTTCAGCCGACCGGGAAACCGCTCGACGGGACGGCGGCGAATCGAACGACCGCGACCGTCGATCTCTCGACGAACGAAGTCGTCTTGGAAACGACTCAACAAAGTTAACGAAAGGAAAGCAAGATGAAGATTAAATCGATCGCGGAACTCGAACGTCGCCGAATCGACGTTTCCGAATGGAACGACGAAACCGAAGCGTTTTTTCAACCGCTCGACGGCCCGGCGGCGCTCGTTTTCAACGACTGGTTCTTGGAATACCGCGACAAGACGATTCCGACGGAAGCCCGGTTTGCGGCGGCGTTTAAGGCGGCGAAAGCGACGCTCGTCGACGTCGACGGGAAGCCGATTCTGACCGACGCCGATCTCGACGCGGTTAAGGCCGCCGCGTTCGCGCCGCTGTCGCGCGTCTTTACATACGGGCTCGACCCGGATTTTGTCGACGAACGGTTCAAAAAAAAATCGTCGACGACGTCGACTTCGCCTTCCTCTTCCGACTTGCCTTCGCGCTGAAAAAGAGCGTTCAAGAGGTCTTGGCGTTGCCGGAGTGGGAGCGCGAAGGTTGGCGAATGCTTTTCGAAGTCGTCGGCCCGCTCGACTGGCGCCGGGAAGATTTTCGCGACGCGCGGCGAATCCAATGGAAAGCGGCCGACGCCGCGCCGGTCGCCGACTTCGTTCTCTTTCCGGAGCCGGGGACGACGACCGGCGCCGCGTCGAACGTCGCGACGACCGAAGAGGAGGCGTTCGCGCTCTTCGATCCGGAGCGTCGCGCCGCCGGATAACGGCTGAAAAAAGAGGGGCGAACGGTTGCGTCGCGGCTTGTTTTCGCGTACAATAAAGAGGGAAGCGGACGCCGGTTCGGGCGGCGTTTCTCTTGGACTTGGTTGGACTTAACGCGAAACGGCGAAAGGCGCGAACAATGAACGGAGCGAACGGGGCGAACGGCGCAAACTGGGCGAACGGAAACGAAACGCAAGCGAGCGAATTGGAGTATCGGGTCGCTTACCAACGGCGCGACGGCGGACTCGTCGTCGGAACGCTCGACGACTTGGCGGCGGATTGGCGCGCCGGAGCGGTCGACGCGGAAGCGGCGGTTAGCGTCGACGGCGAACGTCGAACGGCGGCGGACGTCCTCGACGAATACGCCGAACGCGCGGCGGTTTCGGAAGTCGGACAAACGCGGGCCGACGCGGAAAAGCAAGCGCGGCAAGCGTTTGGGAACGGCGTCGGAATCGGCGCGCTTGGCTTTTTTATCCTTCTCGCTTGTTTGGGCGACCCGACGAAAATGGGGGTTCCGCTCTTAATCGCGACGCCGTTGTTTGTCGTCGCCGCCGTTTGCTTTTACGTCGCGTCGATTCTCGTCGAAGAATGGGAACGCCGCGTCGCCGAAACAAAAGCGCGAATCCTTGAAAACGGAACGGAAAAAG
>JAZNJF010000149.1:0-4360 GCA_045577885.1 Thermoguttaceae bacterium | reverse complement strand
CGCATTATCTGCACAGAAGGGAACACATTCCGGAGCCATACCGTTGATGAGTAAGTTGAAGTTGTCGGGAATGGTAACGGTGCAATCAAACAAAGGGACATTGACTGCAGTACCGTTGATTTCAAAATCAACCGGAACATTGTGTTCGTCTAAAACTTTGAAGGTGACTTCCTTTGCAAGTCCGATGTTGTAGGTTACAAGAGAAAGCGGAGTGTCAGTATACTGTGGTGCTGCAAGTTCAACGAATTCTGCAGATGCCGGATGGAGCTGTTGGTCATCGGCAAACACCTGATAACAATCTGCTGCAGTGATGGAATATTCCGTATATACAGGAAGGAGTTTTCCTTCGGATTTGCGAAATGTGAGAGGGTTACCGATGGTGTCGGCTGCCTGTACAGCCGCGGCGCCCGACGTCGCTCCTCGCGTCGATTTCCCGACCGCTCCGGCCGACGTTTCGCTCGACCTCGCCGCTCCGGTCGCGACCGACGCCGCCGGGTTTTCCGGTCCCGAAGTCGTTTTGCCGTCCCCCGATTCGCCGATTAATTCGCCGAACAACGCTTCGGAGGAGGTTCGCCGCCACTTCGAGGAATTCGTCGACCCGCTTCCGGTCGAAACGCCGCGCTCGACGATTTCGCTCGAATCCGGCGAACCGGTCGCGCCGTCCGCGACGACGCAAGAAAGCGCCGAGCCGGTCGCGCAAACGCTCGAAGAAGCGCGTCTTTCGGAAGAAGACGAACAAAAGTTGACCGTCGAAGACGTCCGCGTTTCCGGGCTCGAAATGACGACGCAACAGTTCAACCAAATCGTCAAAACCCGCGTCGGCGCTCGCTTTAGCCGTCAACGACTCGAAGAGGACAAGCGCGCCCTGCTGCAAACGAAGCAGTTCGTCGACGTCGCGATTTCCACCTCTTGGCGCCCGGACGCGCCGGACAAGGTCGTCGTCAACTTCGACTTGACGCCGCGTCGGATGATGCGTTACATCCTCGTCGTCGGCAACCGCAAAATCGACAAAGCCGGTATTCTCGAAGAACTCGGAATCAAACCGGGCGAAACGCGAATGGACCCTTACGAAGTCGAAAACGGTCGACTCCGCATTATCGAACTTTACAAAAGTAAGGATTATCCGGAGCCGCACGTCGAAATTTTGCGCGGCGACCGTCCGGAAGACGTCGGCGTCGTTTACCTTATCGACGAGGGGCGCAAGCAGAAAGTCATTCGCACGAAGTTTGTCGGCAACACGATCGCCAGTTCGGCGCGCCTCCTTAGTCTCGTTAGCGTCAAACCCGGTTTCCTTTATTTTATCGGCGGTAATTTCACGCGCCAACGCTTGGACGAGGACGTCGCGAAACTCCGCGAATATTATCGTTCGCTCGGCTTTTTCGACGCTCGCGTCGACTACGGGTACGAAGAAGGCAACGGTTTCGGCGGACTTGGCAAAGAAAACGCTTGGGTTTCCGTTCGTTTTATCATCGACGAAGGCCCGCGTTACAAAATTCGCAATTTCATCTTTGAAGGCAATAAAGTCGTCAAAACCGACGAACTAGAAAAGCTCCTCAAGGTGAAACGCGGTTCGCATTACAATCAAACGGATATCGAAATCGACCGAATCGCCATCCGCTACAAATATCAAGATTTGGGTTACGTTCGCGCCGACGTCGTTCCGACGCAACTTTTTACGGACGAACCGGGCGTCGTCGATATTCGTTACACGATTTCGGAAGATCACCGTTACCGCGTTCGCGACGTAATCGTCGATTACGTCGGCACGGAGTCGCGCACGATGACCTCGGTCGTCCTGAACATGCTCGACGTCGCGCCGGGCGAGCTCCTCAACGGCAAAAAAATCCGAATGAGCGAGAACACGCTCCGCCAATCCGGCTACTTCAACGACAAACCGAACGAAGGGCAACTCCCGGAAATCGCGGTCGTTCCGGACGAAAGCCGCTCTTTCCGCGTCCGTCCGAACGTCGCTCAAGACGGCGCGTCGAACGTCGTCAAAGAAGCGCGACGGTTCGACGAAGAAGGAAACGAAATCGCGCCCGAAGCCGCCGAAAGAACCGACGCCGAAAAAAGCGGAAAGACCTATTTTAACGGCAAACTTCGCGAAACCGACGACGCGGCGAGCGGCGCTCCGTTGAGCCAAACCGCGCCGACCGCCGAACTTCGCCAAGTCGCCTATTCCGCCCCGTCTTCCCCGTCGGTCGCCGACGACGC
The DNA here is from genome assembly GCA_045577885.1 of Thermoguttaceae bacterium. Classification (GTDB taxonomy): domain Bacteria; phylum Planctomycetota; class Planctomycetia; order Pirellulales; family Thermoguttaceae; genus RUG369. The sequence goes on along the minus strand of JAZNJF010000149.1, from coordinate 2,146 downwards.
GAACGCCGCGCCTTACCGCGCTTACGCTCCGTCGGCCTATTCGGCGAGCTCGGCGCAAGCGGCGACCCCGGCGACCCCGGCGACCCCGGCGAGCTCGACGAGCTCGACGAACCCGGCGCAAACGCCGACGCCCGCCTCCGCGCCGGTCGTTCGAGCGCAAACGCGGCAAATTCCGGCCGGTTTTTCGAACGTTACGACGCAAAACGGCGGAAACGCAAGCGGCGACGGCGATTACGGTTACGCCGGTTATCGCGCTTACGACGACGGTTCGGCCCCCGCCGCGCCGTCCGAATACGCCGATTCCTCGGATTACGCAAACTACGAAACGCCGCTCGCCACCTCCGACGAAGACTCCGCGCCCGGATTCTCGGACGGCGTTTACGGCTCCGTCGGGCAAGAAATCCTCGAACCGATCGTTCCGGACGACGAAATTTACGACGGCGACGTTTTAGTCAAAGTGCAAGAGGGCCGCACCGGGATGTTCCAAGCGTCGATCGGCGTCAACTCCGACTACGGCCTCGTCGGGAACGTCAGTTTCACCGAACGCAACTTCAATCTCTTCCGCTTGCCGACCAGTTTTTGGCGGCTCGACGGTTGGAAGGACGCGTTCCGCGGCGGCGGCCAAATTTTCAGCGCGCAAGCGAGCCCCGGCGACGAAGTCCAGCGTTACTCGGTCTCTTGGGACGTTCCTTACGTCTTCGACACGAAGTACACGTTCGGCGTTACCGCCCTTTACGGCGACCACTCCTTCGACGATTGGTTCGAATCGCGTTACGGCGGCGAACTGCGCCTCGGGCGCCAATGGACGCCGCGTTTTTCGACGACCGCGAACTTCGGGCTTTACAACGTCAATATTAAAGAACCGTCGGTTTCGTTTGTGCCGGATTTAACGTCCGCGCTCGGCAAACACGACATGTACACGCTCGGCCTTACCGCGACCTACGACACGCGCAACCACCCGTTCACGCCGTCGGCCGGTTATCTCGTCAAAGGCTCGATCGAACAAGTCCTCGGCGACTACCAATTCCCGCGAGCGCACGTCGACGCCCGTTACTATAAAACGCTTCGTCGACGCGCCGACGGTTCCGGGCGTTGGGTCCTCGGGCTGTCGTCCCGCGCCGGTTGGACCGGCGACGACACGCCGATTTACGAACGTTATTACGGCGGCGGTTCGCAAAACCTCCGCGGGTTCGAATATCGCGAAGTTACGCCGCGTTACGCGAACACGCATTTCGGCGTCGGGGGGAACTTCGAATTTTACAACACCGCCGAACTCCTTGTTCCGGTCTCCGGCGGCGACGAGTTCCAGTTGGCGTTTTACGTCGACGCCGGGACGGTCGCGAAAAACATCGACGATTGGGGGACGTTCCGCGTCGCGCCCGGTTTCGGGCTCCGTTTCGCGATTCCGATGCTCGGCCCGGCTCCGCTCGCGCTCGACTTCACCTTCCCGGTCGTTACGGACGATTCGGACGTCAAACAGGTCTTCAGCTTCAGCGTTCAAGGCGCCCGCTAATCGCCGCCGACGCCGACGCGCAAGTCGCCGGTCAAAATCGGCAAAACGCCAAAAATCGGCGCTCGTTTCCTCCGCGAAACGGGCGCCGACGGCGTTTCTTGCGCGACGCGTCTTCGCCAACCGACGCGACCGACCGATTTTCGGCGTTCCCTACTCTTCGCCCATTTCCCCCTTTTTATCGTCCTCCGCGAACCGAACGGCGCGAACGCGACCTCGCGGAACGGCGAACTCGACGTCGAACGCTCGAATCCAAACGCGCCGACGGTCGATTTTTAGGAGTTCGCCGTCGAACTCGTCGCCGTTGCGCAGCCAAAAGCGGTCGCGATTTCGGTCGCCGGGCGTTTCCCAAATCTCGACGCAAAACGCCTCCGCCGCGCTCGGGTCGACCGGCGGCAAAAACAGAATCGCGTCGCCGGGCCGCCTCGGCGTTCGTTCGCGACGGTCGCGCCGCCGCTCCTCCGTTGCGATTCCGGTCGAATCGACCGCGACGATTTTGCCGACCGCCGCGACGGAAGCGAGCGCCGACCGGCCGTCGTCGTCGCCGCCGTCCTTTTTTTCCCCCTCGGAAGCCCGCAAAATCCAATCTTCCCCGGGATCCGGCAAAATCGACGCGACATGCGCCGTCGCCCTGAC
>JAZNJF010000148.1:0-11067 GCA_045577885.1 Thermoguttaceae bacterium | reverse complement strand
CGTTTTGGACGTGCTTCCAGAGCCCCGGCAAGTCCCAATAAAGCGACCCGTTCATATCGACCGGCCCGTTTTCGTACCGATAAAGCTCTTCCAGCTCGATTTTCTTTCCGTCGAAATGCCCGACGACGTGTCGCCCGCTCGACGCGCCCATATCGATCGCCAAATACGATTTTTTCACGTCAACCCCTTTAACGCTAACAATTTACCTAACCGTAAAAATCCCGACGAAACGCCTTCCGCCGACGCGTCGAACGCCGCCGGAACCGCTTTCGCACTCCTATCTATAGAGACCAGTTTACTCGAAACCGCGCCGAAAAGCAAGCGTTCGCGCTCAAAAAGCGGAAAAAATTTTGAACGCCGTCCGTTCTTGCGCATCGCGGATCGACGCCCCAAATCGCGCCTCCGCCCCAATATTGGGGCAAGCGTTCAACGAAACGTCTAATGTTCAGGAATTTGACAATATTCTCTCCACGCTTCTTGATATTCCCACACGTCTTCGTCGTCATAGCGACCCACCCCAACTCTTTGAAAATCCATAAGTTTAAAATCTTTAATGATCGGATTGTAGAAGACGTCGTGCGGGTGCAAAGTAATGCCGCTACACGGCAAAGTAGAAAAAACGCCGCGAGCATAATTGGATTCGTAGTCGTCGTCAAACGAAAGTAATTTACAAACGTCGTCGTAAAGTTGCCGTCTTAACGAGAAGTCGACTTCACTCATTTTAAACCAAACGGTATAATCGGTAAAATTATAATCTCCCCGCGCCCGCAAAAGTACAAAACAACGTAAGAAATCGTCTTGAAAAACTTGGTAATCGTAATCGAACAAACGATTGCCGCGCGCTCTCGGTTCCTTAAAGACCTTTACGACGTCGTTAATTTTCGTATATGACAAAAATTCGACGGCATATCGCTCCGAACAGAATCCAACATCCTGGATTCTCCGAATTGCACCTTGCGTTTCACTTGCGCATCTCGCAATCTTACGAATTAGCTTTGATTGGGAATAAATACCTACAGTAGCGTCAAAATACTCTTTAGCAATACCGGTCAAAACGATCTGTTCGGCTCCGCAGAACGGACAAACGAAACCTTCCGGCCGTTCCAGGCGTCCGTAAACCCCGCCGCAACTCGAGCAACGCCAACCGTTAGCGCTCGTTTTATTTTCCATCTTAATCAACGTTACGAGTTGTAAACCTTTCAAATAAATCACAAAGCGTCGCTCGACAAACGCGCCGATGCGACGCGACGCAAATTTTATTCGACGACGCCAAGTCGCTTAATCGACGCGCTCGAACTTTTCCGCGCCGACGCCGCAGACCGGGCAAACGAAATCGCCGGACGGTTCCTCGCCCTGATGAACGTATCCGCAAACCGAGCAACGCCAAGCGCTTGCCGCCGCGCCGTTACTTTCCGTCGTCGCGTTCGTTTCCGACGTCGACGCCGCGTCGTCCGACTCGATTTTGACGAAATCGACGGCGCCGTGTTTGCAGACCGGGCAAACGAAATCGCTCGGCAAATCCTCGCCCTCGCGAACATACCCGCAAACGCTGCAACGCCAACCTTTAACGCCCTTCGCGGGCGCCGCCGGTTTCGGCTTCACTTCGGAGCGGTAATACTCGTAAGTCGCCGATTCAACGTCGGACAAAACCTCCGCTTCCTCAACCTCGGCGACAAAGAGCCGGTGCGAACCTAAATCGAGCGATTCGAGGACCTTGCAACTCAAATAAGCGTTCGCGAAACGCGGTTCGTAGGTTAAACCGTTCGCCGAGCGAACCGTTTCGAGCCCGGCGAATTTGTCGACGTCGCGCCCGCTTTGGAAACCGAAACGCTCGTACAACGAAAACGGCGCCTCGACCGTCAGCGTCGACGCGTTGAAGCGCCCGGTTCGCTCGATAAGTTCGCAAGTAAAATTCCGTTTCGAAATCGCAAGCGCGACCCGAAGCGGCGACGACGCGACCTGCGCCAACACGTTGCTAATACAAGCGTTGTCGCGGTCGTTTTCTCGCGTCGAAATCAAAAAAAGTCCGTACTGAATCTTAAAAAGCGCGGCGTTGTTCATCGGTTTCTCAAAATTTTTCGTTCGCCCGGAATTAATTCGCCCGGGAATCGGGATTTCGTCGGCCCGGTCTTCGGATTTCCAATAATCGTTAACGCGTTCGCCGGTCGACGTTTGCGTCGCCGACGTCGCTTGTTGTCAAACGTCGACGCCAAAAGGTCGACGTTACTTGACGTCAAAAGTCAAATTGAAACGAACGACGCCGCGTCGAGCGTTTCTCGTCGTTACGCGACGCCGACGTCGTTTCATCGACGCCGCGTCGTCGACGTTTTGCGACGCGGCGCCGTCGTTGTTTTCGCGCCCGTTTTTTCGCCGAAAAACGAGCGCGTTTTCAACCGTTATTTCAACGTCCCGCGCTTTTCGAGATACGAGCGCAAGTCGTCGATATCAAAGTCTTTAAGAACGCCGAAAATAGTGTTCGTCATGACGATTTTCGTCGGCGCGGCGTCGATTTGCGCCGTCCAAGTCGGGAGGTCGCCGACCAGCTCGACCGACGCGAACGCTTCCGGCTCGACGACCGCGGCGCAAAGCGCGACCGTTCCGGCGAGACCTTCCGCTTTCAACGCGATTTTCGCGCCGGTCGTTTCGCGGTAATACTTCGCGACCGCCAGCAAGTCGTCGACGCGCAACCCAACGTAAGATTTGCCAAGGAGATAGGCCAAACAGAAGTCGGAGCCGTCCGTTCCGAAATCGGAGTAACGATAGTAATCGCGGCCTTTAGCTTGCGTTTCGCCGTATCCGCGCAACTCGACGGCGGCGATTTTCTCGGCGTTCCCCGCTTTTTCCGCGTCGGCGAAGAGCGCGTTCGTCGGTTCGGAAGTTCTTCCGACGTCGCTAATTACGAGCGTCAGCGCGTCGAATTTTTCGTCGGCGGCGAAGTTCGTTTTCGCGGTCAGGAAGATATCGGCGTCGGTCTCGAAAACGACGTCGGCGCCGTCGCTCGCGACGATTTTCGCCGTCGGCGCGTCTTTTCCGCTTCGGATAACCGCCCGTTCTTTAACGACTTGCGCCGCTTCCTCGGCGGAAATATTCGCCCAACGTTCGCGACGCGGCGCCGCCAAATCTTTCGCCAAGTCCCGCGTTAAGTCGTGCGACGTCCGCGCGTTAGGCAGGCTCATAATCCCGGCGCCGCTCTTCACCGAACGGAGTTCTTCCTCGGTCAAGAGCGGTTGGTCGTGTTGCGTAATCGCTTCGTCTCGACCCGCCAACCAACGGAGCGCCCAGCGAATCGTCGCGACGCGCAGCTGTTCGCCGTACCCGTGCCCTTGGTCTTGCTCGACGATGGAAAGTCTTTCGCTGCAACCGATTCGGGAGAAAATCCGCTTCGCGTAACGGTACGAGCGCCAGCCGTCGGTCGCGTTGAAAAAGTCGTCGGTAACGCAACACATCAGCGTCGGAATCGGCGCGCGCAGGAAAAGATAGTCGGCGTGATCGAGCCCGAAAGCCGCTTGGCCAAAGATGTTCTGTTCCGCGTCTTGCGGGCCGAGATTATGCGTCAAGTCGTCGTAAATACTACAAATGTAACACGACGGGCAAGCCAACGCGATTCGGTCTTCAAGCGACATAATGTAAGCGGTTTGCGTTCCGCCGCCGCTGGTGCCGCAAGCGCCGATTTTATCGGGAATTATGTCGTCGCGACTTTGCAAATAATCGACGGCGCGCATCAAGTCCCAAACCTCGAAGGTCGCGCAGTTTCGTCCGACGAGCGTCGCGCCGGCGCCGACGAGATTATGCGCTTGGACGCCGACCGAAGTCGGTTTGCCGTCTTTGTTAAGGTGTTGAAAACGCTCGCCTTGGTCGATCGGGTCGACGACGAACGCCGCCAAACCGTTGACCGCCGCGAGAATCCCGAGACTTTGATAAAGGTCGTACGCCTTGCCGTTAGTCGAGTGTCCGCAAGAGATAAGCATCGCCGGATACGGGCCCTTGAAGCGTTCTTCGAGCGGCAAAAAGAGCGCGCCGGTAACGTAAACGCCCGGTTGACTCTCGAAAATAACGTTTTCGACGCGGAATTTTTCCTTCGTCAAGCGCCCGGTAATCTGCGGGTTGAGCGGCGTTCGCTCCCAAAGCGGGCCGAGCGCGTTCAAGAAATAGTCGCGCTTTTTCTTTTGATAAGCCTCGACGTCGTCGGGAGTTTCGACTTTCTCATACTCCGCGATCCAAGCGTCCCGCGCCGCGTCGATCTCCGCCAAAAACGCCGTCCGCATCATCGCTTCCGGGTCTTGAAGAAGCCCTTTTTCGACGAGAATCGACGCTTTTTTCGCCGGTTGTTCCGCCTTCGCGTCTTGCGCCTCGGTCTGCGAAATCGCGCAAACGCCCAACGCCGCGACGCCGAGCGCCGCCCCAAACAAGACTCGACGCAACTTATTTACTCTCAACGACATAACGCCTCCGTTTGCCGTCCGATTCGACGGCGATAAAATCGTTAAAATTCCTCGACGAGCGGCGTTCGACGCGCCGACCGCCGCTTTTCGCCCCTATTTTACCAAACTCGCCGCCAAAAATCAACGCTCGCGCCCCGTTTTTTTCCAATTTGCGCGCTTTTCTTCAAAAACGCGACGCCGTCCGGCAAACCGGAAAATTTGCGCCGACTTTAACGCTAAGTCGCCCAACGTCTCGACCGGCGCAACCAGCATAACCGATAAAATCGACAAAACCAAGCGTTTTCAACGGCAAAAGTCGCCGCCAAACCGAACGCGCCCGCTTTTCAAATCGCCGAAACGCGGTATAATAATCGACGATATTTTGTTTGTCGACCGCTTTTTACTTCGCGGCGCCCGCCCCCGTCGGACGTCCGAAACGCTCGACCGCAAACCGTTTAAAACAACAACTTCCGCTTTAAAAGGCTTCCAGCAATGATCGCGAAGGATATGAAACGCGGCGACATCGTCGTTTACAACGGCGCGCCGATTATCGTCGAAAACCTCCAAGTCCAAACCCCGTCCGCCCGCGGCGCCGCGACCCTTTACAAGTTCCGTTGCCGCAACCTCATCACCAAAGATAAGGTCGACCTCAAACTCAAAGGCACCGACATGATGGACGAAGCGGACTTCCGCCGCCGCGCCGTTACGTTCAGCTACGCCGACGCGTCCGACGTTTACTTCCTCGACGCCGAAAACTACGAGACTTACAACATCGCGAAGGAAGATATCGCCGACGAGATGAACTACATTAAAGAAGGTCTCGAAGGGATTTTCGCGCTGATTTACGAAGAACGCTGCGTCGCGGTCAACCTCCCGACGACGGTCGAAATGCTCGTTACGCAATGCGATCCGGCGGCCCGCGGCAACTCGGCGACGTCGCGCAGCAAACCGGCGACGGTCGAAACCGGCCTTATCGTTCAAGTTCCGGAATACCTCGAACAGGGCGAAGTCATTAAGATCGACACCCGCACCGGCGAATTCTTGGGTCGCGCCAACAAGTAAGGCGTTTCCCGCCGAACCGTCGCTCGCTTGAAAGCCCGTTTTTCGCTTTCGTCGAGCGGCGGCTTCGACTTCTTTCTTCTTTTGCCTTTTTTCGCTTTTTTTCTTTAATTATCGGGAAGAACGCGAACGATTCGACGTCGCCCGCGTCTTCGCAACCGACGAAAGGACGGGAGTTATGGCGACCGGAGCCGTCGCGGCGCTCGATTTTCTTCAACATCCCGAGAAGTACCCGATTACGCCCGTTTGCGTCGTTTTCGGCGACGAAGCGTTCTTGCGGACGGAGGTCTTTCGGACGATTCGTTCGCTCGTGTTGCCGGACGACGAAGCCGACTTTTCGCTGACGCGGTACGACGGCGCGGCGGTCAGCTTCGTCGACGCGATTCGCGAAACGTCGACGCTGGCGATGTTCGGCTCCGGAAAACGGCTCGTTCAGATCGAATCGGCGGACTCGTTCATTTCGCAAAACCGCGACAAACTCGAAACTTACTTCGACGAACCGGCGGCGTCCGGCGTTCTTCTGCTGCAACCGAATTCCTTCCCGAGCAACTTGCGCCTTTACAAGAAAGCGGTCGCCCAGGGCCTCGTCGTCGACTGCAAAGCGATCCCGCAAAAACAGATTCCCGGCTGGCTAACGCGTTGGACGCCCAAGAGTTGCGGCGCCAAAATCTCGAAAGAAGCCGCCGAAACGCTCGTCGATTTGGTCGGCGACGATCTCGGCGCGCTCGACCAAGAGGCGAAACGACTCGCGCTCCTCGCCAATCCGCCCGGCGAACTGACGGTCGAACTCGTTCAAACGCAAGTCGGCGCTTGGCGGCAAAAGAAGGTTTGGGACATGATCGACGCGGCGCTCGGCGGCCAAACGGCGGAAGCGCTTCGGCAACTCGACAAACTGCTAACCGCGGGCGAAGCGCCGATCGCGATTCTCGCTCAAGCGGCGGCGTCGCTCCGAAAATTGGCGGCGGCGACCGAGCTTTTCGTCGAAACGGAAGCGTCGGGCGCGGTCCCGAATATGACGACGATCCTCGACAAAGTCGGCGTTAAACCCTTTTTCCGCGCGAAATACGCCGAACAGCTCAAGAAATTAGGACGACGGCGCGGCGAACGTTTGGCGGCGGCGCTCCTCGAAGCGGACGTCGACCTCAAAGGCGGAAGCCGAAGCGACCCGCGACTGACGCTCGAACGCTTTCTCGTTCGCTTTTCCAGTCCGGAGGCGCGCCCGTTCGGAACGCTCCGTTAAACGACGTTTTTCAACGATTTCCCTCGACCGTCCGTTTCGCCGTCGCCGCGCCGCGCCGAATCGTCGGATTTCCTCGACGTTTCAAGCGTTTTCGTTCAACAAATCAACAACGTTTCAAGCGTTTTCGCTCAACAAAGCAACGACGATTTAAGCGTTTTTGTTTAACGCGTTAGCGACGCGCCGTTTGCGACCGTTCGCGTCCAAAACGCCGTCGACTCGAAGTTCGCAAAGTTCGCGTTCAAAAGCCGCCGCTGTTCGCGCAACGTCAAGTCGGTCGTCGGAAAGCGCCAATTCGGAACGATTTCGCAAGCCGGACCCAACACGAAGTCGCGCCAAACGGCTCGCGGATGCGGCAAAGTCAACGTCGGCGAGTTCAGAACCCAATCGCCGAAAAGAATCAAGTCGAGGTCGAGCGTTCGCGGCCCCCAAAAAACCTTGCGGACGCGGCGCGCTTCCCGTTCGATCGTTTGCAACGCGGCCAGCAACTCAAACGGATCGAGCGTCGTTTCGACCGCCGCGACGGCGTTCGCGAAAACCGACTGTCCGGACGGACTCGCCGGACCGCCGACCGGAAACGTTCGCCAAATCGAGCTAACCGCTTGAACCGTCAAGCGTTCCGAAATCGCGTCGAGCCGCTCGACGGCGCGAAGAAGCGTTTCGTCCGGCGCGCCCCACTCGGAAGGCAAATTCGACCCGAGCGCGACCAACGCCGAAACCGACGAACCGACGCTCGACTTAAACTCGCCCGCTTCGTCGGCTTCTCTCCAACCGTTCAACCGATTGTTCAACCGCTTTCACTCCCCGAAATCGCGCGATTCTCCCGACGCTTAAAGGAGCCCTAAGCGCCGCGATATCGGCGACTTCGCCTCCCGGCGCCGCCTCGACTATTTCGTTTCTTCGACGTTCGTCCGCACCGCGCTCAACGCTCCGCGAACGACCGACCGCATAAACGACCCGGACGCCTTTTCGCCGGTAAAGAGCTTGTACTGCAGGCAGGCTTGCCCGACGAACATCTCGACGCCGGAAACCGTTTTGCACCCGCGTTGGCGCGCCATCCGCAGGAGATACGTCGTCTCCGGATTGTACACCGCGTCGAAAACGACCGTTCCGGCGCGCAACATATGTTGCTCCATCGGCGATTCGTCGACGTTCGGGAACATCCCGACCGACGTGCAGTTCGCCAAGACTTGAACAACGTAAGCGCCGCGATCTTGCCAAGCGCAAAATTCGCAATCGAGCCGTTTCGCCGCCTCGCGCCCCTTCTCTTCCGAACGGGCCGCGATAATTACTCGAGCGCCGCGATCTTTCAAGCCGCGAGCGACCGCCTGCGCCGCGCCGCCCGCGCCGAGCACCATCGCGCTCGCCCCTTGGAGCGGACTCGGCGCTCCGACTTTGCGCCCCATCGCCGTTTCGATACTCAAGAGCGACGCCAAATAGTCGGTGTTGTATCCGTTCAAGCGCCCGTCCGGCCCCCAAACGACGGTGTTGCAGGCGCCGGTCGCGCGAACCGCCGGGTCGACGTAACCGTCCAACCGCTTCATAATCGCGACTTTATGCGGAATCGTAACGCTCAACCCGCAAACGCCGATTTCCGGAGCGCGGTCGATAAATTCGTCCAAATCCTCCGGCGCAACGCGGAACGGAACGTAAGCGCAGTTCAACCCCATTTCGACGAACGAACGATTGTGAATCGCCGGACTCAGCGAGTGTTGCACCGGATCGGCGATCACCCCGAAGATTTTCGTTTCAGCATTAATGTCGTCGTAACGGTAAAGATCGCGCAACGTTTTATACGGGAGCAAACCCGGCGCGAGAATCCGTTTTTCGGAGAAACCGGCGTACGTGTAAGGACAGCCGAACCGCTTCCCGAGAACGCGGGTGAACCAGCCGTATTCCGTCATCGAAATCCCGAGCGTCTTCGGTTCCCCGGCTTGAATTCGCTCCGGAGCGTTCGCGCGGCGCAGGAAGTCGACCAAGCGGAAGACGTCGCCGATACATTTCGGCGTTACCGCGATCTTGATAACGTCCGGGTCGCACTCGTCGAGCATTTTTTGGCGCAAGCCGTCGAGGTCTTCCGGCGTTTCCTCCATATTATGATAGCTAACGACGCGCTTCGTCTTCCCGAAACGCGGGATTTTCGGCGCGACGTCGACCTCCAAATCGATATACTCGACGCCGGAAACGATCAGCTCGCGCAACAAGCCCAAACGCGCTTCTTCGCTCTCGCGCCATTGCCCGCCGTCCTCCTTGCGTCGCGCGGTCGCCAAAACGGCGGTCGGACGCTCCGGCAACAAACGATGCAACTCCGGCTTTTTGCGCAAATAATCGAGACGCAACTCGACGAAACGAACGCCGTCCGCCGCCAGTTTTTGATGCTCCTCGATCATTCGTTTATGACTTCCGCAACCGATCGTAACGCAAATCATCGCTAATTTCTCTCCCTTCGCCGTTCGCGCCGCGTTTTACCAAAGGTCGCCCCCGCGACGAAGCCGACCTCGTCCCATTATACCGGACGCGACGCGAAAATAAAAGCGAATTCCCCTCCTTTCGCCAATTTTCTCGAAAATTCCTTCCGTTTTATTCCCGTCATCCCAATCGACCGCTAAAAATCGTCTGAACAACCTATTTTCTCCGTCTCGCCCCGCTCTCTTAAACTTTTTTACTTACCTAAACTCGCTAAAACGGCGTTTCAGCCTCCCCCTTTTTGTCTTCCGACGCGCGCTCCGTTTCGACCGTTTATTCGGATTAAAACGAAAAAGAACGAAAAAAGAGTTAAAAATCGTCGAGACGCGGAGATATAACCGGCCCCCGGCGCTTGCGTCGTTGAAAAAATCGAATATAATGACGATGATAAAACGTCGGCGCCGTTCGGAACGCTCGGCTTATCGACAGTCGCCGGGCTTCGGTCGCCCCGCCGCCGTCAAATGTCGGAAAATCGCCGGAACGACGAAAATTTCATCTTTTTGACGAAGAAGCTGAATTTTTCCCCCGACGTTTGCCGACAAGTGCAAAAACCCTCGCGCGGACGCCGCAAACGCGGTTTGCCTATTTTACTCAAACCGTTTTTTCGCGTCGAAACGGCCGCCGCGTCCCCTTCGCCGCGTCGCTTTGAAGGAAATGTTGCGATGTATTTTTCATTAATCGACAAAATTGACGAACTCAAACCGGGCGATTCCATCGTCGCGACCAAATCGCTGTCGATGGCCGAAGAGTATCTGCGCGATCACTTCCCGAAATTTCCGGTGATGCCCGGCGTTTTGATGATCGAAGCGATGACGCAGGCGTCCGCTTGGCTCGTTCGCGTCGGCGAAAACTTCGCGCACAGCGTCGTCGTCCTCAAAGAGACGAAAAGCGTTAAATTCGGCCAATTTTTGCAACCGGGTCAAACGCTCGTCGTTACGTCGAAAATCGTTTCCGACTCGGAAAACGAAACGGTCGTAAAAGCGCAGGGAGCGATCGAAGGGCAAGTTCGCATTCGCGCGCAACTGACGCTCGCCAAATACAACTTGGCCGATCGCTCGCCGCGTCGCGCTTGCTTCGACGCGAAAATCGTCGGTCGCCTCAAAGAAGAACTCGCGCTTCTTTGGCCCGACATGCCGAATCCGCTCCAATAGCGAAAACCGACGCGCCGTCGAACCTTCCGTTCAAAAACGGCGCTCCCTTTCGGGCGTTTCGACGTTCCAACGTTAAAACGCCCCCTTGCCGACTTAACTCGTTTCGAGCGTTCCCCAAATCGGACGCTCCCCCATTAATATTAATAAGGAGAGCCTTCAATGGCGACGAAAGAAGAAATTTTTGAAGCGGTCGCGGAAATCTTGGTCGATTCCTTGGGCGCCGACGAAGAAGAAGTTACGATGGAAGCGACCCTCGTCGACGACCTCGGCGCCGAGTCGATCGACTTGCTCGAAATCGTCTTCAACCTTGAAAAAGCGTTCGACGTCAAAATCGACCGCAGCGAACTCATTCCGGAAGACCTCTTCAGCAACGCCGAATACGTCGTCGACGGCAAACTCACCCCGGCCGGCCTCGCGATTCTTGAAGAACGCCTCCCGAACGCCAACCTCGACGCGTTCAAACAAAACCCGATGGTTCAAAACATCGCGAAAATTTTGACCGTCGCCGACCTCTGCGGCGTCGTCGAACAAAAATTGGCCTAATTCGGTCAAGTTCGCCCCTTCAAATCCCGGTTCGCGCCCTCGACTCCGACGGCGCGAGCCGAGATTTTGCGCGTTTTGCCCACCTCGCCTCCTTTCGACCAAGCGTCGAACGTCGCTTAACCTTTAACGCGACAAGCGTCCGTTTTAACGCCGAATCGAGAATTGCGCGACCAAAAATAAACAAGCGAAC
>JAZNJF010000147.1:0-7153 GCA_045577885.1 Thermoguttaceae bacterium | reverse complement strand
AAAGACGAAGCGTTTGGGACGGTTGGCGCGGACGACGGCGAGTCGAGCGATTTTAACGGCGGCGGAACCGGCGACCGCTTGAAGAACGTTTGGTCGGTTTATAAAGAGTTGTCGGAGGGCGAGTTGCGCGGGTATCGGCTCGGCGTCGTTCACGGGCGGCTCTCGGCGGCGGAGAAAGACGCGATAATGCGCGATTTTCGTTGCGGAAATATTCAAGTTTTGATCGCGACGTCGGTCGTCGAGGTCGGAATCGACGTTCCGAACGCGACGTTGATGACGATCGAAAACGCCGAGCGGTTCGGGTTGGCGCAGTTGCACCAGTTGCGCGGGCGGATCGGACGCGGCAAGTATCCCGGTTTTTGCGCCGTCGCGCCGACCGCCGGACCCGATTTCGAACAGGAGGCCGACGAAGACGAGGGAATAGGCGACAAGAATAAATCGGGGAAAACGGCGAAATCGGCAAAAAAGGGAAAAAGCGGCAAGAAGGGTAAGTTGGGAAAAGAGGAGGACGGCGCCAAAGAGTCGAAAGCGGAGGCGAAGCGGCGAGCGGAGGCGCGGGAACGGCTCGAGTTCTTCGCGCAAACGCTCGACGGGTTCGAGTTGGCCGAAAAAGACTTCAAACTGCGGGGACCGGGCGAACTTTTCGGGGCGCGGCAACACGGCGCGGCGGCGTTTCGCGTCGCCGATTTGAACCGCGATCGCGACATTTTGGAGGAGGCTTGCGCCGACGCGAAAGAGCTGACGCGGCTCGACCCGGGACTCGCCGACCCGAAACACGCGGCGCTTCGGAAGCAAGTCTTGGCGAAATACGGTCGCGTTCTCGACTTAGGCGACGTCGGTTGACCCCGACGGGCGGCGAGAGAAGGCGCGGCGAAAAATTTCCTCGACGGCGACGCGGCGGTTTCGGCGAGTTAAGATAGAGCGTCGACGGCGTCGCGTCGCGTTTTTCCTTAAATATTAATAACGAGAAAAACGTTGGCCGAACGACGTTCGATAAAAAAGAGAACGAGACGATCAAAATCGAACGAATCGCGGAAAAATTTTTCGACGTTTTTTAGTAAAATCCAAGAAAAAAAAGGAAAATTTTGCAAAAAAACGACGAGAAACGGCGGATTTCGCAAAAAATCGCCTTGCCCGCGCTTGACGCGAATCAAAAAAGCGCTATTATATTCTTGTCGAGAGGATTTAACGCCCGATCGACTCGTTTCTTTAAGAGACGGTCTCGAATCTCGCGAAACCGTTCTTTTTCATCGTAAGAATGACGTTCTTTTTCTTATCTTTGAAAACCGCGTCGTTCTTCCTCGTTTTTGCGTTGCGCGTCGATAAAATAAAATTGACATTAGGCAAGCGTAAACCGATAAAATTGAAAAAGAAACAACAAATTTTGCCGCGGCGGTCGAAACGGACGCGCTCGTTTTGTTTCGATATTAACGTTTGAACGTTGTTTGTTTTAAACGCGGCAAAGGACGAATTTTAAATGAAAAACGAAAATCGGCGGTTTGTTGCGCCTGTTGATTTTCGTGCAAGCGCTAATTTTTGAGGAACGCCGAACGGTCTGCTAAGCGAAATGGATAATAGAGATTACGAAACGAATTCAAATTCGCGTCCGCGAAACAATTACGGGAACCAAAACGGAGATCGCGGTTACAGACATAATAATTACGGCAATAATTACGGTCGTAATTACGGCGGCGGTTACGGGAACAATAATTACGGTCAAGGCGGCTATAACAACGGTTATAACGGAAACGGTTACAACAATAACGGACGTTACGTTAATCGTCGCAACCCGAAAAACAGCCCGTTGGCGCCGAAAAAGCCGAAATCGACCGCCGCGACGCACGACGGCGTCGACCCGATGGATCCGGAATCGTTTTACCCGTTGGCCGGCGTCCTTGAACTGCACCCGAACGGGTACGGTTTCTTGCGCGACCCGAAAGAAAGTTACGTTCGTCAGCTTTGCGACCCGTTCGTTCCCGGGAGCGTTATCGAAAAGCTCGGGTTGCGCGAAGGCGTTCGCATTAACGGTTTAGTGCAACCGGCTCGCGGCAATCAAGGCCCGCGCGTTCGCGAAATTTACGACGTCGACGGAATGAATCCGGACGATTATATCAACGTCCGCCCGTTCGACGAGTTGACGCCGATCAACCCGGAACACTGGCTCCGTCTCGAAACCGGCCCGGAACCGCTTTCGACGCGAGTGATGGACATTTTGACGCCGCTCGGGAAGGGGCAGCGCGCGCTGATCGTCGCTCCGCCGCGTTCCGGGAAAACGATGTTGTTGCAACAAATCAGTCAAGCGGTCGTTACCAACTACCCGGACGTTCACGTCGTCGTCTTGCTGATCGACGAGCGCCCGGAAGAAGTAACGGACTTCAAACGCGCCGTCGACGCCGAGGTTGTCTCGAGCAGCCTCGACTGCGAAATCGAAAGCCACGTCCGCTTGGCGCAATTCGTTATTCAACGTTGCAAACGCTTGGCGGAAATGGGGAAAGACGTTTTCCTCTTGCTCGACTCGATCACTCGGTTGGCGCGCGCGTTCAACAAATGGGTCGGCAACACCGGGCGCACGATGAGCGGCGGCGTCGACATCAAGGCGATGGACATTCCGAAGAAAATCTTCTCGTCGGCTCGTTTGAACGAGGAAGGCGGCTCGCTGACGATCGTCGGCACCGCGCTCGTCGACACCGGAAGCCGAATGGACGAGCTTATTTTCCAAGAGTTTAAGGGCACCGGGAATATGGAGCTTGTTCTCGACCGCCGCTTGGCCGACCGTCGCATTTGGCCGGCGATCGACATTACCCAATCGGGGACGCGTCGCGAAGAAAAACTCCTGCCGCCGGACGTTTTGCGAGCGTCGAACATGTTGCGCCGCGCGCTGACGCCGATGAACCCGATCGAGGCGATGGAGCAGTTGTCGTCGAACCTAGCGCGCTGCGACTCGAACGCCGAGTTCTTCATGAAGTTTTTGCGGAACTGAAATTAACGAAGCGAACCGTTTCGGAGTTAACGTCGAAACGGTTCGTTCCGTTTCTTGGCGAGCCTAATTAGGCGCGTCGCGGCGTCGGTTGGTTTGCGGCGTCGCGACGACGGATTTTAGCGCGCTTTTCGACGTTTTCAAACGCCCGTTTTTTAACGGAAGCGCGGCGGGATCGGCGTCGGAAATTCGAGCGCCTGTTCGAAAACGGAGCGAGAAATCAAAATCTTTAACGGCGGACGGCGCGACAGCGCGATCGCGACCGCGTCGGACGGGCGAGCGTCGAGCAAAACGATCTTGCCGTTTTGATTAATGCGAATTTTAGCGTAAAAAACGCGCCCTTCGAGGCGGTCGATGAGAACGTCGACGAAGGCGCCGCCGAGCGCTTCGACCGTTTGCGCGACGAGCTCGTGCGTCAGCGGACGCGGGCTCGGAACGCGACGGCAAGCGCGATCGATCGTCGTCGCTTCGAAGAGGCCGACCGTCAACGGAAATTCGCGACGGCCGTTAACTTCGCGGAAAAAAACGGTTTGCGTCGCCGAATATTCGCAAACGGCGACGCGAGACGGCGCGATTTCCAACGTTTGCGCAAGGGAATCGCGGCGGCGGGGAGCGTTGAAACGGGACATCGGAACGCTTTCTTTGATTATTTGATTTTGGAGCTGAAATGGGTCGCGTCGGCGTAAGCGCGACGGACAAAACGACGAAACAAGCCGCCGCGCTCGACGTTTGAGGCGGCGTCCGTTTATATTTAAGACGATTTTGGGAACCGAGCGAACGTCGGCGCGTTTTTTCAGCGTCGCGCGGGGCGGCTCGAGAAGAAAAACGGAGATTTTACCGATGGGAAAAACGACGAAGAAAGCGGTGATTTTGGCGGCGGGCAAAGGGACGCGGATGCAGTCCGAACTGCCGAAAGTGTTGTTCCCGGTTTGCGGCAAGCCGATCGTCGAGCGCGTCTTGGAAGCGTTGGAAGCGGCGGGCGTCGAAGAGTTTATCGTCGTCGTCGGGTACCGCGGCGACCTGGTGCGCAAAACGATCAAATCGCGTCCGGGCCTCCGTTTCGCCGAACAAAAAGAACTCCTCGGCACCGGGCACGCGGTCATGTCGTGCCGCGAAGAACTCGAAGGGTTCGACGGTCCGGTCTTCGTGATCGCCGGCGACAGCCCGATGTTGCAGGGCGACACGGTCGCGCGCCTCTTCGACGAATACGAGAAGAACGACGCTTCCTGCGTGATGGGGACGGTGATTAAGGAAAATCCGTTCGGAATGGGCCGCATTTTGCGCGACGAAAAGGGCGATTTCGTCGGAATCGTCGAAGAAAAGGACGCGACCGACGAACAGCGCAAAATTACCGAAATCAATATGAGTTACTATATTTTCAACACGCCGGACTTGCTCGCCTCGCTCGGCTCGCTTCGCGCCGACAACGCGCAAAAAGAGTATTACATCACCGACGTGCCGCGCGTTTTGCTCGAAAACGGGAAGCGGATTCTCGCCCTCCCGATTTTGAAGGACGTCGAACGCCTCGGCGTCAATACGCTCGACGACCTGAAGATCGTCGAAGACGCGATTCAAGCCGAAAAGTGAATCGGCGTTGAAACAAAACCGTTAAAACGATTATAACGATTGAAGCTGTTAAAACTGTTAAAATCGTCGAGGCGGTTGGGGCGGCTAAGACGATTAAAATTGTTGAAACGGTTAAAGTAACGGCAAGCGGCAACGGCGCGGCGGACGGGCGGCGTCGTTTCGCGTTTCTTGGCGTCGAGACGAGAAAACGGCGTCGCGTTGTTTAAAGCGAACGCGGTTATAATAACGGCAAGCGGCAACGGCGCGGCTCGGCGAATGGGCGGCGTCGTTTCGCGTTTCTTGGCGGCGAAACGGAAGAAACGCTGGAAAATTCGGAATTTTCGTTAACGTTAACGGGGCGCGTCGACCGAAAATAACGAAAAGCGAAAAACGTCGGCTTCCGACGGCGCGGCGGGGCTTCCGTCGGCGCGGCGGAGGAAAAAACGACGTTTTTCTTCAAAAACGATAAAATCGTTGCAGAAGCGAACGAAGAAACGCCGATAAACTTTCCGGAAGATATTCCGGAGGCGCGGACGTCGAGGAGCGGTTCGCGCCGTTAAAACGGTTAATATCGATTTTATTTATCGACGAAACAACAACGCTTTGAGCGGCCGCGAGCGCGTCTCGACCGAGACGGGGAGCGGACGTTCCCGACGACGAGCCCAAAGGAGGCGCGCGGCGGCTTCGGCGGCGACGAGCGGTAAACGTTTCATATCAAGGAGGAGACGCGCGATGCGTAAAATGTTACTGACGCTGGTCTGCGGGGCGATGTTGATTAGCTCCGTCGGTTGCGTGTTGCCCGGTTATTCCGGCGACCCGGCCAAACGCACTCAACAACTTTACAACACTTCGGAAGACCTTCGTCAAGCCGAAGACACTTGGGAACGCGTTTGGATGATGGATCAACCGAGCCATATGACGCCCTACCGCACGCACGGCGGGATTACCTGATAACGAAGCGTCGCGTCGCGCCGTTTGACAATGAAAACGGCGGCGACGGGGCGAACGTCGCGATCGGCGGAGCGATTTTGCCGGTCGAGCGCGTTTTTGAAAACGTCCGTTCATCGCAACGGGCGTTTTTTGGTTTCTTGACGGCGGGAATCGGGAACGGGGCGGAAACGAGCGTTCGCGAGAATCGGGAAGCGGGCGTTCGCGGGAATCGGGAACGGGGCGGAAACGGCGGCGCGAGGGCGGTCGCGGGAAGGGGGAAAGAGCGAAAATAAGCAAACGGCGTTCGCGACGCGTTGAAATTGGCAAAGTCGACGGGACGGGCGTTTTGAAGCGTTAACGTCGACGCAAAGCGCCGGTTTTAACGTCGGCGGCAAATTCGAGCGGGGGAAGCGGCGATAAAAAAACGCGCTCGACGGGGAAACGTCGAACGCGTTTGAGTTGGGAATTTAACGGTCGCGCCGGTTTTGAGGCTGGTTTGAGCGTCGAAAAACGCCGTCGCGCCAAAATCGACGCGACTTAAAACGAACGTCGGACGCGGCGATTAACGGCGGTCGAAACGGATTTCGCCGGCGACGATCGTCGCGACGGCGCGGCCCTTCATGCGGCGGCCCAAGTACGGCGAGTTTTTGCTCTTCGAGTTCATTTCCGATTCGACGAAGTCCCATTCGAGCGTCGGATCGATCACGACGACGTCCGCGTCGGCGCCGACGGCGAGCGTTCCCTTCGGAATCCCGAGGATGCGCGCCGGGTTCAGCGACATTTTCTCGATCAGTTGCGACCAAGTCAAGAGACCGGAGTCGACGAGCGTTTCGATCGCCAACGGAAGCGCCGACTCGAGCCCGACGATTCCGAAAGGCGCGATGTTGATTTCGCGGTCTTTTTTCTCCGGCGCGTGCGGCGCGTGATCGGTCGCGATCGCGTCGATCGTTCCGTCGACCAACCCGGCGATACAAGCGTCGACGTGTTCGCGGCTGCGGAGCGGCGGATTCATCTTGAAATTCGACTCGAACGAACGAAGCTCTTCGTCCGTCAACGTCAGGTGGTGCGGCGCGACTTCGGCGGTAACGCGGACGCCGCGCGCTTTCGCTCGACGAACCGCCGCGACGGCGCCCTTCGTCGAAATGTGCATGACGTGCAGGCGCGCGCCGACGCTTTCGGCCAACGCCAAGTCGCGAGTAACCATCACGTCCTCTGCTTCCGCCGGAATTCCGCGCAAGCCGAGGACGGTCGAGACGAGCCCTTCGTGCATGACGCCGCCTTTGGCGAGGGGCGCGGACTCTTCATGACAAAGGATCGCCTTGTCGAACATTAAGCAATATTCGAGCGCGCGACGCATCAGCTCCGAATCTTCGATTCCCGAGCCGTCGTCGCTGCAGGCGACCGCGCCGCTTTCGAAGAGGATTCCGAGTTCCGCGAGCTCTTCGCCCTTGCGGCCTTTGCTGATGCAACACATCGGGTAAACGTTGCAGTTGCGGGCGCGTTCGGCGAGTTCGCGAACGAGCGCGACCGTCGCCGGGGTATCGATCGGCGGGTTCGTGTTCGGCGGGCAGGCGATCGACGTAAAACCGCCGGAGATCGCGGCGAGCGTTCCGGTCGCGACCGTTTCCGCGTCTTCGCCGCCCGGTTCGCGGAGGTGAACGAAGTCGGAGGCCAAGCGGT
>JAZNJF010000146.1:0-2195 GCA_045577885.1 Thermoguttaceae bacterium | reverse complement strand
CAACTCCGTTTTCCAAAACAACCCGAACAACGCAAATATCCCCGCTTCCCCAAACAACGCGAATATCGCAAACGCCCCCGCTCCCGCAAACAGCGCGAACGACGCAAGCGCCCCCCAAACCGTTTGGGCGTTGACTCTTAGCGCGTCCAACCCTTACGTCCAAGCGCTGCGCGTTCGCGGTTGCGTCGACGGAGAACGTTGGGCGTTCCGCGGCTCCGCCCGGCGACTCGACGTCGCGGCGCTTCTTCAACGTCTCGACGCGGAACGACAGGGCAAGCTCGGCTCCTTGCGCAACGCGCGCGGCCAAACGTCGTTCGACTTTGAAGTCGCCGCCGACTCAACCGCGCCCGACGGCGTTCGATTCCGCGTCGACGGCGAGCTTTCCGGCGGCGCCGTCGCGTCTCCGCTCCTCAAATTCCCCCTCTCCGACGTTGAAATTCGTTACTTGGCGACGCAAAATTCGATTGAAATCGAACGGTTCGCGGCGCGAAGCGGAGCGACGACGTTGGCGGCGTCTTATCGGCAAGTCGGCCCGATTTCGGCCCCGAACGAAGGCGCGCTCCGCCTCCGCTTGAACGATTATCCGCTCGACGACGCGCACTTGAAGCGGCTCGCGATCGAAAACGGCGCGCAAGCGAACGTCGAATCGGAAAAGTTGCGCAAACTCGTCGATTTCCTCAACGGTTATCAGTTTTCCGCGACGACGAACGTCGATTTGACGGTCGAAAAATCGGCGCGAACGAACGGCGATTGGAAGCCGACGAACCTCGTTATTTCCGGCTCCGGGCTCGATCTCGTTTGCCTTGCGTTCCCTTACCGTCTCGAACAGCTCTCGGGCCGGGTCGCGCTCGACGCGGCCGGGGCGCTGACGCTCGCGCTTCGTTCCGAATTTAACGAACGGAGCTTA
Source organism: Thermoguttaceae bacterium (assembly GCA_045577885.1). Taxonomy (GTDB): domain Bacteria; phylum Planctomycetota; class Planctomycetia; order Pirellulales; family Thermoguttaceae; genus RUG369. Next base: position 1,288 of record JAZNJF010000146.1, on the reverse strand, counting down.
AAAATCGACGGTCGCTTCGACGACGCGTTGGGAACGCCGAGCGGCGGCGTCGAGATCGAAGGGCTCGGGTACCCGATCGACGCGCGCCTTTTGTCGGCGCTTCCGGCGTCGAGCCGCGCCGAATTGGCCCGATTGCGCCCGTCCGGAGCGTTCGACGCGAACGTCAAAATCGATTACGACCCGAACCGCGCCGAACGGTTGCAAGTCAAAACGACGATCGGCGTTCGCGACGCGGCGATCCAATACGATCTTTTCCCGCTTCCGATCTCGTCGATCGGCGGTTTAATCCAAATGGAGAAAGGCGCTTGGGTCTTCTCGAACCTCTCCGGCAAAAGCGGCGCCGCTCGCCTCCGCGCGTCCGGTTCGTTCGTTTCCGGAGCCGCGCTCGCCGACGCGAACGGCGCAAACGGCGCAATTTCTCCAAATCCCGCTCGACGTTCCGTTTACTCAAGCGCCCCGATTCGCCCCGCTTCCGCAAACGTCCCAACTTCCGCCGAAAACGCCCCGCGCGGCGCCGATTTCGCCGACTTCGTTCCTCCGGCTCCTCCGGCGCTCGTCGATTCGATCCCGACGCCGCCGGGCGCGCCGCTTCCTCCGGACGCTTGGCGCTTCGAGCTAACGACCGACGTCGAAGATTTCCCGCTCGGCGAAGAGCTGTCGAACGCGCTCGTTCGTTACGACGGTCGCGAATCGTTCGAAAAATTGGGGCTTTCCGGGAAAGCGAACGGCCAAATTCGCGTCGCGTACCGCTCCGACGAACGCAAACTCGACGTCGAGTTCGACGCGGAACCGGTCGCGGGCGCCGCGTCGATGAAACCGGTCTCGCTCCCTTACGAACTCGGCGACTTGCAGGGGCGCGCCTTTTATCGAGCGGGCGAATTCCGCGTCGACGGTTTCCGGGCCCGCTCCGGTCGAACGACTTACTCGGCGAATCTGCTCGGGCGGTTCGCGCCGAACGCCGGTTGGACGTTCGACGTTTCGGCGCTCCGCGTCGAACAACTGCAACTCGACCGCGACCTCTTGAGCGCGGCGCCCCCGGCGGCGATCGCGTTCGTCGACTATTTCCAACCGAACGGCTTTTTCAACGTCGACGGAGCGGTTCGACTCGAACGCGGCGCGGCGGCTAACGCCCGTCTTCAAGCCGCTTGGGACTTACGGTTCGTCGCGCAGCAAAACTCGTTCCGCCCGAACGACGTTCCGCTCGACAACGTTTGCGGGCGAGTCAAGGCGCGCGGGTTCGCGGTCGAAGGCGGCCCGGTCGCGGTCGGCGGCGAGTTCGACTTGGACT
>JAZNJF010000145.1:0-1555 GCA_045577885.1 Thermoguttaceae bacterium | reverse complement strand
GAAGTCGGGCGAAACGACGGCGTCGAGGAAAATAACGCGGACGAGGCGAACGACGGCGAGATTCGCGGTTTCGTCGGTTTTGCGGGCGGAATCGGATCCGACGATTTCGACGCGTTGGCGGACGAAACGGCGGCGCTTCGAGCCGAGTTGGCGGCGTTGCGCGAAGAGACGGCGGCGCTTAAAGTCGATTTTGAGACCGCGAAGGCGAAAGAAGCGGAAGCGGCGGCGAAAAAAGCCGATCCGAACGCTCCGTTCAACTTGCGTTTTAGCGGACGAGCGGTCGCCGACGCGACGTTGACCTCCGCAGACGCCGATTTTACCGATTTTTACGGCGAAACGTCGAACGCTTGGCGTTTGCGCGACGTTTGCTTGACGTTGCGCGGCTCCGGATACGGCAATCTTGAGTATAAGTTTTGCCTCGCTATCGCCGAAAAACCGAAAATTTACGACTTCTATCTTGGTTGCAACGACACGCGTTACTTTGGCGACGTGCGGATCGGGCAGTTTCACGTCGATTCCGGTTGCGAATCGCTAGAGTTACTTTACGAAACGTCTTACGCGACGATGGACGAAAACGCCTCGATTTTTCGTATGAGTCGGCGACTTGGGATCGGCTCGGCGCGACGCGGACTTGACGACCGTATTCGGCTTTTTACCGGCGTTTTTATTCCGAAGTCTTTTATTACGGAGCCTTACGGAACTTACGACGACAACCCGGGCCTTCTGTTGAACGCGCGGCTTTCGGGGGTTCCGATTTACGAAGAGAACGAAGACGGGCTGTTGGAGGAATTGTTGCACCTCGGCGGAAGTTGTTACTGGGTCGCGCCCGGTTCCGACGACGCGACGTATCGCTTCCGAACGCGCGGACTCGGCGGGAGCTTTTCGGCGCCCTATTTCCTCGACGGAACAATTTCGCTTGCCGACCGTTCGTACTCCGTTTCGGAAATCGAAGCCGCTTGGCAACGCAAGGGGGTCGCGACGACGGCGGAAGGATTTATTCAATCGATCGAAGACGGCGGAAACGCGTTCGGAACCACCCTGGGCGCGCGTTGGATGTTGACACCCGATTGCGCTTGGGGATACTCGAAGGAAGCGGGACGTTTTTTAAGTCCGACGATCGCCGAGGAAGCGCGATTTGTCAATATGAAAGATCGCGTCGTCGCCGGAAGTTGGGGCGCTTGGGAAGTTTTGGGGAAATGGGACTGGACCGAAGCGAACAATTTGCGCGAATCCGCGGGCGCGACGTATGGAACGGTTAACCGTTTAACGACCGGCTTCAACTGGTATTGGAACGAGAAAACGATGTGGACGCTGAACTGGGAACGCGCTTTCATCGACGCGCAACGAGGCGGCGAAGCGGTCGACGCGACGCACGACACGTTGATTCTGCAAGCGGCCGTTAAATTTTAACGATTTTGCTTAACCGGCGTATTTTAACGCGGTTTTTAACGTCGAACTTTCCGGTTCGGCGTTTTTTTGTCGACGCGGCGAACGATTTTAACGGTCGAAGCGGTCGCGACGCCCTCTTTGACGAAATCGCTCGGCTCCGATATAA
>JAZNJF010000144.1:0-5420 GCA_045577885.1 Thermoguttaceae bacterium | reverse complement strand
GGTCGCCCATATCCTTAATCGGGAAAGAAACCGCCCGTTCGACGCCGCTCAAGTCGTCGTTCACGCCGGTCCCGGAGAGGACGAAAAGAGGCGCGGTAACGCGGCGCAAATTCAATTCCGACGCGAGCCCCTCTTGAAAATCCTCTTTCAAAAAGAAAATCGCCTGCTCCATCAATTCCGGAACAAGTTTCGGAACGTATCCGGAAGGAAGGATTAACGACATAACGACGCTCCTTTTCGCAACAACCGCGCAATTTCAACACAAAAACGCGTTTCCGCGACGCCGGTTGTCTTCCAAGACCGACGAAACGCGGCGACGCTTGGTTCGTTTTCGCCAATAATAACGTTCATTATAAATTTGCGGCGGGACGCGTCAAGGGGCCCGGTCGGTTCCGCGCCAAGAATCGCCGACTTCCCCCTTTTTTTCGCCCTTTTCCCGCCGTCGGTCGAGCGAAAACGGCGCTTCGCGATTAACTTTTTACCGCCCCTATAGTATTAATGACAAAATCGCCGTTTCAACGCAAAAAAACGTCGCTCGCCCCATCGACGAACGACGTTTTATCGTCTTTGCCGTTTTAAACGCCTCAAGCGTCGCCAACGCCGCCAACGTTTAAACCGCTAAAATCGGCAAACTTTACTTTTTCGGCGCGCACGCTTCGGCCAACTTTGCATACTTCGCGGCGTCGGCGGCGTTTTTCAGCGCTTTCGACATTGTCGCAAGGTTCGCGTAAGGGACGTAAAGCGCGGTTTTGTCGACGACGCCGGCTTCGACCGCTCGCGCTAAGACCGCGACCGAACGCTTCAACATCGCGACGCCTTCGTTTTTCTTCCCGCTTTTCCAATAAATCGCGCCGACGGCGGCCAATTGCGCTCCGATTTCGGCGGCGTCCTTCGGCTTGACTTCGCCCTCGATCTTCTTGAAAAGCGCGTCCGCCTTCGCGAAATGCGCCGACGCTTCCTTGGCGTTTTTCAAGCCGTTAATAAAGTCGACGCCAAGCCGCGCGTTCAGGACGCCGACGATCGCTCGGTCGGTTTCCGGACGGAATTGCAACGCGACTTCGAGGTATTCGAGCGCCTTGCGACCGGAAATAATCGCTTGTTGGTAATCTTTGCGGGCTTCGAAGATTTTAGCGGCGTTCGCCAACGCTTGCCCGGCCGTCCAGCGCGCCGACGCGGCGGAAACTTCGTCGAGCGTCTTCGCCAAATACTTGTCGACCGTCGAACGCAAATCGCGAGCGTATTGGTCGAGTTGCGTCGCGTCCGGCATTTCGAGCCCGACTTCGAGCCCGGTTCGCCAAACTTCGAGACGAGCGCTCGCCAAATCGGACTTCTCGCCGCGCGCCGCGTCGAGTTCTTGCGCGATTTCGTCGGCGGCCTCAATCCATTCGAACGCCTTTTCTTGATCGCTCGGGTCTTTCCAGCTCTTGCGCGCGACGGCCAGCGCGACGGCGAGGTTCGCCCGCATTTCGAGCGCTTTTCCGGCCGCGATCACGTCGGCGGTCGGGTTCGCTTCGCCGAGCGTTTTCAACATCTTCAAGGCGCTTTGACCGAGCGAAATCGCGCCGTCGTAATCGGGTTCCGCCGCTTCGCGCTTCAGAGCCGAGCCGAGCAGAACGCCTTCGATTTGGTAAAGCGGGTGTTCGACGAACGCGTCTTCGACCGCCTCCATATATCGGGAAGCCGCGTCGATCTCGCCCGACTGAATCAACGCGTCGATCAGCGTCAGGTGGAACTGCGCCATCGAGTCGTTCATCTTAATCGCTTGGAAGATGTGCCGCCGCGCGTTCGCGAAATCGCCGACCGCGAGGTGCGTTTTCGTCAAAATCCAGTGCGCGCCCGGCGAGTTTTTCTCGTGCAACAGCGCGTGTTCGGCGTCGTCGCGAGCGTTTTTCAGCGACGTTTTCAACTCCTGCTCGGCCCGCAAAATGAAATATTCCGCCTTAACCGTTTCGGCGACGATCTGAACGACGCGGTCGCTCGGAATCGCCGGATTGTCCCCTTTTTCCAAGACGAACGCGACGCCTTTTTCCGGAAAAACTTCTCTAAAGTTCCCAATTTCATCCGGAACGAGAATCGGGCGCGAGTCCTTAATCTCCTCGGCGAAGACCTTGCGAGCGTCCGTTTCGGTGCGCGGTTCGCCTAAATTGATCATGATCATCTCGACGACGCCCTTAATCCCGACGATTTGAATCGTCGTATCCGGAAGGGTCGGCGGCTGATACGTCGCGACTTCGTAACCGTCGACGACTTCTTCCGCGACCGGTTTCGCGAGAATCGGATTCTTCTTCAAATCGGCGAACTTCGTCGTTCCCGGCATGACGTCGAAAAGGGACGCGCCGTGCGGAGCGTGCTCGACTTCCGTCTCGTCGACCGCTCTAACCCCTAAATTCGGCAAATTTTCCAGCTCTTCCGCCAAGCGCCCGCCTTTCGTGCGTTCCCCGGTTTTTCGACCCGCGGAGCCGAGTCGAGCGCCCGTTTCGGAGGAAATCGGCGTTTGAGCCGCCGTTTGAACAATTTTCGCGGTCGCGGACGTCTCGTTCCCGTTCGCCTCGACGGCGACCGCTTGACGGATCGCCCCCGTTTCCTCGGCCGCCGCGTCGGAAATCGCCCAAGAAACCGTCGCGAGAAGAGCCGGAGCGCCCCAAGCCGCCGCAAATCGCAAACGTCGAGCCCGCGACGCCTTCGATAAATCGTTTCGCATTCTTCTAATTCTTTCGTCAATAACGTTTTTTTCGATTTTAACGCCGCGCGCCCGCCGTTCCGACCGCCGGAAATTCCGACCTTTTTCGTCGACAAACAAAGTCGGGACGCGACCGACGAAACGAAACCGCCGCTCCGCTCCGCCGCAACGTCGCTAAGATACCGAAAAACGTCGACCGCGTCCAGCCCAAATTCCGCAAGAAAACGCCGTTTCGAGCGTTTCCGACAATTTTTCTGCAAAAAGCGGCAAACTTTTCCGTTCGCGCGGGTCGAAACGAAAAAAAATGAGAAAAAATCGCGAAAACGGGAAAAAAACGCTTTACTTCCCCCCCTCGCAAGGTGTATACTAACGAACGCTCGTTGGAACGCGACGCTCGATTTTTCGCCCGCCGCCGGAGTCGCTCCGCGCCGCGAATAACGCGAACCGTTCGTTCCGTCGCCGCGGTCGACCGCGTTCTCCTTGCGTCGAGAACGCGTCGTCGTTTGCTTATCGTTCGCGATTTTAATGAAAATTTAACGATTATAACGAAAAAAGGGCTCGCATAATGCTTAAAGTCGGTATTGTCGGAATCGGTTTTATGGGGATGATTCACTACCTCGCGTATCAACGCATCCCCGGCGTGAAGGTCGTCGCGCTTTGCGAATCGTACGCGAAGGAACGCCTGACCGGCGACTGGACGAAAATTAAGGGCAACTTCGGCCCGGCCGGTCAACAAATGGACTTGACCGGAATCGCGACTTACGACAATCTCGACGCGATGCTCGCCGACGAAAACGTCGACGTCGTCGACGTTTGCCTCCCGCCGGCCGGACACGCCGCCGCGTCGATCGCCGCGCTGAACGCCGGTAAAAACGTCTTCTGCGTAAAACCGATCGCGTTGAAAGCCGAAGAAGGCGTCGAAATGGTCGCCGCCGCCGAGAAAAACGGCAAAATGCTCCTCATCGGGCACGTCCTCCCGTTCTTCGACTCGCACAATTACGTCTTCGAAGCCGCTAAATCCGGCAAATACGGCAAACTCCTCGGCGGGAACTTCACTCGCGTTACCTCGAACCCGTTCTGGCTCAACCTCGACCGCTTCTACTCGATGGAAGGCGCCGGCGGCCCGATGCCCGACCTGCACGTTCACGACGCGCACTACATCCGCGCTCTTTTCGGGATGCCGAAAGCGGTTCAAAGCGTCGGTCGTCTCCGCGGCGACGCTCCGCAATACTTCAACACCCAATTCATTTACGACGATCCGGACTTGGTCGTTACCGCGACGAGCGGCAACATTATGCAACAAGGCCGCCCGTTCACGCACGGGTACGAAGTTCACTTTGAAAAAGCGACGATCATTTGCGAATCGTTCACCGGAACGCCCGTTACGGTCATCCTCGGCGACACGCAAGAAGACGCGAAAGTCGAAAAACCGGAATTCCCGGCCGGCGACGATATTACGCCGTTCGTCAACGAACTGACCGAAGCTCGCGACGCGTTCGTTTCGGGCCAACCGTCCGCGATTCTCGACGGCGCCCTCGCTCGCGACGCGGTTACGATTTGCCATAAAGAAATCGAAGCCGTTCAAAAGCGCGGTCGCGTTGAAATCTGATCGATTTTAACGATTTCACCGTTTTTTCCCTTTATCGCCGCCCGTTTCTCTCTCGCGTTAAGTCGAGCGGGCGGCGTCGGGGAGTTTACGTCGTCGTTTTTTAACGGCGACTTTTTTATTCTCGTTCGTTTATTCTTCCGCCGACGCTCTCTTTTTCGCGGCGTTGTTCCCGTTCTGTTAAAATACGCAAGAAGCGTCGACCTTTCCTCTTTTGCCGATTCTCGCGATAAAAAGAAAAAAATTCGTCGTCCCGTCTTTGCCGAGCCGATATTCCGAAAGTCGCGGTTCAAAGCGACGTTCGAAGCGTATTTCCGCTTCATTTTCCTCAAACAGTTTCCCGTTTTTCTCTTCGCCGTCGTTTTCGTTTTTCGTTTCCCGCGCAAAACCGAATTCGCCGCCGTTTTTTATTTTAAGGACGCCGTATGACGCAAGCGCAAACCGACGACACGATGGTTCGTTTAGACGCGCAACACGACGAACTTCTCCGCCGCATCGACGAACTCGACCGCAAAATCGCGGCGACGCTTGCCGAGTGGGCGGCGGAAGCGGAGGCGGACGACGCCGCGCCGTCCGAAAAGCGATCCTAACGATTTTAACGCTTCGGCAAGATTTCCGTTCCCTTCAACGCTCCGCGAACGCGCTCGGTTCGCCGTTTTTTTCCGCGACCGCTCGTTCGCGCTGGGAGGCCCGCTCAATGAAACTTTCGCAACTCATTTTCAAATCGTCGGTTAGCGCGTTCGCGGCGTTTGTCGTTTACTGCGCGGCGACCGCTTCGACGCTCTTCGCGGCGGAACCGACCTCGACGCTGACGCTCGTTTCGTACAACGTTCACAACGCGATCGGTCTCGACGGCAAAACCGATTTCGCCCGAATCGCCAAGACGTTAACCGCGCTGAACCCGGACGTCGTCGCGCTTCAAGAACTCGACTCCAAAACGAAACGCTCGAAGGGGCGCGACGTTCTCGAAGAAATCGCGAAGGAAGCGAAGATGAACGCGACGTTCGGTCCGGCGATCGATTTCCAAGGCGGAAAATACGGTATCGGCGTTCTCTCGAAAGAAAAACCGTTAAAATCGGAATATTTCCCGCTCCCGGGCCGCGAAGAACGTCGTTGCCTCTTGATGGTCGAGTT
>JAZNJF010000143.1:0-3852 GCA_045577885.1 Thermoguttaceae bacterium | reverse complement strand
GAAAAACTGACGCGAGCGATCGAACGGGCGCAGGAGCAAAACTTGCCGCTGATCGTCGTCTCCGGTTCCGGCGGCGGCGCGCGGATGCACGAAGGGATTTTGTCGCTGATGCAGATGGCGAAAACGTCGGCGGCGCTGGCGCGTTTCCATAAAGCGGGCGGCCTCTTCATTTCCGTCTTGACGAACCCGACGATGGGGGGCGTCGCCGCGAGTTTCGCCGCGTTGGGCGACCTCGTCTTCGCCGAGCCGAAGGCGTTGATCGGGTTCGCCGGACCGCGAACGATTAAAGCGACGATTCGCGCGGAGCTTCCGGCCGGTTTTCAAACGAGCGAATTTTTGCTCGAACACGGCTTCATCGACCGTATCGTGCCGCGTCGCGATATGAAGAGCGAACTGGCGCGCGCCGTCGACTATTGCTGTAAATAGCGCCGGTTTTAACGATTTTGCCGTTTAAAACGCGGCGAAGACGAAAATAAAACGAAGCGTAAAAGACGAAAACGCGACGTCGCCGGAAATGAAACGAACGGTCGCGCGGCGGCGAACGATAAAAGACGCCGGTTTTAACGGTTAAAACGCGAGCGGCGCGTTTAATCGCCGGGAAAACGATTAAAGTAACGATTAAAGTAAAGGGCGGCGCGTTTAATCGTCGGGCCGAACGCCGAAACGACGGAGAGGTTGATTTGAGCGCGAAAAAACGAAAGGGCGGCGGATCGGCGAAAATTCGCGTCGATTTCAAAAGGAACCGCAACGACCGAACGCGGGTCGTCGACTGGACGCGGCGTTATAACGAGAATCGCGACGCCGTCGAAACGTTTGGGAACGATTCGGACGATTATAACGGTTTGAGCGATTCCGCGGATTTTAGCGGATCCGCGAACGCCGTCGACGACGCGTCGAGCGGAGAGCGCGTCGTTGGGAAGAGCGAAGCGACGCGGCGGCGGACCGTCGTCGGGACGTTCGTCGGAGCGGAGAACCCGTCCGGCGAGGTCGGCGACTTCGCGGTCTTGCCCGACGTCGACTTGAGCGTTTGCCGCAAGGGGCGCGTTTTGCGGGTGCACGGGCTCGTTTCTTACGTCGAGGACGAGGAGGGGCGCGTTTATTCTTGCGCGACGCGGCGGATTTTGAAGACGTTGTCGACGAACCAACGGCAAGTCGTCGTCGCCGGCGACCGCGTTTATTTCCGCGACGCGCAACTTCCGGACGGGCGCTTGGAGGGCGTCGTCGAACGGGTCGAGCCGCGTCGGGGAACGTTGAGTCGGACGAGTTGGAAGCGCAAACACGTCGTCGTCGCGAACGTCGAACAGGCGTTGATCGTAACGAGCGCCGCCGAACCGCGTTTGAAGCCGAACCTGATCGACCGCTTGCTCGTTACTTGCGAGCGTTCCGGGATAAAACCGGTAATCTGTATCAATAAAATCGACTTGGTGGATCCCGCGTCGCTGCAGCCGTTGGTCGGCGTGTACGCGAAAACCGGGTGCAAAACCGTCCTTTTTAGCGCGAAGACCGGGTTCAACCTCGACCGATTGCGTCGGCTTTTGGTCGGGAAGGAAAGCGTCGTCGTCGGGCAAAGCGGGGTCGGGAAGTCGTCGGCGCTCAACGCGATCGACCCGAGCTTGAACTTGCGCGTCGGCGAGGTCAGCCGCGAGAATCATAAGGGGAAACATACGACGACGACCGCCCGCCTCTTGAAGCTGTCGTTCGGCGGTTACGTCGTCGACACCCCCGGCATTCGGCAGTTTATGCTTTGGGACTTCGACCCGGACGAGGTCGTCGGGTATTATCGCGACTTGCGCCCGTATGAAAATCTGTGCAAATTTCCCGACTGCGCGCATATTTGCGAAGCGTCGTGCGCCGTGAAGGACGCCGTCGCCGACGGTCGGCTCGACGCGCGCCGTTACGAGAGCTATTTGGCGTTGCGTTCCGGCGAAATGGAGAAAATGGATAAATTGGAATAGCGCCGGAGCGTTTTGTCGAGCGACTTTCGACGGACGGCGGCGTCGGGCGCAAACGCGTTCCGAAAAGCGCGTTTGATTTGTTTGGTTTTTGAACGATAGTCAAAGAACGAACGGCGATTGTAAGGAGCGCGTCGAAAATCCGGCGAGAAAACGACGAAAACGAACGAAAATTAAAAACGGCGCGGAGCAAACGCCGCGTCGTCCCGCTTTTATCGGTCTTTTTTGAAAAAAAACGAAGTTAACGCAACGGGAGCGAGAAAATGAATCGAAATTCGACGCGACGCGCTTTTTTAGGGACTTTAACCGCCGGAGGAATCGGGGCCGCCGCGTTGGGCGTTTCGACCGTTTCCGGGACGACGGCGGCGCAAGAAACCGCTTCGACGAACGCCGCGAACGCGGAAAAGGCGGCGGCGCCGAAGTTGGACGCGAGCAAAGTACGCTTCTGCTTGAATACCGGAACGATTTTGTCGTATAATCTGCCGTTGATGGAAGAGCTGAAAATCGCGCGCGCCGCCGGGTACCGCTCGGTCGAAATTTGGCTAATGCGGCTTCAAGCGTACTCCGACGATTACTCGCCCGCGAAGTTGGCCGAGTTGCGCAAATGGTTGGACGGCGAGGGGATGCGCGTCGAGGGCGGAATCGGGTTCGCGTCTTGGATCGTCGACGACGCGAAGCGCCGCGCCGACGGTTTGGAGCAGTTGAAGCGCGAAGCGGAGGCGTTGGCGGCGATCGGTTGCGCTTGCGTCGCGGCCCCGGCGTCCGGCGCGAACGAAAAAATCCCGGTCGACGCGGTCGCCGAACGGTATCGCGCCGTTTTGGAACTTTGCGAACCGATCGGGGTGAAACCGCTCCTCGAAGTTTGGGGCGCCTCCGCGACGCTCGGGAAACTCTCCGACGCGTTGGCGATTTGCGCCGAAACGGGCCGTTCCGACGCCGCGCTTCTGCTCGACGCCTATCACCTGTACCGCGGCGGCAACTCGTTCGCTAGCTTGAACTTAGTTTCCGGAAAAGCGCAGCCGATTTTCCATATGAACGACTACCCGGGAACGCCGGAGCGCGAAAAGTTGAACGACTCCGACCGCGTCTTCCCGGGGGACGGCGTCGCGCCGCTTCGCGAAATTTTGGCGACGCTCTTTGCGAACGGGTTCGACGGCGCGTTGTCGCTTGAACTCTTTAACCCGAATTACCGCAAGGAGATGAGTCCGCTCGAACAAGCGAAAGTCGGCTTGGAAAAGATGCGCGCGCTCTTTGCGTAAACGCGGTCGTCCAAACGAGACGGAAATTTCTCTCGAAATGTAATTCGCAAACCAAAAAGAAGCGCGGCGAACGGAAAACCGGCGCCGCGCTTCTTGAGCGTTCTTGTTTTATTGGCGGTTGTTATCGCCCCTCTAATTCTCGACTTATCGTTTTAACGACGACGCGTTCTAAGGTCGCGGCGTCAAGGAAAAACGCCGGTGGAGCGTCGCCGCGTTTGTTTGCCGTCGAACTTGTCGCGGCGACGAGAAAAAGTCGCGTCAAACCGAGGCGACGACGGTTCGCGCGTCGCCCCCGTCCGTCCAAACGTTTTCTAGCGCAGCGGAAGGCAACGGAAGCGTCGCGATCTTGGCGTTTAGCGTCGCTAAGTACGCCGGAACGTCTTCGACCGGTTTGCGCGTGTGCCAGCCCGGCAGGAGATACGCGTCGATCGTCGGCGTGAAAATCGCGTTCTTTTCGGTCAAATTGAGCTTAACGAAACCCATATCGCCCCAGTGGCCGATCGACGGAAAACAAACGGTCGGAACGTTTTCTTGCGTTGCGATCGTCCACCAATGGTGATGGCCGAAGAGGTAGCCGGAGAATTTCGGGCAAGCGAGGAGCGTTTCGGCCAACCGCGTTTCGGAAAGTCGGATCGTAGCCA
>JAZNJF010000142.1:0-5703 GCA_045577885.1 Thermoguttaceae bacterium | reverse complement strand
CTTCCTAAGACCGCTTGGCCTCCGACTTCTTGATTGAAAAATGCGGGTACGACGGCGACGCCGATTTGGTCGAGTTTCGCGAGCAAATTTGTTGTTTGGTCGAGAATCATACGAAACCGCGCTGTTTCCGCGACTTTTACTGCAAAAACGAGGAGTTGGATCGGGTCGCGGCGCGGACTTCTTGCGATTGGTTGGCGTTGATTTCCGAAGCGGACGTGAAGGGGCGGCTCGGCGTTTCGCCCGGTTCGCGGTTGGCGAAAATCGAGTTTTTCCGACGTTTTGCGCGTCGGCGGCTTGCGAACGGCGGCGCGTCGAACGACGTTTGACGGTCGGCGCGACTCCTTTCTCGCTCTCGTTTTTCTCGTTCTTCTTTTGTTTTTAACGGTTCTAACGGCGCGCGGAGCGGCGGCGTTCGAGGGCGAGCGTTTTGAAAAGCGTCTCGAAACGGTTGATTAACCGCCCGACGCTCTCCGAATAGGCGGCGCGCGTCGAACGATTTCTTGATTTTGAGATTTTAATTGGTTTTGTCGGTCGTTTTTCCTTCGGTCGTTTCAAAGTAATCGGCGCAAGCGGCGGCGAATCGGTCGAGGAACGCTTGCGCTTCGGCGTCGGTTAAATAGCGCGGATCGAAACGGAAGCCGAACGTTAACCGTTCGCCGTACGTGAGCGCGGCGACCGAAATCGGCGAGCGGTTGCGAATCGGCGGCGCGTTTTCGATCGCGTCGAGTCTTAAATCGCCGACGCAAATCCGGCCGTTTTCGTCGCGTTCGAGCGGAACGTCGAGGCAGGCGCGCCCGATGTTCGAGAACGTCGCCGTCGCGCGGCATTGGTTCGAGCGCAAAAAGAGGGAAAGGTCGCCGCCGACGGCTCGCGCGAGAAAATCGCCGGTCTTGAGAACCAAGTCGAGGAAGTGTTTCTGATCGCGTTGTTTGACGACGTTCATTTTGCGGCGCGTCGCTTGAAGGAGACGGCGCGGATTCCGGCGCGCGGAACGGCCGAAGTCGACGAAAGTCATCGTAACGACGTTGCAAGCCGGCGACGCGAAGTGGTTTTCGTTGCGCAAATTGATCGGCGTCGCGATTCGCGTTCGACCGCCGAGACTTTCGCCGCGCGCCCGTCGGATTTCGTCGAGCGACCAAACGAACGCGGAGAGGGCCAAGTCGTTGACGGTAACGCCGAGGCGTTTGGCGGTCGCGATGCAACGTCGCGTCGCGTCGACGCTTAGCGCGGTCGTCAACAGGTCGGGACGACGACGGATTTCGGCGACGTCGGCGTCGAACGACGCGATTTCAGGCGCGTCGGCGAGCGGCGTAAAAGCGCGCGGACGTCCGAAAAGGAAACGGAGCGTCGACGCCGTCGTGTGAAGATAGTTAAGGCAGTAACTTTTTAACGTCAAGCCAAATTGGCCGCGTCGGCGCAACGCGTCGAAGTTAAGCGGGCGTCGCTCGGCGTTCGGAGGCAAAACGTCGAGAAGAACCGCGTATTCGACGAGCGCGTCGGCGATAAACGACTTCAAACCGGTTCCGTCCGAAGTCGCGTGATGGCAGCGGAAAACGACGTCGGCGGAAGCGTCGTCCCAAAGAACGGTCGTTCGCAAGCCCGGCTCGCGGTCGAGGCGAAGGGGGCGAACGGTTTCGAAAAAGTCGGCTCCGTCGGCGCCGGGGACGGTTTCTCGACGCGCTTCGACGAAATCGAGCGGGGCGTCGTCCGGAACCCAACGACGGCGGCGGCCGATTTTTTCGACGCGGCAAGCGAAGAGCGGATGACGCCGAACCGCGATTTCGAGCGCTTGGCGAAACCTTGCGACGTCGAGGCGGCCGCTGAAACGGAGGCGGCAAACGATCGCCGTCGGATACGTCGCCGAATAGTCGAGGAACATATAATCCTCAAAAACGGTCAACGGCGCGGGAAAAAAAGGAGCGGAGGGCGTCGCGGGAACCGATTCGACGGGAACAAAGGTTTCGGCGGAGGTCAGCGAAGCGCGCGAAAATGTCGACATAGGACGTTTGTATCGATTATAAGGGGAAAGCGGCAAACGAACGGACGAAACGTAAGGGAAAAGAAACGACGCGCCGCGTCGATCGAGCGGCGTCAACGCGGAGTTTGAGGGTTTTGTTGGTTTTGCGGGTTTGAACGATCCCGACGGTCGCGCCGTCGGAATAACGACGCGCGACGTCGGTATAAAATATCGACTTTTTTTCGACGACGGCGTTTTCTTCGCGATAAAAATCGCGTTCTTTCAATTTTGACGTTTCTCCCGACCGCCGCGCGGAAACGCATAAAAGCGGTTTTAATTCTCGCGACGGTTTTGACGGGTTTCGCGTCGCGAACGTCGAGAAAACGGAAAGAGTTGGCGAAAAGAAACGATTTTAGAAGTTTTTCGGGAAAAAACGATTTTTTCGCTTGACGCGGCGAACGATTTGCGGTATCCTCAAAACGCTTTGAGGATCGTTTTCGGTTTTCGACGCGTCGCGAGGTTCAACGTTTCGACCGGGGCGCGCCGAACGGCGGAAAAATGAGAAAGGGAAAGGCGTTTGGGCGGGGCGATCGACGGTTGTCGCTCGGCGCAAGCGCGTTTGTCCGTTCGTTCGACTCGACGCCGTCGCGCGACTTGCCGGGAAACGATCGTTGATTTTTGGATGAATTTCAAAGAAAGGTTTGCTCGTGTCCGCTCCCGTCGCCTCCGTTCCGTTGTTGGATTTGAAACGTCAATACGCCGAGTTGGGCGACGCGATGAACGCCGCGCTCCTGAGCGTCAACGAAAGCGGGATGTTTATTCTCGGGCCGGAAGTGAAAAAGCTCGAAGAAAATATCGCGAAATACTCCCGAACGAACTTTGCGATCGGCTGCGCTTCCGGAAGCGACGCGCTTCTGTTGGCGCTAATGGCCGCCGACGTCGAACCGGGAGACGAGGTGATCGTTACGTCCTTCACCTTCTTCGCGACCGCCAGTTGCGTTCCGCGAGTCGGCGCGACGCCGATTTTCGCCGATATCGAGCCGACGACTTGGAACCTCGATCCGAAGGAAGTCGAAGCGAAAATTACCGAGAAAACGCGAGCGATTATCGTCGTTCACCTCTTCGGACAAGCGGCGGATATGCCGGCGTTTCAAGCGATCGCGAAGCGCGCCGAGGAGCGTTTCGGCCGCAAAGTTTACTTAATCGAAGACTCTTGCCAAGCGATCGGGGCCGAGTTGGACGGCGTTTCGGTCGGCAACTGGGGCGACATGTCCTGTTTGAGCTTCTATCCGACGAAAAACCTTGGCGGCGCCGGGGACGGCGGGATGGTCGTCTGCAACGACGAAGCGTTGGCAGCTCGCGTTAAACTGTTGCGCGCGCACGGGATGGAACCGCGTTACTATCATAAGGAAATCGGGATCAACAGCCGCCTCGATTCTTATCAAGCGGCGATTTTGAACGTTAAATTGCCCCGCCTTGACGCTTGGACCGAAGCGCGCGGGCGCAACGCCGAACGGTACGACGCGCTCTTCGCCGACGCCGGGTTGGGCGAATTTATCGCGACGCCGAAAAAAGTCGGGAACCGTCGACACGTTTGGAACCAGTACGTTATTCGCGTCTTTAACGGCAAGCGGGACGAGTTGCGCGCTTTCTTGGTGGAAAAGAAAATTGGAACGGATATTTATTATCCGCTCGGTTTGCACGAGCAAGAGTGCTTCGCCTATTTGGGATATAAGCCGAACGACCTGCCGGAAACGCGCAAAGCCGCCGCCGAAGTTCTCGCGCTTCCGATTTTCCCGGAACTCCGACCGGAAGAGCAAGAGTATTTGGTCGCGAGCGTCGTTGAATTTTTCCGAAAATAAAAGCGCGTTGCCTCGAAGCCGGCGCTAAAAGTTGCCGTCGATCGTCGAAAGTTTGCGCCGATTATAACGATTAAGCCGATTTTAACGTTTGCAATGGGGAAGACGAAGACGTTAAAATCGGTTTTTTTCTCAACCTTGGGCTAAATAGACGACTGGCAAAATTGGCGTAATCGGAATAATTAGAAAAAACGCTAAATTTTAAAGCGCAAGACGTCGAAAATAACCAAAGAGGAGGGCTTTTGTCGGGCGACGACGAGAACCGCGACTCGCTTTTCTTTTTCTCTTAACGAACTTTTCGACGCGGAAGGACAGATCGCGATGACGCAAGAAAACGACGCCGTCGGGCGCGCGCAAAATATTAACGAGTCGTTCGACGCGGCGACCGACGACGCCCGCGAAACGTTTGCGCAAGATTGGCTTAACGCCGAAGGAACCGAAAACGTCGAAGCGAACGCCGCGCCGCGTTCGGCCGTCGTCGCGACGTTGCCCGATTGGACGACGTTTGCGAGCGGAAACGTCGAGCGACGCGAACGTCGAGGTTGGCGCGAAATTTTGCGCGGCGGCGCGTTCCGAACTTCCGGCGTCGCGTTGGCGGCGTTCGGCTTGGGGGTTTTTTGCGCGACAATTTGGCCGAGCGGCGAATCGAAGCCGAACGACCCGAAATTTGCCGCGACGGAAATTGAAACGGGGAGCGAAAATGTCGAAACGTCGCAAAACGCGGCGACGGACGAAGCAAGTCTCGGCGCGTTAACGACGATCGATTCGTCGACGTTGCGCAGCGTCCCGAACGCGAGAAGCGTCGACTTTATCGCGCAACCGAGTTCGACGAAAAACGCGATAAATTCGGCGGATTTGGGGAACGGCGAAGTTTTGGCGGGAAACGTCGGTTCCGCGGGTTCTAACGGTTGGGGGAACGGCGTCGGCGGCGACTTGGCCGAATCGACGGCGCCTTTGGACCCGGCTTCGAACGCGCGTTGGAACGACGATTCGAGCTGGCGGCGCGGCGTCGATTTTCAACGCGGTTTGGAAAACTCGGCGACGGCGAACGTCGAACGTTTTCCGACTTGGGACGAGCTGGAAACAAGCGCGAACGCGCCGACGGTCGCGGAAACGTTCGACGCTCCGAACGGAAGTTCGACGTTGGGCGCGCCGAACGAAACGATTTCGGCGGAAACGGCGAACGTAAATTTAGGAACGGGAACGACGGCCGTCGCGGATAATGGGTTTTTGAACAAAAATTCGTCAGCGTCGCTTAATTCGACCGCCGTCGCGACTTTAAGCGGCGAAAATAGCGCCGGTTATGTCGGTTACAACAATAATGTCGGCGGACAAGGCGCCAACGTTGCGAATTTAAACGGAGGGACGCCGCGATTCGCTGGAAATTCGCAAAATTCCGGTTATAATCAAGTTAACGGCTCCGAAAATTTTGCCGGTTGGCCGACTGTTGGCGCTCCGGTCTCGACTCCGAACGTCGCGTCGGCTCCGGTTTCCGCTCCGCAGTTTGGGGCGTCGGCTCCGGTTTCGACGGCGGCGCCCGGCGTCGCGGAACCGCCGCGAGCGATGGTCGCGCAAGTTCCGAGCGAAAACGCGCCGGTCGCGTCGCCGAACGTTCCGGTCGCGAATCCGAATTTGCGTTGGTAGTTAGCGTTGCGGGGTCGAAAGGACGCTAAATAAGCGTCGCGCCGACAAAAAGTTAACCGCGTCGAGCGTCGTGAAATGTCGCGACGCTTCTCGGCGTTTCTTGGACGTTTGAAATAAGGCGGCGACTCCTTCGGTGGCGGTCTTATCTACGCTCTCCTCTCCGGCAAGTCCACTCAGGACGCCATCGAGTTCGCAGTTGCGGCATCCGCACTCAAGCACTCGGTAGAGGGCGACTACAACCGT
>JAZNJF010000141.1:0-4224 GCA_045577885.1 Thermoguttaceae bacterium | reverse complement strand
GGGCCCGTCTCCGCGTCGCGTTGTCGGCGCTGACGATGGCGGAGTACTTCCGCGACCATCTTGGGACGGACGTTTTGCTCTTTGTCGACAATATTTTCCGCTTCTCGCAAGCCGGTTCGGAAGTTTCCGCGTTGCTCGGGCGGATGCCGTCGGCGGTCGGTTATCAACCGACGTTGGCGTCGGAAATGGGCGCGCTCCAAGAGCGAATCGCGTCGACGAACCGCGGCGCGATCACCTCCGTTCAAGCGGTTTACGTCCCGGCGGACGACCCGACCGACCCGGCGCCGGCGACCGCGTTCGGCCAGTTGGACGCGTTCGTTTACCTCGACCGTTCGATCTCCGAAAAGGGGATTTATCCGGCGGTCGACCCGTTGGCGTCGTCGAGCCGCGTTCTCGACCCGCAATACGTCGGGCAAGAGCATTACGAGTGCGCCCGTCGCGTTCAACAGATGTTGCAAAAGTACCGCGAACTGCAAGACGTCATCGCGATTTTGGGCGTCGACGAACTGAGCGAAAGCGACAAGTTGACCGTTCACCGAGCGCGCCGCGTCGAACGCTTCCTGTCGCAACCGTTCCTCGTCGCCGAAGTTTTCACCGGCAAAAAGGGCGAAATTACTCCGCTGAAGGAAACGATTCGTTCGTTTAACGAAATTTGCGATGGAAAATGGGACCACCTGCCGGAACAAGCGTTCCTTTACGTCGGCGCCGTCGAGCAAGCGGCGGAGCAAGCGGAGCGAATGGCGGCGCAAGCTCGCAAGAAGTAAGAAGGGGCAACGCTCGGAAAAGACGAACGTCGGCGCGCTTTTCGGCGAGAAAGGCGACGTCGACGGCGCGTCGCTTCCGACGAGGAGACTGAAAAAATGAAATGCGTTGCGGTAACGCCGGAAAAAACGATCGTCGACCGGGAGACTAAGTTCGTCGTCGTTCCGCTTTACGACGGCGAATACGCGATCGGCGTCGGGCACACTCCGGTCGTCGGGCGTTTGGGCGCGGGCGAGTTGCGCTTGACGCTCGAAGACGACTCGGTCGAGCGTTGGTACGTCGAGGGCGGTTTCGTCGAAGCGGCGAACGACGTTGTGTCGCTCTTGACGACGCGCGCTTGCAAATTCTCGGAACTCGACTTAAACGAGGCGAAACAAGCGCTTAACGACGCGTTGGATCGTCCGGCGACTTCTCCGGAATTGCGCGAGCTCAAAACGAAGGCGGTCGCGACGGCGCGCGCTCGGGTTCGAGCCGCCGAAAAAAGTCGCTTGATGTTGACCGCCGGGAGCCAACGAGCGAATTAGCGTTGACCGCCGGAGCCAACGAGCGATTTAGCGTCGTTTTGCGTTTCGGACGAATCGATTTTAACGATTGGCGAAACTAAGCGGCGAATTAGAGACGCGGGCGTTCGACGAACAAAGTCGAACGTCCGCGCGTTTGTTTGAAAAGTCGACGTTTTTAAACCGCCGACGCTAAACGAGTTAAGCGTCGGACGGCCGCAAAAACGAGAAGGGAACAAAAAATGGAAGAGCGAACGGCGACGGCGAATCGGCTGAACGCGGCGACGCGGCGCGTCGAGATTTTTGGCGACGAAGTGTCGTCGGACGGTCGCGTCGAGCGGTTGCGAACGCGCGCCGGGTTCGTTATTTACCGGATTGGGGCGCGGGTTTTGCCCTTTTTGCCGGGATCGCTTTACTTGTTCGCCGACCCGACCGCGCCGCCGCGTTCGACGGGCGAGGGAACGTCGCCGTTAAAAACGCGATCGACGCAAAGCGCTGAAAGAACGGACGACGCGCTTCGACAAGCGGCGGTCGAAACGAAACTCGCGAACGTCGCCGACTCGAACGTCGGTTCCTTAAACGCCGCGAACGCGGAAGTTGCGGCGGGGTTTGTCGGCGCTCCTGCGATTCGGACGAATCCGACCGAATATTGGCTGATCGACGCCGGGAGCGGAAGCGACGAGTCGAACGCCGACTTGGAAAGCGCGTTTCGAACGATTCGCGAAGAGTTCGAGCCCGGTTTCGCGCCGGAGAAAATTCGGCGGATTCTGCTGACGCACTCGCATATCGACCATTTCGGCGGCGCGAACGAACTGCGTCGGCGAACCGGCGCGGAGGTTTGGTCGCATTCGTTCGAAAGTCGCGTCGTCGCGTCGTTTAACGAACAGGCTTGCGTCTCGAACGTTCGGTCGTTTCATTTCTTGCGCGAAGCGGGCGTCGACGAAGCGGAGATTCCGGGGATTCTCGACGGGTTCGGGTTCCGACCGGGGCGCGCGAAGTCGACGCCGGTTGCGAAAACGCTCCTCGGCGGGGAAACGTTCGGCGCGTTGAAGACGTTTTACTTGCCCGGACACTCCCCGGGACACCTCGCGTTTCAGCTCGACGACGTTATTTTGACCGGCGACTTGCTCCTTTCGAAGACGTTGACGCAAATTTGGCCGTCGCGAATGACGCCGCGAACCGGCGTTTGGAATTATATTCGATCGTTGCGGACGTTGGCGCGAATCGGCGAGCGGTGCGAACGGGCCGCCGGGCGAAAATTGGTCGCGCTTCCGGCGCACGAAGCGCCGATTTTCGACGTTCCGAACCGCGTTCGGCAGGTCGTTCGCGGAATGGAGCGGCGCAACGGGCGGCTTTTCGCGTTGTTGGAGGAAGCGGAGGAGCCGTTGACGACCCTTGAAATCGCGCGCCGAATGTACTGGAGCGGACGACCTAACCGGGAATTTTTCGCGATTTCCGACGTCGGCGCCCGTCTTGAGTTCCTGCAACAGCTCGGTTTGATTTCCGTCGCGAATTACGACGAGATTTCGGTCGCGAATCCGGCGTTGCGTTTCCGCAATTCATTTCCCGACGCAGAATCGGCTGAAAATACGGTCGAGCAAATCTTCGGTGTGAACGGCGCCGACGACGAGCCCGATTCGGTCGAGCGCGACGCGAATCTCGGCGGCGACTAAAACTTCGTCGAACAGCGCGCCGTCGAGGAGGTCGAGCGCGCGGCGCAGGGCGTCGTTCGCTTCGCGGAGCGATTCTTGGCAGCGGACGGCGGTCGACGGGACGATTTCGCCGTTTTCCATTTCGGCGCGGAGCCGGTCGGCGATTCGGCGGCCCAACGTTTCGACGCCGAAACCGGTCGCGGCGGACGTTTCGAGCGGCGCGCTTAGCCCTTGCGCCGCGTTGTTTGCGTTGTTCGCGACGAGCGTCGTTCTTTCTTTTAACGGCTCTTCTTCTTTGGGGGCCGTCGAGACCGCGTCGTCCCGTTTCGTCGCGACGTCGAGCGTCGGAACGTCGGCGGGAATCCCGAGTTCGGCGCCGAAATCGGGCGGAAAGTCGGTCGACGCGGCGTCGCGACAACGTAAAATCAGCGACGCGTCGGCGAAAACGCGTTTCAAACCGAGTTGCGCGAGTTCGCGGGGCGAACGTTCCGACGGCGCGGCTTTTTTTTCGTTTTCTCCGCTTTTTACGTCTTTTTCGCATTCTTGGAACGGCGCGTTTTGCAACGCGTTTTCCGACGGCGTTTGATTTGTTTGAAAATCGGCGCTTTTTTGGTTATTTTCAAACGCATCCGTTTTTTCAGCTTCTCGAACGTTTTCGACGCCCGCCGAGTCGACGAGAACGAACGAAACGTCGTCGACGGTCAGTTCCGTTTCGAGATAGTCGCGGGTCGTTCCGGCGACGTCGGAGACGAGCGCGGCGGCGGTTTCGGTCGCGGCGTTTTGCGCGCCGAACGTTTGGACGAGTCGGTTGTAAAGCGAACTTTTGCCGGCGTTTGGGAGTCCGGCGAGAACGACGCGCGGCGCCCGGTCGAGCGTTCCCCGGGAGCGCGTTCGGTCGAGCGTTTCGTCGATTTGGGCGATCGCGTTTTCGAGTTGCGCTCGAATCTCGTCGGTCGAAACGAACTCGATATCCTCCTCGACGAAGTCGAAACCGGCTTCGAGATTGCAAAGAACGTCGAAAAGCGTTTCGCGAAGGGCGCCGAACGCGCGGGAAAGGTTGCCGGCGAGTTGTTCGAGCGCCGTTTGGAGTTCGCCGTCGGAGCGGGCGTCGATCGCGCCGAGTATCGCTTCAGCTTGAGTTAGGTCGATGCGACCGTTGAGGAAAGCGCGGAGCGCGAACTCGCCGCGACGCGCGAGTCGAGCGTTTCCGGTCGAGCAAATCGAACGGACGACGGCGTCGAGAACCGGCGGCGCGCCCGGCAGGTGCAACTCGACGGCGCGTTGGCCGGTAAAACCGCGTCCGGACGGCC
>JAZNJF010000140.1:0-1991 GCA_045577885.1 Thermoguttaceae bacterium | reverse complement strand
GCGACGGTCGGACGCCGCTTTCATCGCTCCGAGCGCGCCGCGACGAAAGCGAACGTCGGGCGCAAACGCGGCGTTTGGGAGCGCCAGTCGGCAAGAAAATCAAAAAATTGTGAAAAAAACGTCGAAATTGGGGCGCGGGCCGATTGCAAAATCGCCGGAAATTTTTACAATAGTACGAAGAAGACGTTTCGCAAACGCTCGAACCGTCCGTCGCGCCCGATTTTGCGACGCTATTTTATTAAACCGCGCTTTTATGAGCGTTTTATTGGAAGGATAAAGGATAACCGTGTCGAACGCTAAAACAACCGACGCCCCGCGCGCTAAGGAATTTTTAGGGCACCCGGTAGGGCTGTGGGCTCTCTTCACCACCGAAATGTGGGAACGCTTCTGCTATTACGGAATGCGCGCCCTGTTGGTTCTCTACCTCATCTCGACGTTGACCGACTCGAACCCGGGCTTTGGGTGGAGCGAAAGCGACGCGAACAAACTTTACGGTTGGTTCACCGGGCTCGTCTATTTCTTCCCGCTCTTCGGCGGTTTCATCGCCGACAAATTCCTCGGCCAACACCGCTCGGTTCTCCTCGGCGGCTCTTTGATGGCGCTCGGCGAATTCTGCCTCTTCTACACGGAATACTTCCGCCAAAGCGCGCACGCGACGATCACGCCGGACAGCGCCCCGGCCGCGTTCTGGTGCTTCATTCTCGGCCTCTTCCTGATCACCCTCGGGAACGGTTTCTTCAAGCCCTGTATTTCCGTTATGGTCGGCGAATTGTATGAGAAAAACGACCCGCGCCGCGACGACGCGTTCAATATTTTTTATATGGGGATTAACGTCGGCGCGTTCCTCGCTCCGCTCGTCGCCGGTTCGATCGGCGAAAAAGTCAGCTGGCACTGGGGCTTCCTGACCGCGTGCCTCGGGATGGTTTTCGGGCTCACCACCTATTCGCTCCTGCGTCCGAAGTACCTGCCGAACGTCGGCCTCCTGAAAAAGAAGACCGCCGAGCCGAAAGCGGACGCCGAAAACGCCGATTCGACCGCCGCGCCGCAACCGACCGCCCCGTCGAAACTGACGAAAGCGGAAATCGACCGCGTCGCCGTCATTTTGACGCTGACCTTCTTCTGCATCGCGTTCTGGTCCGTCTTCGAACAAGCCGGCACCGCGCTCAACATCTTCGCGAAAAAAGAAACGAACCGCCAAGTTCCGACCGCCGTCGGAACCGCCTTCCCCGGCTTCCTCGCGAACCAAGACGAACTCGACGCGAAAATTTTGACGAACGAACTTCGCGACGCGTTGCTCAAACTCGACGTCGCGCTCGACGCTCTCCCGGAAGAAGCCGCCGCGAAACTCGGCGCCGCGCTCTTCGTTAAAGACGTCAATCTCGAAACCGTCGAACAACTCTTCGCCGATTCGCCCGCCGACTCGCCGGAAGCCGTCGCGTTCGACGCCGTGAAATCCGCGTTCAACGGCGCGAAATTCGCCCTCGACAAAGCGAACGGCGCTCGCGTCAAAGCCGGCCAAGACTCGCTCGAACTCCCGATTTCCAACTTTGAAACGCTCCTTAAAGAAGGGCAAGCCCGCGAAGCCGCGCTCGCCGCGCAAGTCGAAGCCGCCGTCGCCGAAAGCGGAGAAAAAATCGACGCCGAGTCCGCCGAAGGTCAAGCGCTTCTCGCCGGGTTCCGTCAAGACGCGATCAAAAAACGTCAAGCGGCCTTCCTCGCCGACGAAGCGAAAAACGTCGACAAGAAAACGGCGATTTACACCTTCCCGACGACTTGGTATCAATCGGTCAACCCGTTCTGCGTCGTCATTTTCGCGCCGCTTTTCAACATCCTTTGGGGCGTTTTGCGCCGTCGCGGCCTTGAACCGTCGACCCCGGTGAAATTCGGGATCGGTCTCGTTTTGCTGTCGGTCGCGTTCTTCTTTATGGTCGGCGGCGCGTTGCATTCGGTTCAAACGGGCGGCAACGCGGGCGCTTACTGGCTCCTCTGTT
>JAZNJF010000139.1:0-21876 GCA_045577885.1 Thermoguttaceae bacterium | reverse complement strand
GTCGACTTTTCCGATCGTTCGGGTGGACGACGAGTTCGTCGTTCCCAAGAATCACAAGCCGAGGCGCGACTTCGACCGCGTCGTCGCGACCGCCGCGGAGCTGAAAAAAGCGTTTGCGACGGCGGTCGACGGCGAAACGATCGCGCTCGAACCGGGAACGTATCGATTGGGCCGAACCTTAGAAACGGGGCCGAGACTTGAAAAGAAACGCTTAACGCTCGTCGGCAAAAGCGGGAAATCTTCCGACGTTCGCCTCGAAGCGGCGTCGACGGTCGGACGCGGCGCCGAGCTTTGCGTCGAAGACCTTGCCGTCGTCGCCGAAGGAGAGCGAGCCGCCGTTTGTTGCGAAGACGCGACTTCCGTCTTCAAAGCGACGCGTTGCGTTTTTGTTCGCGAAGAGAAGAAAGGCGGCGAAAGCGAACTCGGCGGCGCGTTGATTTGCGTTTGGCCCGGGCGTTGCGAACTTGCCGACTGCCGCGTTCTTTCGACGAATTCAATGTTCGGCGCGATTTGCGTCGGTTCCGACGGCGCGGGCGAGCTTGACGCGAAAAATTGCGAATTTGTCGGGCGCGTCGAAATATCCGGAACGTCGGCGCTTTCAACGTTGACGAATTGCCGGTTGAGGGGCGCCTTGGGCGATTTGCTCGGGTTGGGGAAAGAGGAGGCCCGGGCGGGCGCTTTCGGCGCGGCGCCGGCCCCCGCTCCGGCGGCGCCGAATTTTGACGTTCTCGGCGCGGCCCCCGCTCCGGTTCCGGTTCCGGTCGAGATAAACCGGGGCGAAGGCGGCGTCCGGTTGGGAACGATCGGCGACGACGGCGCGACGCCCCGATGCGAGATCGTCGATTGCAATATTGCCGACTGCCGAACGGGAATCGAGGTTCTCGACGGCGCCGAGGCGACCGTTCGCGGCGGCGAAATTCGCGATTGCGAGGTCGGCGTCGACGTTTCCGGAGTCGTCGCGATCGACGGCGCGACGTTTGATCATTGCGAAACCGGGGTTTCCGTCGCGGGCCAAGCGACCGTTCGCGGCGGCGAGTTCCGTTTTTGCCGCTCCGGCGTCGAAGCGAACGGCAAAGGGACGCTTGCGCTAAACGGAACGAAAATTTCCGGCGGCGAAATCGGCGTCCGTTGCGTCGGCGGCAAGTGCGTCGCGACCGACGCGACGTTTAGAGACGTCGCCGCCGTCGCGACCGTCGAAGACGGCGGCAAGTTCGACGCGAAAAACGTTTCGTGCGAAGCCTCCAAGGATATTCCGTCCGGCGTCGGGTTCTAAAGCGCCGCCGGAGCGCTTGCGTCTCGCTTGGAACGGAAAACGGAGCGCGACGGTTCGCCGGTCAGTCGGTTAAATAGTCGAGCGTGATCGGCGAGAGGTCTTCGCTGAACGGCGGGGCTTTCGGGTTGAGGATCGTTCCTTGGCTCGGGTCGTTCGGGTCGAGGTAGGCGTTCGGGTCGATCGGGCCGTTCCAAAGGCGGCGAATCGTTCGGACGACGCGGGAAGCGGTCGCGTCGGCGCTTCGAAGGTCGCGCTCCGTCCAAGGTCCGCCGAACGCTTGCGTTTTCGCGCCCTTCGTCAAGACGATATACCCCAACGCGACTTTCGTTGCTTCGAGGTCTTCCCGCGAGCGGGCGCCGTCGTAATATTCGAACAAAATTTCCCGGAAAAAACGTCGGTAAAGCGGGAGTTGCAAGTCGACCCAATCGAACGTCGGGCCGGTTTCTTCGTCGAGCGCGGCGCTTGGCGGCCTTTGCGTCGATTGGGAAGGAACGGCGTTTTGCGTTGTTTGGGGGAACGCGGCGCTTTGCGGGAAGCGGGAAGCGTCGGCGCTTTGCGTCGTTTGCGGAACGTTCGGCGCGGGCGTTATCCCGAATTTTTCGAGCGTTCGAAGGGGCGCCGAGAGACGCGGTTTCGCTCGACGGCGGTGCTTGTCGTCGGCGACGTTGCCGAGTCGCGTCGTGAAGAGCGCGGTTTGCGTTTCGTCGTCGAAAACGTCCGGCGCGAACTCCGAAATCGGCTCTTTCGACGGGCGGCCCTCCTTCGCCGTATCGAACGTTTTATAGTCGAAGACGAACCAACGGTTTTCGCGCGGGTCGTAATCGATTCGGTCGAGTCGACCGAAAATCTCGACCGGACGCCCGCCCCCGACGTCGAACGTAATCGAGCCGGAACGCGGCGACGCTTCGACGAACTTGATTTGTCGACCGGAGCGCCGCCAAAGCGCCTGCCAACGCGCGAACGCGTCGAGACGCGAGCGAATTTGCTCGATTTGAACCCGAACGAACGGCGACGAAAGCTCGTTAAAATAACGACTTGCAACGACGTCGAGCCGTTGGCTCAACCAAGCGGAGATCGCGTCGGCGTCGGTCGAATCGCAAATTTCCGGCGCGACGCCGAAGTCGCGAAGCGCGTCGTGCGCGAGCGTTCCGAAGGCGGCGGCGTTCATTTCGGCGGTCGTTTCCGGCGCCGCGGCGCGCAGGTTGAGAGCGCGGCGGAGGAAATATCGGTACGGACAAGCTAAAAAGTCGCGAAATTCCGTTACTTTCATTTTACTCGGCGCTGGGCCGGTCGTTCGGAGAATCGGAACGCTAAACCCGACCGGGCGCGGCGCTTCGGACGGCGACGGCGACGTCGGGCCGACGGCGAGAACCGGTTCGGCGCTTTCGGTCGACGTCGGTTGAATCGGCGTTTCGACGCTTTCGGCGTCCGCGTTCGCGGTTGCGTTTTCAACGTCGTTTCCGGCGTCGGCGACCGGCGGCGCTTTCGGGAACGGGCGCCCGAGTTGGCGCGCTTCGAGTTCGGCGAGATCGTTCGAACCGCCGCCCGCGAAGAAACGGCAAATGCGCGGCGGGACGTTTTCCGGCGTCGTCGCGAACGCGAACCGACTCGGCGTTTTCGGGTCGTTTTGGAGCGAGCGTCGCCCGAAAACGACGAAGAAATTCCGCTTCGACGCGGCGAGCGCCGACGTAAGGCAAGCGTCGCGAGCGAACCGTCGGCGCGCGTCTTCGAGCCCGAGTTCGCGGCGCGTTTCGTTCGGAAGGAAGAGGTCGCTCGACTTCGACGACGGAACGATTCCTTCGTTGAACCCGGTCAAGATTAAGTTCGGCGCGTCGTCGAACGCCAAGTCGAGCCAACCTTGCAGTTCGACGACGTCGGCGGCGGGGAAGGGCGGAATCGTCGTTTTCGCGAGTTCCTTCAAAATCGTTCGAATCGCGTCGGCGCCGGTCGCGTCGGCGGTCAACTCTTGCGGAATCGCTTCGAACTTGTCGAATTCTTGGTTGATCGCGGCGAAGAACGCGTCGACTTGCGCCACCGCTTCGGACGTTCGAGCGCCCGGTTCCGGCTCCGGGTAAATTTTGCAAAGGAAGTTCGAGAGAATCGGCGCCCAGTCGGCGATCGGAAGGCGGCGCTGGTTCGTTTTCCAACGGAAACTTTCGGCGAAGTCGTCTTTCGCGAACGCGAGCGGGCCGGAGAAAACGTCGTCCGTTTCGTCGGCGTTAAAGTCGGCGGCGTCGAGTTTTAGCGCGTCGAGGTTCCCGGTTTGCGCGTCGACGGGGGAACGCTTGAACGTCGGTTCGACGGCGGCGAGTTTTTCGCGTTGGAGCGGCGGCGCGTCGGAATCGCAAAACGGTTCGAGCGCGCGTTCGATAAGGAGCGCGACCTTGCGCAAGAGGCGAAATTCGGCGTTTTGGCGCGGCGCGTCTTCGTTCTTGTACTCGAACCAACGCCCGTCGACGCGAGTCGGCAAAAAGGTCGCGCGGTAACGGTCGAACTCGGAGAGCCAATCGCCGGGAACGAACGGCGTTTCGGTCGACTCGTCGGCGCTCGCGTCGGTCGACGTTTCGGCGTCGTTAATATTAAGGGGAACGTCGGCGAGTTCCGCGTCTTCGTCGAACGGGGCGTCGTCGCCGAAATCGGGCGGAAGTTCGTCGTCGAACCAAACGCCGTCCTCCGCTTCGTCGAGCGCGGAGCCGGGAACGACCGACGGAGCGTTTGCCGCCGACTCTTCCGCTTCCGTCGCGCCGGAGCGACCGTCGTCGAGCGAAACGAACCGCCAGTTGCGAATCAAGTATTCCTCGACGTCGGAGCGGCGCGCCAACTCTTCAAGCGCCGAAAAAGAACGCGTTTCGAGATAGTCGGCGACGTTGCGCAACAGCTGAAAAACGCGATTTTGCGTCGCCGGCGAACCTTGCGCGCGGATCGTCTCGTATCCGACGTCGCGGAGGGAGCGTTCGAGGAACGGAACGACTTCCGCGTCCGGAACGCCAATCGTCAGCGAGTCGGCGGGAATCGGCTCGTATCGCCAATCGGGGGCGGCGTTCGCGTCGGCGTTTTCGCCGTTTGCGTTGTTTTCGACCGGAACTTTCGACAGTTCGCGAACGAGGAGCGCGGCGGCTTGCGCTTGCTCGACCGGACCGTCGACTTGGAAGAAGCGGCGGTCGGGAATCGAAATTTCGGCGGTTTCCCAAGCGTCCGGGACGACGACGCCGAACTCGTCGAAGCGGTCTTGGAGCGATTCCGGCGCGAAGACGAAGAACGAAACGCGGTCGCCCAACGCTTCAAAAATCGCCTTTTGCTGGCGGTTCAAGTCGACCGCGCCGACGACGATATAACGTTTCGACGCGCCGTTTTCGAACCCGCCGCCGACCGAAACGCCGATTTCGCCGCTAAGAAGCGCCGCCGTTCGCGCAAGGTTGAGGTCGGTTAAGTCGAAGCGCGCCAACTCCTTGCGGTAAAGCGCGGCGATTTGACCGAGCGACTCCCAACGTTCCGTCTCTTCCGGCAAGTTCCGGCGTCGCGTCGACGCGGCGACCGCGGAGAAGTCGCGGTTCTCCGACGCGAGCTCGTCCGCGAGGTCGACGAAGATTTGCGCCAATTCGAGTTGCGCCGCCCAGTTCGACTCCGCCGGGAGCGTTCGAATTAACGCGCGAACTTTTTCCGGATCGGCGTCCGAAAATTCGCGCAACGCCCGACGCATGCAGAGGAGACGCGTCGGACGAGCGGCGATTCGTTTCCGTTGCGGATAAAGGAATTCCGGCGCCGCCCCGACCGTTAAATACGTCGGCGGCGTCCAGTCGGGCGCGATCGAACCGACTTGAATCGCTCGTTCGACTTCCAACTGCAAATACGCCTCCAAGGTGCGGATCGCGCGACGGCCCGGCAAGACGAAAACAAGGTCGCCGAGGTCGAAGGAAGGAGGTTGCGGCGCGGCGGTCGGCGTTAAATTGGAGGATTCGGGCGGATTTTGCGTTCGTAAACGCGCCGTCTCTCGCGAAACGACAAACGAAGCGACTTGCGGCAAAAACGGGCGCGACCAATCGAAAAAGACGCGTTGCATCGACGAAAACTCCAAAAACGTTCCAACGAAATCGAACGGCGCGAAAGGAACGAAAGCGCGCCGGAACGTTAATTGAAATAAAATTTAATTAACGTTGAAAACGACGGTTGGGTTCGCGTTAACGGAACAAAAAAAGGAAGTAAGCGCAAAAAAGGAGCGCGCCGACGCCCATCGCGACCAACGTCCAATAAAGTTGCGGCGACGGCGGCTGGTCGAGGTAATCGTCCGCTTCCTCCGCTTTTTTACGAGCGAGGAACGCGAGAACGTCGGCGGGCGTTTCGGAATTTTCCGTCGGCTCTTCGCCGTCCGGGAACTCGAAATCGCACCATTCGCAACGCTTCGGGAATTTCGGAACGAACGCCTCCGAACAGACGTAACAAACGGCGACGAACCCCTTTTCGAAAAGGTTTTCCGGCTCTTGCGTTTTCGCCGCCGCGTCGCCGCCGGTTTCCCCGCTTCCGCAAGCGCAAGAGTCGCCGCAACCTCCGCCGCTTCCGCGACCGCTTTGTTCCGCCGGTTCCGCTTCGACGGCGCGTTTCGAACGTCCGACGTCGGCCCAAGCGCGATTTTGGCGCCGCGACGCGGAAGAACGCCGTCCGCAACCGCAAGAACAACCGAAATTTTCCTCTTCGTCGAAAAGTTCGGCGTCGCGCGCTTTTTCTTCGTCGGAGCGGAAGTCCCAAAAGTTATTGTCGCCGAGCGGAAAGAGCGTCCCGGACGTTTTGCAGACCGGGCAGCGGGTAACGCGGCGGCGACCGCAGTCCGGACAACGCGGCCAAACGGCGAGCGCTTCGCGAAACGCCTCGTCGTTTTCAAAATTGTCGCGATATTCGAGCGCCGTTTTCAAAAAATCGTCGTCGATCGGCGGTTCGAACGGGTTTTCTTCCAATTCGGATTTGAGAGCCATCGGGGAAAATCCTCGCAAAATTAAGGGGGAAAACAGGCGCCGTCGAGCGGAACCGGACGTTTAAGATTATAATCTTTTTTCGTCGCCGACGCAAGCGCCCGAAAACGATTCGCCGTCGGCGCCGTCCCGCGACAAAAAAAGACCGCGTCGACGCAAAACGACGCGGCCTCCAATACGTTAAAAGAAAAACGACGCGAAAACGTCAAACGACGCGGCGTTTCGACGGCGGCGGCAACAGCGACGCGCCGTTTTCGTCGACGACGCGGAGCTGAATCGAGTCTGATTCGGCGTTCGCGTCTTGACTCGCGTCCGTTTGGCCCGCTTTGTCGGCTTTGTCCGCTTCGCGAGCGGCGCCGCGCGCTTCGCCGACGGTCGGGAGAACGGCGCGTTCGGCGGTGATTCCGCGAGTCGTCGTCGCG
This sequence comes from Thermoguttaceae bacterium, assembly GCA_045577885.1. Lineage (GTDB taxonomy): Bacteria > Planctomycetota > Planctomycetia > Pirellulales > Thermoguttaceae > RUG369. The sequence continues at coordinate 15,217 of JAZNJF010000139.1, read as the reverse complement.
AGGAAGCGAGCCATTTCGAGCCCGACGCCTTCGGTGTGTTCGCGTTCGATCTTTTCGACGATTTCGCGCCAGTTGAGCCCGCTCTTATAAACGACGCGGTAAATCGCCTTCAACTTGCGAACGTCGGCGGTCGAGAAACCGGCGCGGCGCAAACCGACCGAGTTCAAACCGACGACTTGGCTCGAAAGGCCGTCGACCGTAACGAACGGAGGAACGTCGCGAACCAAGTGCGCTTGACCGCCGACCATCGCGTAGGCGCCGATGCGAACGAACTGGTGCGCGCCCGCCGCTCCGGAAACGAACGCGCGGCGACCGACCGAAACGTGTCCGGCGAGCATCGCGTTGTTCGCCATAATGACTTCGTCGGCGACGCGGCAGTCGTGCGCGACGTGAACGTTCGCCATTAACATGCAGTCGTTCCCGACGACGGTCGAGTCTTCGACGCGCATCGAGCGGTGAATCGTAACGTTTTCGCGAATGACGCAACCGTCGCCGATAATAACGCCGCCGCAGTCTTCTTCGCTCAAGCCGACGCATTGCGGGAGCCCGCCGATGACCGCGCCTTCGAAGACGTGATTGTTTTTGCCGAGAACGACGCCTTTTTTGATCGAAACGCGCGCTTCCAAAATGCAGCCGTCGCCGATCGTCGCGCCGTCTTCGACGACGCAGAACGGGCCGATTTGAACGTCTCGGCCGATTTTCGCGTTCGGCCCGACATACGCTAGCGGGTGAATTTGCACTTCCTTTTGCCTTTGTTCTCGAGGAGATTGAGGGGCGCGCGGCGGTCGCGATTCGGAACCGACCGAATACGCCGTCGCGCCGTTCGTCTCCCGCGCGGCGAACGAGGGCGCTCGCCGGCGTCGCGGATCGACGCTCTCTTTGCGTCGACGACTCTATCATAACGAATAGGCTTAGACTTGAAAACCCCGATTTTCGGAAAAATCGCGATTTTTTGCACTTTTTGCCTTCGGAACGTTGGAGAACAAGAAACAAAAGGCAAGACGCGGAAAGAACGACGATTAAAAAAGACGCGGGAGCGGCGGGATTTGAGCGGTATAGAGGAAATATCGAAGAGCGGAAATTTGGAGAAGGACGCGTCGCAAGGGGAAGAAAAAAACGGACGTCGGCGGCGTAATCGTTAAAACCGGCGAAATCCTTTGGCGCGAGCGAGAAGCTCGGAAGTTTGGCGGGCTTTTTCTCGATTCAACGTTCGAAAAAAGACGATGGCTTAAACGACGTTCTCTTCGGAGGACGGTCGCGCGTCGAACGAACTCGGCCTTACGCGGAGGCGGCGCTCGAAAGAAACGGGAACGTTTATCGTTTTGAGATTGATAAAATGAAAAAAGAATGGTTTTTGGCGTTGGTTTGTCTTTGGGGAAGCGTCGTCGGTTTCGACGCCGTCTCGGCGTCTTCCGTCGAAGCGACCGACGCCGAAGCGGTCGCGTCGACGCGCGTCGAGTCGCTGATTGCCGAAATTGAAAAATTAAGCGTCGTCGCTAAAAAGAATTATTGGCCGCGTTACGACCGAACGGTCGCGGAAGCGAGGCAAGCGGCGCGCGAGCAAATCGTCGCGCTGGAAGAATATTCGAAAAACAATCCCAACGATCGCTCGACGCGACTTTTTCTCGACGAGTTGCGCCGTCGAGGATTGACGGGCGATTCCGTTTCGCCGCAAGCGTTTCGCAAGGGCGCCGATTGGGCGACTCGTTACGTCGCGACCTGTTCTCCGTCTAAAGAAGCGAAGGCGAACGAGGTCGTCGTCGCTTTGCAACGTTATTCCGAAGCGAGCGCGCGAACCGTCGAGGGGCTCTCGAAGGAGGACGCCGAGCTGTTCGAAGAGGAACGCGTTTATTTCGGCGAGATTTGCGACTATTTCGTCGACTGTTTGCGGACGTACTTGCGCGAAAACGACTTGGAGTCGCTCGACGCGGTAACGTTCGCGTTGGCCGAGTTGAATTATTGGCAACCGGAGTCGCCGGCGGTCGCCGATATCGTTTCGAAAACGCGCGCTTGCTTTAAAAAACCGAATTTCTATTTGGAAATCGACGAGCCGACGTTGGCGACCTTCGCCGGACGTCCGATCGACGAACAATTCGTCGTTTGCGAAAATATTCGCGGCGCGCAGGCGAACGGCGTCGGACGCTTGACCGGCGACATGACCGTTAAATTGCGCGAAAACGCCGATAAAGCGGAGATTTGTCTCGCTCTTTCCGCGTCGGTCGCGACGCGAACGGTCGGCTCGTCCCGCGGCGTGCGCGTTAATTCCGACAACTGCGGTCGCGTTTGCGCGGAAAAGACGGTCTTTTGGGGCGAAAACGGTTTGGAAACGACGCCGAGCGTCGCTCGCGGAACGATGAAAACGCGCGTCAACGGCGTCGATTCGGACCGTCTTATGCCGTTGGGCGGCCTCGTCGTGCAGAGCAAGGTGGCGAAAGAGGTTCCGAAGACGGAGCAAGAGTCGGCGGCGCGGATGAGCGCTCGAGTCGCGGCGCAGCTCGACGAAGAGGCGAACCGTCAAATCGCCGAATTTAACCGGCGTTGGTCGCGCACTCGCAACGTCGCGTCGCCGGAGAAGCGCGCCGTTCGCGGGGTCGAGTCTCGCACCGAGAGCGAGCGTCTCTATTTTTCCTGTTTAGTCGGTCGCGAAAGTCAGTTGGCGTCTCCCGACGACGCGCTCGCCGCTTGGCTTCGCGTCGTCGACCGCCGCAAACGCGAAGCGGAGGCGACCGCGGATTCCGGAACGACGCTTCCGACGGACGACGGCGAAATTCCGCGTTCGGCGACCGTCTCGAAACGGTATTCGAGTTCCGTCGAGCGCGAACGCGTTTCGGAGAACGTTCGCGGCGCCGTTACGTTGCGAGCGCATCAGAGCGCGCCGAACAACGTCGCGTTCGTCGCTCTCGCCGGTTTGGCGTTCAACGGCGGCGGCGATATGGGCGAAGCGTTGCTCGCGCGTTTTCCCGGCGTCGATCCCGCCGACGCGAACGATTTTCTCGAACGTTATCGAGCGAAGGAGGCCGCCGACGCCGAAACGCGCAACGCTCCGGACGAAAAGCTCGTTTATCAATTTGCGCAAGATCGGCCGTTCTCCGTTCGGTTCGCCGACGATAAAATCGTTACGCGGCTCCGCTTCGATTCGTTCGAGCGCGGCGGTCGGGTTTGGCGCGGTTTGGAAATTCGGTTTGTGTACCGCGTCGAACAAGAAAACGGGCGCTTTTCTTTCCGTCGCGAGTCGATCGACGCGATTCCGCTCGGGCTCGACGAAACGGCGCCGATTCCGGCTCGCTTCCAAGCGTTTCGCAGCGTCGTCTTGAATTTGCTCGACGACGTCGTTCTCGACGAGTACGTCGTCGACGAGTTGCCGATCGTCGATTGGGGGACGAACGAAACGTTGGGGTACTTGAAGCCGATTTCGATGCGCGCGCAAGACGGATGGTTTGAAACGGAGTTTTCGTTTCGCAAGGCGGAATAAGCGGCGATAAGTCGTTGTTGAATCGCTTGTAAATTAACGAACGGGCGGCGGAGTGGAAAACTTCGTCGCCCGTTCGTTTTTTTTTGTCGCTTTTTCGCTTGAAAAACGCTCCGGCGAGGCGGGGTAGGGGAGGCGTTTTATTTTGCGCGTTTTGACTAGATTCTCTATTTTGTTCGTCTTGCGTTATCGCTCTTTTTTTGACAATCCGATTAAGCCTTTTGACGGCGATAATTGGAAAACTATATTCGGCAAAAGCGGAGGAAAAGTTGTGAAAATTTTTGAAAAAAGCTTCTTTTTGGTTGTAAAATTTGACAATTTCGGGTAAACTAGTGTAGAGTCCGGAATATCCGTTTTTATTTTGGGAACTGTAAAGAGACGCGGGTTAGGTAAACTGGAGTGAAAAAACGGCGCGAAACGAAGAAGACGTTTGCGCGTCGCCGCTCGGTTTATCGAACGTCGGCCGACTTCCGCGTCGATAACGACTAAGAAGCTCGTTTTGCGAGATTCCCAAATAATAAGCGACATTCGCGTTTTTCCGTTTGAGCGTCTTTCCGAACCGCGGTTGGATTCCCCTTGAGTCGTCCGACGACGAGGGGCCTTTCCGAGCGGCGACGAGCGAGACGGCTGGTTCGCCGATTTAAGCGGCCCGCCTCTTGACGCGTCAGGGGGCGGTTCGCGCGAAAAGGCTTCGCGACGTCGGATTCGGACGCGACGGAAAATTAAGGAAGACGTTCGGAAGTTTTGCGCTTGTCCGTCCGCGAAACGACCGAAAAGCGTCCCTGCGCGACGCGTAAACGTTATATACATTGTCCAGGAGAAGAAGATGCGTTTATTCAATCGATTGAGCGACGAATCGCGGTCGAACGGCAACCAAGAAAAGAAAGTCTTTCGCGGCCGCAAAAGCGACGAGGGGAAACGCCGCGAGGGCGTCGCGGGGTCGCTGAGTCCTCGCAAACTTGGGATGGAAAACTTGGAAGAGCGTCAGCTCCTGTCGGTCAATCCGATCGGGAACTCCGAATACGACGATATTCGCGCCGCTTACGCCGACCTTGAACTCCCGAGTTCGCTGTCGCAAATCAACGTGATCGAGTTGACCGACCTGAACGCCGCCGCGTTGCAAAACGCCGTTGACTTGGCCGCTCGCACGACCGCCGACGATTTGATCCTTCTCCGCACGACCGCCGACGATTACGTCGTCGACCTCGAATCGACCGCGATCAACGTCAATATCGACTCCGAAAAATACGGCTCGCTGACGATCGTCGGGACCGGCGAACAAGCGTTGACGATCGAAACGGTCGATACGAACGCCTTCACCGTCTTGAACGGCGACGTCAAACTCGGCGGCGCGGTTCTCTACAACTATTCGACGAATTACGCCGGGCAAGCGATCGTCGAATCGCCGGACGCGAACGTTAAACTCTCGTCGACGCTCGCGATGATCGATCAAGCGACGACGCTCGACGAAAACGGCGTCGCGAAAACGACCTACCTCGTCGACTCCGCGATGACCGAGGAAGACGCGGAAAAATACGGCGTCTCGAATATTACCGACACGAGCGAAATGCGCGTCGAAATCGTCGACGGCGACTACAATCAAGTCCGACACCGCGTTCACGCGACGCTTCGTCAACAATACCATTATTTCGGTTACAATCCGTCCGTTTACCGCGCCGTTAGCGCCGATAAAATTTACGACGCTTCTTCGAACGGCGCCGCCGGTTGGGTCGGAACCGTCGCGAACATGATGGCGTACACCGGTTGGGCGCAAGAAGCCGGTTTCTCGACCGCGATGACGCAACCCGACGGAACCGTCCGTTACTTCGAATCGGTCGAAGACGCGGTCGCCGAATATCTCCGCTCGGGGTATCTCGACGCCGGCGGCTCCTTCACCTGCGCGCAAGTTCTCGACTATCTCTTCGACGGCGACGACGAAAACTGCATGGGCTCGAATCTCTCGAGCAATACGAACACGGTCGAGGGCGGCGGATTCTTCATGGATATCGATTTCACGAAGGTCGGCGGCTACGCGGCGACGAGCGATTCGATGATCGACGACATGCTCCGCGCGCTTCGCGACGGGAACGCCGTTACGTTGGAAATTATCACGACTAACAACCACGGTTACCGAAGCCGCGAGTACGTCTCGGTCTGGGGCTACTACTACAACCCGAATACGCTCGACAGCGCGCCGAACGGAACGTCGAACGGTTCGGCCGACTACCTCGGTTTGATCTGCTCGAACCCGACGAAAACGACCGTCCAATATCAAGTTACGGACAATCACTACGACCACCCGGACTATCAAGACCCGGTTACGCGCACGATGACGCATTATCGGGACGAAAACGACGACGGCTCCAACACCTACAACACTTACCTGCTCGAGCGTTCCGGTTCGTCGTGGCGTTTCGCGATTTCGCCGTACACCTACTTTAACGATCAAGGCGCCGTTCAAGGCGCGCGCACGTTGCCGGAAGGGTTCTCGTATTACGGCGGTTACCAAAACAGCCAAAACACCACTTATACTTCGGAACTCGTCGGGTTCTCTTGGCTGCAACAATATAACGCCAAGATGCACGAAGCGCCGATCACCGAAGCCGAAACGTTCTCGCTCGAAAGCATGCCGGGCAACACCGAAAACGTTATTTACCTCTACTTCGGCGGCGTCGGCGAAACCGGTTGGGACGGCCTCGAACACCCGGCGCTCAACCTCGACGGCTCGGCCGGTTACGGCGTTTCCGAACTGAAAATGATTCAAGAAGTTTGGGCTCGCGTCGCGGAAGACTACGCGCCGTTCAACGTCAACGTTACGACCGACCCGAACGTTTGGGCGAACGCGACGAACGGCGTCCGTTGCGTTATCGGCGGTTACAGTCCGTCGGCGGGCGGTCTCTCCTACGTCGGTTGCTTTGGAACGAGCAAGCAAGACAACTACGTCTACCCGTATTCGCTCGGTCTCTCGGCGAAGAGTATCGCGGAAGCCGCCGCGCACGAAATCGGTCACGCGATGGGGCTGAGCCACGACGGTTACGAACACAACGAATATTACGACGGGAACGCGACGTGGGCTCCGATCATGGGCGTCGGTTATTACTCGACGATCACCCAATGGAGCGACGGTTCTTACGTCAACGCCACGAACCGCGAAGACGACGTCGCTATTATCGCGTCGAAAGTCGGTTATCGTAACGACGATTTCGGCGACACGATCGACATGGCGGGGAAACTCGACGATCACTACGTCCCGATCGACATTAATACTTACGACCCGACCGCCGGGACGTATGTGGTGAGCGGCGTTATCGAAAACCGCGACGACTACGACATGTTCTCGTTCGTTTCGCACGGCGGGACCTACGTCGTCGACGTCGCCGGCGCCGGGGCCGACCATCGTTTTATCGACAACGACTTCAGCTGGAATTACATCCGCCACGGAGACGTCGAAAACGCCGTCTTCGCCGGGAAATACTACGCCTCGACTTACGACTACGCGAACTTGAACGTCAAGGTCGAACTCCTCGACGAGAACGGCGAAATCGTTCTTCTCGACATGGACGGCAAGATTCAAAAGCTCGGTTACGGCGAATCGATCGTTCTGTCGGACGACTACTATTATTACGTCGTCGACCAATTCGGCAAAAAGGTCTACAACGCCGACGGTTCGCTCAAAGAAGGGTACCAAGCGGTCGACGATTCCACCTACACGACCTTCTCGCACTTCGTTACGCCGGAACTCGAAGCGGGCAAGACGTATTACATTAGCGTTACCGGCGTCGGGCAAGGGAACGACGCGACGAACGGGTTCTCCGACTACGGCTCCTTGGGGCAATACACCCTGTCGATGCACGAAAGTTACGAAAACTTCTATATCGACGCGGAGAAAATGGACGTCGAGTCGCTCGAGTACGCGACCGCCGTCGACAACGTGTTGAACTGGCAAGAAGCGTTCGTTTACAGCGGGCGTCGCCTCGAAGACGGTTCGCGCCACTTGGGGAACACGTTGACCTTCGACGCGTCCCTCTCCGGCCAAACGCTCGACCTGCGCGAAACGCTCCGCTTCACCTTCTCGCGTCCGCTCGTCGACCAACCGTTCAGCGAAAAACGCTTCGTTCTCGACGCGACCGCCGCTTGGGACGCCGAAAACGACCGTCCGGGCATTACGATCGACGCGAACGAAAAATTCCGCGCGGTGTACGTCGACAACACGACCGTCGAGCTTTACGGCTTCACCTTCACCGGCGGCGTCGCGGAAACGACGAACGTTATTTACCTCTACTTCGGCGGGATCGACGGTCCGGGCTGGAGCGGCGAAGCGCACCCGGCCTACGACCTCGACGGCGACCCGACGTCCTTTAACGCCGCCGAACTCGAAGCGATCAACGAAATTTACCTCCGCGTCGCCGAAGACTACGCGCCGTTTAACGTTACCGTTACGACCGACCAAGACGTCTTCAACGCCGCCACGAACGCGATTCGCGTCGTCGTCGGCGGAACCGGAAACGATCGCGGCGGCGTCGCCTACTTGAACTCGTTCGGCACGCAAAAACAAGACTGCTACGTCTTCCCGAACTCCCTCGGTTCGCCGAAGTCGATCGCCGAAGCGATTTCGCACGAAGTCGGCCACACCCTCAACCTTTCGCACGACGGTAAGGACGCCGAAGAATATTACGGCGGCACGAACGGTTGGGCGCCGATTATGGGCGTCGGTTACTACCAAGCGTTGACGCAATGGAGCAAGGGCGAATACCAAGGCGCGACGCAAACGCAAGACGACCTTGCCTACATCGCCGCTCGCCTCGGATACAAAGCCGACGATTACTCCGACAAACGCGCCAACGCCGCCGCGCTTCGCGAATCGTACATTCGTCCCGGCAACTTCGTCGCGGACGGTTTGATCGAACGCACCGGCGACGCCGACATGTTCTCGTTCGTTGCGACCGATTCGACGTATGTGATCGACGTCGTCGGTTCCGGCGCCGATTACGATCGCGCCAACGCCGCCGGTTACGCCGCGAGCCTCGGTTACACGAACCTCGACCTCCGCGTCGAACTCTACGACGACGCCGGGAAACTCCTTTATACCTGCGACCCGACCGACTCGCTCTTCGCGCACTTCGAAGCGACCGGCCTGACCGCGGGCGACTCCTACTTCGTTCGCGTTACGACGACCGGACGCGGCAATCCCGCGACCGACGGTTACTCGAACTACGGCGCGATCGGCCAATACTACGTTACGGTTTCCGCCGGAACGCTCGCCGATTTCGTCGGCGAAGAACGCTACACGTCCGTCGCGTTGCGCAACGCCGTCAACGAAGGCGCGCTCAACGCCACTAAAGAAAAGGGCGAAACCTACGGTAAAAACGGCCAAACGAACAACGGCGGCGGTATCTACAACAACTACGGTTGGCTCACGATCGGCGACAGCGTGATCGCCGGGAACCGCGCGTTGAAAGCGGGCGGCGGTATTTACAACTCCGGCGGCGAATACGAAGACGGCGCGCAACACGACGGTTGGCTCTACTTGGTCAACACGTCGATCGTCGGGAATATCGTTACGGAAGAAAACTCCGTCGGCGGCGGTCTCTACAACGAGTCGGGCGCCGTCGCGACGTTGGTGAACGTTACGGTCGCCGGGAACACGGCGGACTACTCCGGCGGCGGTATTCAAAACGCCGGTCGCGTCAACCTTTACAACACGATCGTCGCGGAAAACGAAGCGTCCTACGGCGCCGACGTCTACACGCAGTCGGGTAAGACGACGCGCGCCGAAAACTCGATTATCGGCGACGAATCCCGCAACTCGAACTACACCGCGTACAAAAACGGGACGAACTCGACGAACGTCGGCGGCTCCTCCTTCATCGGAACGTCGCGCGGCAGCAGTGTTTCCTCGCCGGTTACGACCTACGATCCGAAGTTCGTCAGCTACCGCGGTTACGACGCCGCCGATTGGTCGAGCGAACTTTGGAAGTCTTGGAACCTCCGCCTCCAAGGCGACTCCCTCGCCGTCGATCTCGGTAATTCCGCGAACTTGACGAACGATCTCGACTTCGGGAACGGCGTTTCGAACGGTTACAATCGTTGGGGCCAAGACCGCTACTTCTTCACCGCGGACTATCAAGACGACCTCGCCGGGCAACCGCGCTTCGAAGGCGATTCCGTCGACGCGGGCGCTTACGAAGTGCTCGGTTCGGCCGACTTGAAGGAATTCGTCCCGAGCGCCGCCGGTTCCGGCGCCGTCAACGACTGGGAAAGCTCCATCGTGATTTCGCGCGCCGAAGACGACCAAACCGGTTCCATCGCTCCGTTCCTCGTCGACGAAAACCTCTTCCTGAACCTGTCGTTCATCAACCAAGGCGCCGCGATCAAAGACGGTTTCGAAACGACCGTCTATATGTGGAAGTACGACCCGAAAACCTCGACGAAACAACAAATGTTCGCCGACTCGAAGATCGGGAACAACGAGCTCGCGCTCCTGAACGTCAAAGTCGACTTCGCCGACGGCGTTTCGATGCCGGGCGGCGACGGTTCCTCGGTCGCGACGATCACGCTCACGAACCTCGCGACCGGCGACGTCCAAACGGTCGAATACGACGGCGCGAACAGCTATATCGCGTTGACGAACGTCGCGCTCGGTTCGATCGAAGAGATTATTAACGGTTTCGTCGCCAACGGCGCGCTCGAAGCGCAAAACGAAGAAGGCTACTACGTCTTCGGATACCAACTCGACTCCGGCGCCGCGCTCGACGAGTACTCCGAAACGAACAACTTCTACCTGACGTCGTCCTATTTCGACGTCGTCGAGTCGCCGGTTTCGGTCAACAACTCGATCGTCGTTACGACGACCGAAGACGTCGTCGACGCTTACGACGGCGAGATTTCGCTCCGCGAAGCGGTCGAAATTTACGCGGGCAGCTTCTACTACCGCGAAGTCGCTCTGCCGGAAGGCGCGACTTTCGAATCGGGCGGCGTTACCTATACCGTTAAGGGCGGCAAGTTCTACGTCGACAATACGACCGACTACCGCGTTTATCCGGGCGAAACGTTCTCGTTTACCGAAGCGGTCGCCGAAACGATCGTTTGGGACGCCGAGCAAAGCGCTTACGTCGACGCCGAAGGGAACGTCGTCGCGTTGACCAACGGCGACAAGGCGACCTTTACGCTCGCCGGCGTCGAATACGTCGACGCGCAATGGGACGAAGCCGCGAGCGCTTGGACCGGCGACGGTTACTCGTTCGCCGCGACCGACGTCGCCGAAGCGACGCTGAATCGCGAAGCGGTCGTTACGGTCGTTTACGCCGAAGACGTCTACTTCGACGCGGACAATAAAGCGATCGCCGTTCCGAACGGAACGAAGGGCGAAATCAACGGCGTCGCGGTCGAAATGGTCGACGGCGTTTGGACGAGCGTTTCGCAAACGAGCTACGATCGCGACCAAGTCCAAGCGATGGGGAACTTCTTCCTCGCCGACGGCTCCGAAGTCGCCGTCGTCAACGGCGTTTTCCGCCGCGTCGCGACGAACGACGTCGCCGTCGTTTTGGACGGTTCGACCGTTACGCTCGCCAACGGCGAAAGCGCGATTTACGACGCGGCCAAGGGCGTCTTCGTCGTTACGACGACCGCCGAATACCCGATGACCGAAGGCGCGAAAGTCGTCGTCGACGGCGTCGAGCTGACCTTCGTCGAACGCGCTTACGTCGACTCCGGCGATTACCGCTACTACCTGACCGACGGCGTCGTCGTTACGCTCGCCAACGGTTACGAAGTCGAGTACAACGCTCGTCGCGACGCGTTCGTCTTCAAGAGCGAAAACGTCGCCGGCAAGATCGACGCCGGCTCGACGATCCTTTGGGAAGGCGAAACCTACTCCTACAAAGCGGGCGTCGCGATCGTTCAAAAGGTCTCTCGCGAAGCGAACGCGGTCGTTTTCGACGCGGCGCTCGACGGGCAAACCTTCGTTTTGACGCAAGGCGAACTGACCCTTTCGAAGTCCTTCACGCTCGACTGCGTCGACCCGGACGGCCAACTCCTCGACCTGACGATTCAAGGCGTCAATTCGCGCCTCTTCACCGTCGAAACCGGCGCCTCGGTCGAAATCAAGAACTTCAAACTGGCGAACTCGACGTCTTCGCAAGACGGCGGCGTCGTTTACAATAAGGGAACGTTGACGATCGATTCGGTCGCCTTCTCCGGCAACGAATCGAACGGCGGCGTCGGCGGCTCGATTTACAACGCTTCCGGCGCGACGTTGAGCGTTTTGAATTCGACCTTCTCCGGCGACTCGGCTCGCGACGGCGCGTCGATTTACAACGCCGGTTCCGCGACGATTCAAGACTCGACGTTCGACGCGACCGGCGCGTTCGGAAACGGCGTCGTTTACAACGTCGGGACGCTCGTCGTCGACAACGCGCAATTCAACGGCGGCTCGACCGCGTCGATGGGCGGCGCCCTTTACAACGCCGGCTCCGCCGATATTTCGAACTCGATCTTCGACGGAACGGCGGCCCTGAACGGCGGCGCGATTTACAACGCCGCGAACGGAACGCTCCGCCTCGCCGACTCCGATTTCGCGAACGTCTCCGCGACGGTCGGCGGCGCGATTTACAACGTCGGAAACGCGACGATCGACCAAGGTTCGTTCGTCGGAAACTCGACGACCGACAAGGGCGGCGCCCTTTACAACGAAGGAACCGCGACGGTCGTCGGAACGCTCTTCGCCGGGAACTCCGCTTCCGTCGGCGGCGCGTTCTACTCGACCGGAACCTTGAAACTGACCGGCGTTAAAGTCGAGCGTTCTGAAGCGCGCGACGGCGCCGCGATTTACTCGACCGGAACCCTTTCCGTCTCGAACTCGCTGATCGCGAAGAACGTCGCGACCGGTCTCGGCGGCGCGATTTACAACGCCGGAACCGCGACGCTGACGAACGCGACGATCGCCGACAACCAAGCCGCCGACGGCGCCGGGCTCTACAACGCCGGAACCGCGACGGTCGACAATACGATCCTCGCCGGCAACAAAGCGACCGACGCCGCCGCGAAGGGCTTCGACCTTTACACCGTCGAAGGCGCGACGACGACGCTCCGCTCCTCGCTCCTCGGCAACGTCGCGCAATACGGCGACAAAGCGTTCGACCTCGACGCGGCTTATCGTTCGTTCCTCGGCGTCGACCCGCGATTCGTCGACGCGGCGAACGGCGACTACACGCTGTCGGCGACCTCCCCGGCGATCAACGGCGGTTCGAACGCGCTCGACGGCGGCGCGCTCGTCGACTTCGCCGGAAACGACCGTCGCGTCGGTTTGACGGTCGGCGGCGTCGTTATGTCGGTCGATATGGGCGCCTTCGAATACGCCGCGATTATCGCGCCGGACCTTGATCTCGTCGATTCGTCGGTCGATTACTGGCAAACGGAAAAACTCGAAAACGGCGCGACGGTCGAACTCGACTACTTCGTCGCCGGTCAAGACGTTTGCGTCGACTTTAACGTCCAAAACGTCGGCGACGCGGCGGTTTACTCGAACTTCGGTTACACGATAACGCTCGTCGGGACGAACGACAAGGGCGAAGTCGTTTACACGAAGACGCAAGATATTCGCTACTATGCGAGCTCTTTCGATCGTTTCGATTGGCTGAACGAAAGCGACTGGATCGCCGCGAACGGTTCCGCGTCGTTGGCCGCCAACTTGGGCGCGCTTCCGGCCGGTCGTTACTCGATTACGTTGACGCTCGACGTCGACGGCGTCGGCAAGGTCGTCGAATGGGGCGAAGAAGACGGTTTCTCGGGCGAAAACAACAATGTTTACGCCGGAACGTTCAACGTCTTTGAAGCGCCGAGTTCCGTCGTTACGACCGAACAAGACGTCGTCGACCCGACCGACGGTTTGACCTCGATTCGCGAAGCGATCGCGCACGCCGGCGCTTACGAATACGTCTCGATCTTTATGGTCGCGGACGGAACGCAATACGTCCTCGAAGACGGTCAAATCGTTACGGTCGAAAACGGCTCCTTGACGGTCAAAGTCGACGTCGTCGAGAAGAACGGCGTTTTGGTCGACCTGCAAGACGGCGACGAATTCCTCCTCAACGGTCGTCCGATTTACTACCGCGCGCAACTCAACGGCGGTTACTTCGCGTACTCGATGGAAGAGGGCGCCGAACGCGCCGACGTTTCGAGCGGCGAAGTTACCTTCCCGGACGGCGCGGCGGCGAACCTCCAACTCAATACGGATCAATACGTTTCCTTCGTCGACGGCACGAACCTGAACCCGAGCGAAGGCGACCGTTACTCGTATCAAACGTTGGTCTTCCCGAACGGCGAAAAGGTTATTTTGACCGACGGCGCCGCGTTCGAATACGCGAACGTCAAATTTACTTACCGTCAAAACGACGAATACCCGGACGGCGCGTTCGTCTTTGAAAACGGTTCGGTCGTTTCTTACGCCGACGGCGGCTCGCTCGAATTTGCGAACCTCGCGGTCGGAACGTTGCAAACCCGCAACGAAATTTATCGCGACGAGCTGATTTTGGCCGACGGTTCGAAGATCCAAGTGATCGACGGCGTCGCGCGCTTGACAAAAACGGTCGAGCCGACCGTTACCTTCGCCGAGTCGATGCAAGGCAAGACGATTACCGTCGACGCGGCGACCGGTCCGATCGAAATCGCCGACGTCGTCGTTATCGACGGCGAAGACCGCGACGTTACCCTCGACGGCGCGAACTCGACCGGAATCTTCCTCGTCCAAGAAGGCGCGGTCGCGACGATTTCTCGCTTGACGGCGACTCGCGGCGCGGGCGCGGTCGGCGGCGCGGTCGTCAACCGCGGCGAACTGACCTTGAACGAAGTCGACTTCGCGAACAACAACGTTCGTTTGAGCGGAACCCCGACCGGCGGCGAATTGACCTCCGGGCTCGGCGGCGCGATTTACAACGTCGGGACGCTGACCGTCGACGGCGGCGCGTTCGAGAACAACTTCGCTTCCGAATTCGGCGGCGCGATCTTCTCGAAGGGCGAACTTGTCGTTAAGAACGCCTCGTTCGTCGGCGGTTCGTCGTTCGCGGGCGGCGCGATCGCGGCGCAAGCCGGAACGCTCGCCGTCGAAAATTCGACCTTTACGAACAACGTCGCGGAAGTCGGCGGCGCGGTTTACACGCTCGTCGACGCGACTTTCGTCGCGGTCTCCTTCGTCGGCAACCAAGCGACGAACGGGAACGGCGGCGCGGTTTACGCCGGGCCGAAATCGACGATTACGTTCGCGGCGGACGCGGCGAGCGAATCGACCTTGGCCGTTTCGTTCGAAGGAAACAAAGCGACCGGAAACGGCGGCGCGCTTTACACCGAAAACGACGTCGTCGTCGCGGGCGATTTGGTCGCGAAAAACAACGAAACGACCGACGGCGCCGCGCTTTATATCGGCGGCGGTTTGACGGTCGAAGGCGACGCGACGATTACCGGCTCCAAGTCGGCGACGAGCGCGCTTGTCGCGAAGATCGTCGAAGTCAAGGGGAACCTGACCCTTGAAGCGAACGAATCGGCGAACGCCGCGATCGAATCGGCGGGCGCGGTCGCTATCGGCGGTTCGGCGACGATCGCCGGCAATAAGATCGGCGGCGCGATTTCGGCGAACGGCGCGGTTTCGTTCGGCGGCGATTTGACCGCGAAGAACAACGTCGCGACGGACGGCGCGATTATCGCCGGAACGACCTTCAACGTCGGCGGCGCGGCGATTTTCGAAAACAACGAATC
>JAZNJF010000138.1:0-9864 GCA_045577885.1 Thermoguttaceae bacterium | reverse complement strand
TAGCGTTTTGTTGCCAATCGTTCGGAATCGACGCGGCGCCCCAAAACGCCTCCGCGACGCTCCCGACAATGCAAGCCAACGTGTCCGCGTCGCCGCCGAGCGAAACGGCTAAACGTATCGCCTCTTCGAAGTTCGACGCGTCGAAAAACGCCGCCAACGCTTGCGGAACGGTCGTTTGACAAATTTCGCTGAAACGGTAACCGGGCCGAATTTCGTCGCAATTTTTCGACAAATCATAGCCGAACATTTTTTCGACCGACGCGCGGATAAAGTCTTTACTTTCGCCGTTTCGCGCCCAAAAGATCGCCGCCGCCGTCGCTTGCGCTCCCTTGATTCCCTCCGGGTGATTATGCGAACAAGCCGCGCTCTTTTCCGCCTCCGCCAACGTCTCTTCGAGCGTCGCAAACGCCCAACCGACCGGGCCGACTCGCATTGCCGAGCCGTTTCCGAAACTTCCGTACGGCGGCGCGTCGTCCGTCGCCAACCAACGAACAAAACTCCCGCCGTAACCGGCGTTCGGCCAAAAACTTGCGTTCGGGAAAAGTCGCCCCCAGCGCCGATACGACGCGCCGTAGTCGCCGCCGTTCAAAATCGCGTCCGCCGTCGCGACGGTCATGACCGAATCGTCGGTAAACCGCGAGTCGGGCGTCCAAGCCTCGAAGTCCGTCCGCTTTACCGGGGAAAACTCGTAAACCGATCCAATTGAATCGCCGATAATCGCGCCAATCACCAGACGTCGCTCCAATTTTCAAACAAATCAAAATTCAAGAACGAAGCGCGCCGTTTCGACGTCGCCAACGTTTGCTCGCGACCTCTTGCGACAACGCGCTTCATTCGCCTAACCGACGCAACTCAACAACCGACGATCGTTTACGAACGATACGGCTGCGTCCAAGCGGCGGGACCGGTTCGCCATTCGAGCTTTTCGGCGCGCGGCAGTTTGACGATTTTCGCGCGGACGTACAGGTCGTCCGGTTTCAACGTGTACGAGCCTTCCGTCCCCTCGACCGTTTCGAGAATCGTTCCGACTTCCGGCGAGAACGTTTCGATCAAGCGGTCGGCCGACTTCTTTTCCTCCGCCGCGACGGCGACCGTCTTGCGCGTTTTGTCGAAATTCTTCTTCGTTCCCTTGAACTCGATGCGATAATCACCCTCTTCCTTGACGTCGATCTTAACGGAAAGCGTTTTGCCGTCGAAGTTTATCTCGGCGAAATCGAGTCCGTTCGACGAATAGAAATCGCCGGCGTTGAACGCTTCGAGCAAACTCGGCCAATCGAGCTTCGCCGCTCGCGCGACCGTCCAACCTTTGTTCGCCGGGCCGTCCGGGTAGCCGTGTCGGTCGTCGGAGCCCATCCCGAGGAGAAGCGGAACGTCGGCGAGCGCGCGGAAAGCGTTGACGGCGTCCCAGAAATGCTCCGGTTCCCAAGCGTCGTCGCGAGTGGCGTAATCGCGGTGAATCCCGTTGTTGTTCAACTCGAAAAAGCGAACGTCCGGGTTGGCGATCAGCGCGGTCGGCGAAATGTCGTAAAACTTCCAAAGCGGGTGGTTTGCGGTGAAGAGGAACGGCGAATCGGCGTAAAGTTCGCGTCCGGCGGCGAGCGTTTCGCGGAGCGTGTCGACCGGGTCTTCTTTCTTAATATATTTGAACGTTTTTCGGACGCCAATGAAGTTCATGTGGACGGCGCGTTTGTCCGGGCAACTTCCGGTTTGCTCGAAACCCGGAATCAGCAAGAACTTACCGTCTTCGGCGAACTGCTCGACCAACTCGTCGAACGTCTTCATTCGGACGAACGTCAGGGCGCCCGCTTTCTTGATTCGGACCGAGTCGGCGCCGAAGCGTTCGCGAGTTTGGTCGACGACTTTTTGCGTCAACTTGTTGTTGATCGTTTCGCACTGCATCGGCTTCCAAAGGGACGTTTCGCCCTTGAACGCCGCTTTCATTTCGGCGGTCATCTTCGGTTTCGTCCCGCTCGACGTGAAGCGCAAGTCGTTCGCTTGAAAGATGTTATGATCGGACGGGCAAACGAAGTCGTACCCGCGCGACTTGTACCAATCGATCGCGTACTCCGGCATAGGGTCGCCGTCCGACCATTGGCAATGTTGGTGCATATTCCCTTTGTACCAACGCTTAACCGTCGGCGTCGCGGCGCTTTGCGCTCGAACCGTCTCCGACGACGCGCCGTAACCGACGCCGGTCGCCAACGCGGCCGCGGTCGACGTTTTCAAAAAATCGCGTCGAGTCAGTTTCATCGTTTTTCCCTTTCCTTCGCTCCTTTTTTTCTCGGCGACGTCGTTTGCCCGTCGCCGTTTTCTTCCGTTTTAATCTCGCTTCATTTCCGTCAAACGCCGTCGACGCGTCCCCGGACGCCGTCATTATACCGCTTCGCGCCGTCAAAATCAAGCGTACGCCGACGACGCTTCCGAAAATTCCGCCGATTTCGCGCCGAAAAAAGAAAACGCGCCGCCGAGTTTTCGCCTCGACGGCGCGTCCTCGCCGGGTCTTTCGCTAAACGCAACCCCGTTGTCGTTCGACTTCGACGCTCAACGCTTGAACGCGTATTCGAAGAGCGGCGCTTCGCCCGGGATAACGATGCGCGTCTCGAAGCCGGGCTTGTCCTCCGCGAAGTCGATCACCCGACCGCCGCGCGGAAGATCGCCGTAGGTCTCGACGCCGGTTTTGCGTCCGTACGCCAAGACGACGCCCTTGTATTCGCCGATGTAATCGTTGTTGTGCTCGTGTCCGACGAAAAGCGCCTCCAAGTCGCCCCGCTGAATCGCCGCCGCGACCAAACCGCTGTTAACCCGAGGCGACGCCGGGTTTTCGCCGCGAATCCCAATGACGCCTTCCTTCGCTTTGTACGTTTCGCCTTCCTTGTCGTGCAGCTCCCAAAACTCCGGCGTCGGGATATGGAAGAACGCCGCCGACGGAACCGGCGCGCCGTTTTCCGCCTCCGCTTTTTCGCTTTCGCTCATGTACCAAGCGATTTGCGCCGGTTTGATCCAGTCGTATTCCCAAGAAACGACCTTCGAAAGGGCGTGAATGCGCGGGTTGTCGCTCAAACGGCAGTACGTGTGCGAGTCGAAGAGCCAAATGCGCCGCTTCTCTTTCCCGTCGGCGCCGAGAATCGGAATGAAGCAGTTGCCGGCGCCGGGCAGCTCCGGAACGTCGCGCGTCATGTTCAACGGCGACTTCGAAAATTCGGCGTAATGCGCCTTCGCCGGAACCTTGCGCTCGTGGTCGTGGTTGCCGAGCGTGATCGCGAACGGAACGCCCGCCGCTTCGAACGGTTCGCAGACGCGGCGCCAAGCCTCCGCGAAGCCGCCGTCGAGCGCCGTCGCGTCAAGCCAAACGATATCGCCGGTAACGATCGCCAAATCGGGCTTCGTTTCGACGAGGAGTTTGCGGACGTTTTCGAGCGTTTGTTCGGCGCGCTTGAGCCCGTCCGCGCAGTTGTAACCGAGGTGCAAGTCCGTTACCTGCAGGATTCGAAACCGACCGTCTTTGAAACGCATCGCCGGAGCGCGACCGGACGCCGCGTTCTCTTCGCCGACGGCGCGACCCGCTTCCAACGCAAGGGGCGCCGCCAAAGCCGACGCTAAAAACGTTCGACGCGAAAAAGCCATTTTTCTCTCCTTATTAATATAACGACAAAACGAATAAAAAACCGCGCCGACAAACGAACGCGTTCAACGAAACGATTATAAACGCCGCGAAACGCAAAGTCAAGAAAATTCCGCCCGCCGCGTCGCTTTTTCTCGCCGCGCCGCGAAACGCCCGTTTTCGCCGATTATAAACGCCGCGAAACGCAATGTCAAGAAAATTCCGCCGCCGCGCTTCTTTTTGGTCGCGATCGTCCGCAAACGCCGCCGTTTTCCCGTCAAAAGAACAAAACGCGCCGCCGAGTTTCCCTCGACGGCGCGTTTTCGGTTAACGACTAACGTCTTGCGACGTCAAGCGTTACTTCGCCAAGTCGTCTTCGCAAACGACGCGGAAACCGACGTTGTGAACCGGTTGCCAGCTTTCGTAATCGCGACGAACGCCGGAACGCGCCCACTTCGGACGGTCGTTCCAGGAACCGCCGCGCGCGACTTTCTTCGCTTCCGCCGAGCCGGACTCGCGACCGTCCGCCGCGTTGTACGGGTACGGTTTGTAGTCGCTCGACGTCCACTCGGAAACGTTCCCGATCATGTCGTAGAGGCCCCACGGGTTCGGCGCGTAAGACCCGACGTCGGTCGCGATCATTTGACCGTCGTCGACGGCGTCGATTCGCGGAATGTACGCCAGCCAATCGGCCGGGTTCGCGACCGGTTGCGGGTTGACGCCGTTGACGACGAAGAGCTTCGTCTTCACGTCGGCCAAGTTTTCGAACTTCGCGAAATCGACGTCGCCGTCGCCGTACCAAGCGGAGGTCGCGGAACCGGCGCGCGCGGCCCATTCCCACTCGGCTTCGGTCGGAAGACGGAATTTCTTACCGGTTTTTTCGCTCAACCAAGCGCAGAACTCCGCCGCGCGAGCTTGAGAAATACGAATGACCGGTTGGTTCGGCAGGTTCGCCGGATACCCCGGGAGAACGTGGTCTTTGTGCCATTGGTCGATGAAGCGGCTGTCGTGCGTCGCGTCGAAGAGCTTGTACATCGCGTTCGTCGTTTCGGTCGTCGCCATCCAGAACGGCTTTTCGATCGTAACGGCGGAGCGCGGGAACTCGTCCGCGAACCCGTTTTCGTCGCCCATCACAAACGAACCGGCCGGAATGCGCGCCATCTCGAACGAAACGCCGTCGGCGAGCGCGACGGTCGCTTTTTGCGACGAAACGACCGAAACGGCGTATTCTCCGCCTTGTTTCGCGGCGTCGTTCGCGGCGGTCGCGGCGTTTTGCATCGCTTTCGCCTTCGCGGCGTCGAACGGCCAATTCGCGACTTCCGGCGCGGAGCGGTCGAGTTCCGGTTGTTCTTCCGGAGCGACGAACGCCGGGCGGTTCTTCTTCGCTTCGTCGTAATAATACGCGTCGGTTTCGAAGTTGAGGTCGTTGTCGGCGTAAAGTTTCTTCAGCTCGACGTAGCGCGCCGAAACGGCTTGCACGTGTTTGCCCGTCCCGCGTTCCTTACCGGCTTCGACGATTTCCGTCCAGGAGCCGAAGTACGGAACGTTCAGGTCGATCCAGCAGTGGAGGAGACGCCAAGATTTTTCGTCGAGTTTGACGCCGTGGTGTCCCTTCTTCAACATTTGCACCAGTTCCGACGTCGAGGTGTGATACTCCATCGGCTTGAAGACGCGGACGTCGCTTTCCGGGCCCGGACGACGCGTGAAGCGGTGCAACGCGTGGTAGGCCTTCGAGAAGTTGCGCGGGCCGCGGCTCGTGTCGGCGAAATTCGGGCGGTCGGCTTCGGAACCGTCGTGGCAACCGACGCAGTATTTGTCGAGAATCGGTTGAACTTCGCCCTCGAACGAGAACGGACGCTCCGGTCCGTAGAAGTCGGTCAGGTCGACCGGCGGCTTGGTGCGGGCGATCGTCGTTTGGGTCGGCGACACGTCGTTTTGCGTTTCGTGGCAACCGATGCACGATTGGTTTTCGCCCGGCATGCCGACGAACCAAGAACGCATCGTTTGGACGGCGGCGCCCTCCGCGTCGAGCGGTTGCAGAACGACCGGGGTGTTCGCCGGAATCTTGAACGCGGCGCTCCCGTCTTCGTAAACCGGAACTTCGCCGAGGAGACGGCGCCCGTCCCAGCAGCTCTCGACGCCGAAGACGTCGTGGCCGCCGACGCCGCGATAACCGTAGCTAACGGCGTAAACGCGGAGCTTCTTGACCGTTCCCTTCGGAACGTTCGGGAGACCTTGGCCGAAGTAAACGTCGGTGATGAAGACGTTCGAGTCTTTCGCGCCCGGAACGGTGCGGTCCGGAATCGTCGTCGGCTCGTCGGTCGGAATCAACGCGGTCGGCTCAAGGAGGTGATAGCCTTCTTCCAAGCGCAGGCAGACCATATTGTCGAACGTGTCGACGAGGTAAAGCCCCCAAGGATCGGACGGCTTCATACGGCACGAGACGAGGAAACGTTGGTCGTCGAGCGGATACGGGAAGAGGAATTTCGGCCAAGAATTGTCGACGAGTTGGTCGACCGTAACGTTGGCCGGCGGATTGTCGCGACCCGGGATGCGTTGGATGACGCCGGTCGTTTCTTGGCGGCCCTTCGACGGGTCGAAGAGAACCAGTTCGCCCTCGCGAGCGACGCCGTGGTGGCCGGTAACGATCGCGACGAATTTCGACGATTGCCCCGGAAGCGGTTTCGCGTAGAACAAGCTGTTCGGCCAATAACCGCCGCTCCCGTAATGCTCGACTTGGTTCGTGCCGTCCGGGTTCATCGTGAAGAGGTAGCGCGAGTAATAGTGCGTGATGTCGACGTATTCCCAACGGAGGTAAAGGATGCGACCGTTCGGGAGAATCGTCGGGCACCAGTCTTGGTCTTGTTCAAACGTCAGCTGACGAACCGTTTTGCCGTCCGCTTCGAGACGGTAAATGTTGCCGACGACGTCGGAACCGCCGATGCAAGGAACGCCCATCATCGACGCGGTCGAAACGAAGAGCGTCGAACCGTCCGGAACGTAGCAGCCTTCGACGTTGTTGACGTCGCCGCCCATTTCCGGCGTAACTTGACGAAGCGAACCGTCTTCAAGGTTGCATTCGAAAATTTGCCAAACGCCGGAGTCTGAAAGCGCGGTAACGAGGCAGCGGTCGGCGTCCCAGTGGAGCGAAATATCGCCGATGAACGATTCTTTGCGCCCCTTCGTAATTTCCTTAAGCGGCGCTTTCATATCGGCGACGCTAAGGGTAACGAGCGAATCGTCGTATTTGCCCTTGCCGCGCGACGCGTTCGAAATCCAGTTCGGCATCAGCGCCGGATTCGTCGTTTTGCGGAGCAGAATATTGTCGAACTCGAAGACCGGGTGCGCGAGCAACACTTCGCGGCGGAACGCGTCGTATTCTTTAGCGATTTCGACGATCTTCGCGGCGTCGGTTTTCTCGGCGGCGAAACGGTCGCGGAACTCTTCCCAACGCTCCATATACCCGGCTTCTTCAAACTCGTCCGGGTAGTTGGCGATCATATCGTCGATGGCGAGGCGCAGCGAGTCGAGGTTTTTGATCGCGAACGCGACGTCCGGGCCGAGCTTGTTCAATTCGGCTTCGACCTTGCGCGCGGCGCGCTTCGCGAGCCAATCGGCGCGTTCGTCTTCCGACGCGAAAAGTTTCGAGTCGTTCGGGTCGCCGAGAACTTGCAATTCGACGACGGAACCCCAGCTCGTCGCGGCGCTTTGCGCTTTGCCCGGCTCGCCCGCTTTGACGTTGTAGGTGCGCCAAAGTTTGAACTCGATCCAGTCGTAAGTTTGGTCGTCGATCAAGCCGCCGTTCGCGCCTTCATACGACGTCATGTAACCGCCGCCGTTGCCGCCGACGACTTTATCGCCGGAGGTGAAGGTCGGCGCTTCCGGGAACTTCGGTTGTTGGCCCGGGTTCGCGGCGTTGTTCGCGAGACGAATTTCAAAGTCTTGGTTCCCGCGAGCGTCGATGTTCCCGGTGAAAACGCGAATCGCCGAGATCGAACGCGGTTTGCCGAGATAATAAACGACGCGAGACGGAGCCCCGTTCGTCGCGACGCGACCGGCGCCGCCGAGCGTTCCCGCGGAACCGTCCGTCAAATACTGCGGCGAATCGACTTGATCGGCGACGACCAACTTCGCGCCCGGAAATTCGAGCAAATTCAAATCCGCCAATTCGGCGATTTCGACCGACGTTTCGTTGAACGCCGATTGGTTGTTCGCCCAGCCCTTAACGACCGTTTGAACGTCCGCGGCGTTCGCGACGTTGGGCGCCGTCATTAATAACGACGCGAGCAGAGCCGACGACGCGAGCGCCGCGACCGAAAATAATTTCGTCATAATGTTCGTCCTTAGCGATGGCGACGCGCCCCGCCGCTCGACTTGCTTTGCCTCGTCGATGCGACCGAACCGCGTCCGTTGCGACAAACGCGCTCCGCCGCCCCGACCTCCGACCGGCGAAGGTCAAATTAGCGAAGCGATAACAATTTTAACGTTAAAATCCGCGCCGTTCGACGCAAAAATTCAAGCGAAAACGTCCCGAACTCCGAAACGTTCGACCGTTTCGAAGCGTCAAAACGCCGTTTCGAGCCGAGAATTTCGCCGATTATAGCGCTTTCAAAGCCGAAAAACAACCCTTCGAGTCGATTTTTGCCGACTTTTTTTCTTTTTTCCGACTTTTCTCGACGCGCCAAACCGCCGCTTCCGCTCCAACGTCTTATTTCACCCAGCTTGCCCAATCCTCGCAATCAACGCGCCCCGTCGAGCCGTCGTTCGAGCGCCCAAGCGACGCTCCAAAAGCCGAAAAGCGCCGCGAAGAGCCAATTTTTCCCCGGCGTTCGCGTCGAGCGTTCGACAACGACGTTCGGATATTCGCCGAACCGCCGCTCGAAAAACGCCGTCGCCGCCGCTCGCGCCGCTTCCTCGTCGAGGTCGCGCAAGTCGAGCGTTTCGCCGCCGGTCGCCCGCGCGATTTCTTGAAGAACGTCGATTCGCGCCGCGACGTCTTGCGTTTCGAGCGCGAGCGCCGCCCGCGTTTTTTCGGCGCTTTTGATTTTTTCTTTTTCGGCGCCGGAATCGAACGTCAAGTCGTTTCCGCTCTCTCCGCTTCCCGTCGAACCGTCCGCCGACTCTTCCGTCGTCGAAGCGTTCGCAAGCGCCGCGTCTCCCGTTCGCTCCGCGTCGCCGCCGTCGGTCAAAAACTCGAGCGCCCGCAAAACGAAACGGCGGTAAATCGTTTTATCGCCGAGCGTTCGGAGCCGCCAAAGTTCGTCCGTTCCTTGCGCCAAGACCTTATTTTTCCCCAACGTCGCGACGACAAAGAGGGACGTTTCGCGCTCCGTCGAAGCGTTTCGAGCGTTGAAAAGCGCCTCCGCCCCGACGCCCGGCGCCCAACCGTCCCAAACGCGCCAAAATTCGACGTTTTTTCCCGTTTCGTTTGCGTCGAGCGCCGCCCAAAAGCCCGCCAATCCGGCGAAAATTTCGCGACCGCGCGGGGTCGGAGACAACCGCCAAACGCCGTCCGCCGCCCCTTCGCCGTTTACTTTACTTTCCCCGTTTAACAAGTTCGGCGCGAAAAGAGACGCTAAACTTTTGCCGCTTTCGCTATTTTGAAACGTTTTCGCGCCGCCGAGAAGCCAAATCGACGTTTCGCTCCCGTCTTGCGTCGCGACGTCGACGAGCGTTTGCGCTTTCCCGCCCCAACGTTCAAACGGAACGTCGCCGATCAAAATCGCGTCGAACTCCGCCAAGCGCCGCCGGGTCAAATCGCGCGGCGCGAGCGCCGTTTCGTCCCCTTTGCGAACCGCGTCGTCGACGCTAAAGAGGAGCGTTTTCAGCGCGACGCTCTCTTCGCGTCGCAATAATTCGCGCAAATATCGATATTCGTACCGCGGTTCGTCGTCGATCAAAAGAACGTCGAGCTTTTTCGACCTCGCTTCGACGCGAAACGTCGCCGCGTTGTTAAACAAACAAAATTCAGCAAAATCAAAAACCGCTAAATCTTCGGCGTTCTCGACAAAATCCGCGTCCGTTTTTTCCGCGTCGTCGAAATCCGCGACAAAAAGAAAATAATCGAAAACGCCGTTGCTCTCCGGTTTCCAATCGCGCTCGACTCGAACGACGCCGCCCCCGTTCGCGTCGAGCTCGACGTCGACGACGCGTTCCCAAACGAGCTTCGCCGACGCCGCCGCGTTCTTCGGCGAGCTCGACGTCTCTTTTTCGCCGTTTCTTTCGACGGGCGTTTCCCAAAGTCGAACGACGGCGCGCCGGGT
>JAZNJF010000137.1:0-2347 GCA_045577885.1 Thermoguttaceae bacterium | reverse complement strand
GACGAGCGAGATCGCGTCGGGATTACTCGGCTTTCGGGGCCTCTTCGACGGGTTTCGCTTCGTCGTTTTGTTCGGCTTTCGGAGTTTCTTCGGCGGGTTTCGCTTCGTCGTTTTGTTCGGTTTTCGGGGCCTCTTCGACGGGTTTCGCTTCGTCGTTTTGTTCGGCTTTCGGGGCCTCTTCGACAGGTTTCGCTTCGTCGTTTTGGGTTTCCGGAGTCGAAACGATCAAACCGGGACGAACAATTTGGAAACGCGAACCGCCGTTCGGCGTCCCAAACGGAACGAGGCGAACGTCGTTTTGCGGGCGTTCGGCGGGCGTCAATTTGGTTTCGGTCAATTTGCCTTTGCGGAAAAATTCGACTTTAACGGTTTTGTCGCCGGTTTTGTCGATAATTTTCGCGACGTCGGAGGCGTCGGCGATCGGCGCGCCGTCGATTTTGACGACGACGTCGAAGCGTTGCAGACCGGCTTTCGCCGCCGGAGAATCCGGAACGATATATTGGAGCAAAATACCTTCGCCGTCGTTAATCGGAAGTTGCGCGACGAGGAGTTCCGGCGTCGGTTCGACCGTCGCGCCGATCCAATATTTGCTCGGCGTCGCCGCGATTTCGCCGTCTTGCGGCGCGAGGAAACCGTTCGAAGCGGTTTGACCGAAACGGCGACGCAACTCTTCCATTTGCGCGCGCATCGCCTCTTGGTGTTCGCGCATTTGCGATTCGAGGCGGCGCATTCCTTCAAACGGGGAACCGTCGGCGCCTAAATCGCCGAAAACGTCGTCGTTGAAGTCGAAATGGAAAACGCGACCCGGCGCCGTTTCGCCGTTCGGAAGTTGGACCGTCGCGTCGGCCGCGTCGCCGTCGAGCGTTTTTTCTTCGCTTTCGACGAGTTTTCCGTCGCGCCAAACCTTTTTCGTTTGAATCGTTTTGCCGTCCGGACCGATTTTGCTCTCGACGACGATCGAGTACGAGCCGGCGCCGTTAAAATCGGCCGGCGGCGCGTCGACGTTCGAGGTTTGCGGCGCGTCGTCGGTTTGGGCGACGGCGACCGGTTCCGCGGGGGCTTTCAGTTGTTTCGTTTGCGCGACGGCGATTCCTCCGCCGACGAGGCAAGCGGTCAAAACGCCGCAAGCCAACGGCAAACGACGGGACGCGAACTCTTGCGAAAAAACGTTGCGTTTCATTAATCGACTCCTTTTGAAAAAACAACGCGACGCGGCGCGTTGACGACGTCGTCGTTTTAATCGACCGCGTCTTGAAATTTTTTGAAAATTGCTTGTCTGCTTTAAAATGTCGCCAATTTAGTATATCGGAACAAATTCGCTCCGGATTTCGTAAACGTCGACCGGCAAAACGAGCGTTCGACCGTCGTCGAGCGGGAAACGAAGTTCGTCGCGAACCGTCTGAACGCGACCGCCGGAGGCGCGGAGCGCTTCGGCGATCGGCGGAGGAACGTCGCGAACGTCGGCGCGAGTCGCGCGCAAAGCCGCTAAGTCGTCCAAATCGCCTTCGACGCAAGGAACGGAAACGTCGTCGAGAGAACGGCTTGGGCTCCGCAAGGTAACGAAGCGAATCGTCGAAGCGGTTGCGCCCGCGTCGGCGAACGTTTCGGGAACGGAAGGCGTCGCGCGACGAAGCGACGCGGGCAAGGACGGCGTTTCGACGGCGGCAAAGTCGGCGCCGGTTTCGAAACCGCGAGACGCGGGGGACGGAGGCGCGGTCGGCGCGATTTGGCGATAAAGAAGAGCGCCGAACGCGACCGAAATTAGGAAACCGGCCGCCGTCGCGACGAATCGCGCGAACCGTCGCGGTCCGTCGCCGCCCGAACCGTCGGAACCGAACGAACGGCGAAAAGACCCGCGCGAAGCGGCGGCGTTGAGCGGAATAATGCGCGGTTCCGGAAAGTCGCGGCGCGACGCGGCGACGGGAACGGCGTTAAAATCGTTAAAACCGTCGGAATCGTTAAGCGGGAACGGAGCGCCCGAAGCGCTTAATCGGTCCGAGCGGCCCGCGTCGTCCGTCGGAGGGAAAGCGTCTAAACCGCCGCCGGCGCGTTCCGAGACGGCGAGAAAACGAAACGCTTTACGGAACGTTTGCGCTTCGAGGAAGGCGGTCGCGCAATATTTCCAACCGTCGTCGATTTCGTCGAGACGTTCGAGAAGAGCGCGTCGTTCGGCGGCGTCGAGTTCGTCGTCGACTAGAAGCTCGACGAGCGTTTCGAGTTCCGGCGTCGGCGGCGTTAAGGAAAGGGGAAGGCGGGGCGTTTCCATTTTCAAATCTTCCGGGGCGTTGGCGGCTTGCGACGGCGTCGGGCGAGTCGAGACGGGGCGGAGGAGACGGACGACCGTTCG
>JAZNJF010000136.1:0-2731 GCA_045577885.1 Thermoguttaceae bacterium | reverse complement strand
GTATGCAATGCACGAACAACATGAAGCAATATTTGCTCGCGTTGCAAAACCATCACGACGTCAACGACTACCTGCCGTCGCAATTCGCTTACGGTTCCGGCGTCAAATCTTGGCGTTTCGGCGTTCACTACCAACTTCTGCCGTATATGGAGCAAGCGGCGCTGAAAGACGCGATCGACGGCAATACCGGCCTGACGCAACCTTGGCTCCCGAGCGCGCAAGGCGACAACGCCGAAGCGTGGAAAATCCGCACGACGAAAGTTACGACGTTCCTCTGCCCGTCCGACCAACAAGCGGGCGAACTCGTCAAACTTGGCGGCAAGCACAATCACGACGGTCGTCCGACGAACATCGTTTACTGCATGGCCGACTGCGTCGCTCGTATTGACAACGTGAACGACTCGTCCGGGAAAGTCGAAGGGGACGGGAACGGCGGCTACCGCTTGGTCGGCAAGGGCGCCGGTTGGGGGAACTGCGACCATCGCTCCGTTTTCCACTGGTACAAACGCTGGAACTTCTCCGGGATCACCGACGGCACGAGCAACACGATCGCTTGTTCCGAAGCGTGCGCGGGGAATTACTCGCACGACAAAATTCGCGGCGCGGTCGTTTACTACTCCGGTTTCGACGCCGGGAACTGGGTCGCGAAGCCGAGTCTCTGCATGAACCAACGCGGTAACGACCCGGGAACTTACGCGAGCGCGGTCATCCAACACCCGCGTTGCGGCAACTGGCTCGACGGTCTCCCGATGTTGACCGGTTTCTCGACCGTTATGCCGCCGAACGCGCCGTCTTGCGGCAAGTACAACCAAGAGCAAGCGCAAGTCGCGATGTACACCGCGACGAGCTATCACTCGGGCGGCGTCAACTGCGGTTTCTTCGACGGTTCGGTTCGCTTCATTCCGGAAACGGTCGACACGAACGGCTTGGCCAATATTCCGACCGGGAAAAACTTGACCGGTCAAAGCCCGCTCGGCGTCTGGGGCGCGATGGGAACCCCGAACGGCGGCGAAACGAAGTCGTCGCTCTAATCGCCGACGAACCGACGTTAACGGTCGCGTAAGATTTGCGCCCGCGTCCTTGCTTCGAACGAAAAGCGAGGGCGCGGGCGTTTTGCGTTAGGTTTGAGGAAAATAGCGGTTTTGCGCTTCGGCGCGTAAATTTTTTGCGACGCGACGCCGGTTTTTGCGCCCCGCCTCTTCTTGACGCGTTTTCCGCTCCGATGTATAAATAGTGGATAAAGAGTCGCTTAACGGGGCCGAAAGCAAACGTCGGCCCAAGAAAACGACGACGGAATTTGGGAAACGCCGTCGAACCTTGTCGATTTGAAAACTTTTCGCAACGGGCGCCGACGAACGGTCGAGCGCAACTTTTTCCCAATCTTTTCACCGGAGAGCAAAAGCGATCGAGCGACGCGTCGACGCAAATTTTCGCCGTTTTTCGGAACCGACGGTTCGGTTTCGGCGTTTAAACGGGAAAAGCGCGTTTTCGACGTTTCGAACGAGCGCGATTAGATTTTTTCCTTTTATGACAGCGGAGCGCGGCGTTAGTCGCGTCGAAGAAAGGTTTCCTATGCGAAACAACAACGTGAAACGGGGTTTCACCCTGGTCGAACTGCTGGTCGTCATCGCGATCATCGGTATTTTGATCGGCTTGCTCCTTCCGGCCGTCCAAGCGGCTCGCGAAGCGGCGCGCCGTATGCAATGCACGAACCATATGAAACAATGGGTTCTCGCGTTGCAAAACCACCACGACGTTAACAACTATCTGCCGTCGCAATTCGCTTGGGGCGGCGGCGTCAAGTCCGGTCGTTTTAGCGCCAACTACCAACTTCTGCCGTATATGGAACAAGCGGCGTTGAAAGACGCGATCGACGGCAACGCGAACCTTACCGCGCCTTGGTTGCCGTCCGCCGACGGTTCGGAAGCGTGGAAAATCCGCACGACGAAAATCGACACGCTCCTTTGCCCGTCCGACTCGAAAGCGGGCGAACTCGTGAAACTCGGCGCGAACCACAACCACGACGGTCGCCCGGGCAACATCGTTTGCTCGATGGCCGACACCGTCGCGCGCCTCGACCGAACGAACGACTCGTCGAATAAAGTCGAAGGGGACGGGATGGGCGGCACCCGCTTGGTTTCGAAGGGAACCGGCGACGGAAACTGCGAACACCGTTCCGTTTTCCACTATTACAAACGTTGGAACTTCTCCGGCATCTCCGACGGCACGAGCAACACGATCGCCTGCTCCGAAGCGTGCGCCGGCGACTACACCGAAACCAAAATCCGCGGCGCGATGGTTTATTACACCGGTTTCGACGCCGGGAACTGGGTCTCGAAACCGAGCCTCTGCATGAACCAACGCGGTTCCGATCCGGGCACGTATACCGGAACGATCATCCAACACCCGCGTTGCGGCAACTACCTCGACGGTCTTCCGCGCTTGACCGCGTTTTCGACCGTTATGCCGCCGAACTCCCCGTCTTGCGGCAAATACAACGAAGAGCAATCGCAAGTCGCGTTCTACACCGCGACGAGCTACCACTCCGGCGGCGTCAACTGCGGTTTCTTCGACGGTTCCGTCCGCTTCATTCCGGACACGGTCGACACGAACGGCTTGGCCGACATTCCGACCGGGAAACACCTGACCGGCAAGAGCCCGCTCGGCGTTTGGGGCGCGATGGGAAGCCCGAACGGCGGCGAAACGAACGCGTCGCTCTAATCGCGTCGAC
>JAZNJF010000135.1:0-2194 GCA_045577885.1 Thermoguttaceae bacterium | reverse complement strand
TGACGCAACCGCGCCTCGCCCCGGAAACGTCGACGCGTTCGGGCCCGGCTCGACCGTCGCGACGAAGATTTGGTCGCCGCGAACGAGCGCCGCGCCGCCCTCGAACGGCTCGAAGTCGCCGGCCTTCGTGTAAAAAACGTCGCCGGTCGCCGGGTCGGAAACTTCAAAAAAGAACGGAGCCGCCGGCGCGAGGGCCCAATCGGACGCCGACGCGACCGGTTTCGGGTCGTTGACTTCGAATCGAACGCCGACGGACGACGAAACGGCGGCGAGTTCGGCGACGTCGGGACGAGCGAAAAAGGGGCGTCCGGGCGCTTCGGAGAGAGGAAGCGTTTCGGGCGAATTGGCGGAATTGGGCAAAGCGGGGGATTCGGCGCGTTCCCAAACGCGTTCGCGGCGACCGACGACGTTCCGGTTCAACTCGGCGTCGAGCCAAAGGGGGGCGAGGCGCGCGATTTCGGCGTCGAGGCGCGTTAAAATCGCTCGTTCCGCTTCGGAGAGCGAGAGCGAGTCGAGGTCGACGGCGGCGATCGCCAAAATTTCGTCGAGCGCGGCGGTCGACGAAGCGAGTTGCGCGGCGGCGTTCGGCGTTAAATTGGGCGAAACGGGGGGAACGGGCAAGGACGCCGTCGGTTGAGCGTCGCCGTTTTGGAGGAGCGCGTCGGCTTCTCGTTCGGCGTTAAGCGCGTCGAGATTCGGGAGCGTCGGCAAGGGCGCGGCTTGGTCGAACGCGGCGGAAAACTCTTGAAACAACGGGTCTTGCGACAACCGTTCCATTTCGGCGGCGTCGACCGTTTCCGCTTCCAAAACGTTGGGAACGTCGGTTGCGGACGGCTCGACGGCGAGCGGAATCGCCGGACGGTCGGCGTCGGCGTCGGTTTCAAGCGTCGGCGCTTGCGGCGCGTCGTCCGGAGCGAGATCGAATTCGCCGGGCGCGACGAGTTGAAAGTCGATTTCGCCGTCTTCGTCGTCGGTCGCGATCGGCTCTTGCGCGGCGGTTTGCCCGACGACGAACGTCATAAGGGGCGTTTCGAACGCGTCGAACGGCGTTAAAATCGGCAAAGCGAGTAAAATAGAGGAAACGGGGAGACAAAAACGACGTTTCATAACGCGCTCCTTGGCGACGTTCGGGGCGAAAGGAAGCGCCGAACGTCGCGTTAAAGTCGAAGAATGCGGAGAAAACGGGGCGTTAAGCAAGTTTTGGCGCTAAGGTTGATTTTTGGCGCCGGATTGTCGGCTTCGCGGAACCGCTTAACGAACGAGGCCGAGGCGCGTCAACTTTTCGAGCGCTTCGTCCCGTTCGCGGCAACGTTCGAGCCCTTGCCAACTCGGGTCGCCGCATTCGAGGAAATCGGCGACGCTCGCCGGGAGCGGTTTCGTCGCGGCTAAGCGGGCGATCGTCTCTTGTTCGAGCCGCGAAAGCGTTTGGGCGCCGAGGTTGTAGTCGACGAACGCGTCGTAAGCGAGCGGGAAAAGGGGGCGAACGATCTTTTCGCCGATCGTCGTCGCGTATTCGCGAATTTCGAGCTGCGCGTGTTTCTCCATTCGCAAACTAAGGAAATGGAAGAGGTTGTGCAGGTCGATCTTCCAATACGCCTCCGTGTACGTCGAAAGGGGCAAGTCCTTGCGCGCCTGTTCGCGAGCGACGCCAAGCTCGACGCGGCGCTCGTAAAGTTCGCGAGCGGAGCGTTGGAACGCGGCTTCGGAAGCGGTCAACTCGGCGCCGATTTCCGCGTCGAAAGCGCCTTCGCTTCCTTGGCGGTTCGTCGTCGCTTGACGGCGCCAACCGTCCGGAGCGGTCGCGTTCGCGGAGTCGATGGCGACGGAATATCGGGTCGAATATTCGTTAACGGACGCGCTGCGGTGCCGGATCCATTGGCGCCAAACGTCCATCGGAACGCGAACTAAAATCTTAATTTCCGCCATTTCGAACGGCGTCGTATGTCGGTGCCGCGCCAAATAGCGGATGAGTTGGCGGTCGTCCGAAACGGAACGGGTGCCGGCGCCGTAACTGACGCGGGCCGCTTGGGCGATCGCGGCGTCGTCGCCCATCGCGTCGACGAGAGCGACGAAGCCGTCGTTCAAAACGGGGAATTTTTGCCAACGGAGTTCTTCAAGCGCGGCGCGGTTTGACGACATCGGGAAGTCGGATCGTAGCCATGTCGTTCTGTGAGCCAAGGAGTTGGCACAATAA
>JAZNJF010000134.1:0-4894 GCA_045577885.1 Thermoguttaceae bacterium | reverse complement strand
AACAAGCCGAAGCGGAACGAGCGCGAGGCAAAACCGGCGTTCCTTAGCGAAATTCGCGAGGCGAACGTCGAAGATTTGCTCCAACGCGAACCGATTTGCCTCGACGCGGAGCGGATTAGGCGACAGATTGCCGGACGGCGCGTGTTGGTAACGGGCGCCGGCGGTTCGATCGGTTCCGAAATTTGTCGACGACTGGCGCGCTTCGAACCGGCGGAACTGATTCTGCTCGGGCGCGGCGAGAACCGAATTTTTTTCTTGGAGCGCGAATTGCGGGCGCTCGGTAAGTCGACGAAACTGACGCCGATTATCGCCGACGTCGCGAATAAGGAGCGTATCGACGAAGTTTTCGCCCGGACGAAACCGGAAATCGTCTTTCATACCGCGGCGCATAAACATATCGCTTTAATGGAGTCGAACGTTCCGGAAGCGATTCGCAACAATATTTACGGGACGAAAGTCGTCGCCGACGCGTCCGACCGCTGCGGCGCCGAAAAGTTCGTGATGGTCTCGACCGACAAAGCGGTCAATCCGACGAACGTGATGGGCTGTTCGAAGCAAATGGCCGAACGATACGTCAACGCGTTGGCCGAACGCTCGAAAACGAAGTTCATCGTAACGCGGTTCGGGAACGTGCTCGGTTCGAACGGGAGCGTCGTGCCGATTTTTACGGAGCAAATTAGACGGGGCGGCCCGATCACCGTCACCGACTTCCGCATGACGCGGTACTTCATGACGATTCCGGAAGCGGCGCAACTCGTCCTCGAAGCCGGCGCGATGGGGCAAGGCGGCGAAATTTTCGTTCTCGATATGGGCGAGCCGGTCAAAATCGAGACGCTCGCTCGCGACCTAATTCGCCTCTCCGGCCTTCCGGAAAACGCGATTGAAATTCGCGAAATCGGTTTGCGACCGGGTGAAAAACTGTACGAAGAGTTGTATTTCGAAACGGAAACTCGCGTTGAAACGGATCAAAAGAAGATTTTCGCCGCGAATCACCGCCAATTCGACTTGGACGAGATCCAAGCGCAACTCGACGAACTCCTCTCGATGCTCGCCGGGCCGCAAGATAAGATTCGCGAGCGTTTGACAGATTTCGTTCCGGAATACAAACCGACGATTTTGCCGGAAAAGAAATAACGCTAAAAAAACGCCGGCGAGCGTCGCGAACGTCGGCGAACGAAAAAGACGGCGCGACCTAAAACAACGAACGCCGACCGCGAACCGAAAAAGGAACGCGGTCGGCGTTTTTAGCGTCGTTCGAGAGCGCGGCGATTAGTCGTTCGGCGTCGCGTCGTCGCCGAGGAGCGCTTTCGCGGCGTCGCGGTCGACGATAAGGCGCGTCCAAAGGCGAGTTCGTTCGTTCTCGAGGAGCGGACGGAGCGCGTTCGTTTTCGGCGCGCCGCAAGCGCCGCAGGGGCCGCCGATAAGGACGACGTGTTTGCCCGGGCGACGAGAAAATTCCGCCAGTTCGTCGAACGTAAAGAGCGCGACCGCTCGGTACGAAAGCGGCGTCAGCGCGCCGGTCGCCGAAAACGGTTGGAAGAGAACGTCGCCGACCCAACCTTGCGCCTCCAACGCCGGGAGCGCGTTCGCGTCGACGAGATTTTCGTCGCGCAAATGTTCGAAATACTTGCGGAAAAGCCCGTGTTCGTCGTTCGCCGACGCGAGCGACGTCGCGATAATGTCGATTTCGTCGCGTCTTTCAAAACTGCGGCGCAACGACGGATTCCGCTTAAGGCGTTCGAAGTCCTCCGTCGCGACGACCGGGGTCGAGAAAAGCCCGACGCACTCGACGTCGATTCGGGCGTCGATGAAGTAATTGAAGTAGACGGTCGGGTCCATCTGCTCTTTGGTGAGGTAAAAACCGCCGGGCGAGATCGCGTGCAGCGTCAACTTCGGCGTTTGCGCGTCGGCGCGTTCGGCGAGGCGTTTGGCGACTTCCATCGCGGCGTATCCCGCGCCTAATCCAAGGTGGACTCGGGTTTCGTCAGGATTGCGACCTTCGGCGACGGCGCGCGCTTTCTTTTCGGCGGAAACGCGATAGATCAACTTGATGATCTCGTCCGCGGCGACCGAACCGACGTGCCGCGACGCGGTCGGGCCCGAAACGTTGACGACGACGAGATTGCGGTCGGCGTCCGAAGAAGCGACGGGACGCGTCGACGAGGCGGCGGGCGTCAAATAAGGGTCGAGCTCGAATTTTTCAATCAACCGGTCGCGCAGGTTGAGTTCAACCGGCGCCTTCAGTAAAAGAAAGCCGCGCTTAAAGGCTTGCCAAATAAGCGGATAAATCTTTTCGCGGGTAATGTCGTCGCGCCCGCGTTCGCGAACGAGCCAGTCGACGACGGACGCGGCGGGACCGGGACGGCGCTTGGAGGTCGTCGAGCCGGGCTCGTGCGTTTCCTTCATACATTGGAAAAAACGTTCGCAGACGGCGTAAACGAATTCGTCGTCTTCGGCGGTCAGCGACGCGTGGCGAGATTTGGCGTCGGCGGGGGCGTTGCGTTTGGGAAATTCCATAATGCCTCCTTATAACGTTCTTAAAACGTTCGTCGTAAAGGAAAAAGGCCGCGCTCGTTGCGCGAACGCGGCGGAGCGAAGAGGAACGACGCGTCGCTCGGAGCGTCGGACGCGACCGCGACGAATGGCGATCGAGAATCCGAGGCGCCCGAGCGGCGAACGTTCGCGGGTCAAGCGTCGCGTCGGCGGACGGCTTTCAGGAGTTGCTTTAACCGGTCTTCCGTTTTCAAAATTTTGTGAATCGGAACCGGGATGAATTGAAAGTTGGCGTTCAAATCGCGCAGGACGTGCGTCGGGTCGTAAATGTCGTCGACAAAGACGAGGAACTCCGGCGACTGTTCGAGGCGCAACATTTGCAACGCTTCGTAAAAGAAGTAAGCGTCGAGCTTTCCGCGTTCGACGTCCGATCTGACGCGGCGACGGATTTCCGCGTCGCGAGGATTGTCGGCGATCGGCGCGACGTAATTCGGCAGGTGAACGTCGAAAAGGTTGCAGCCGAATTCGTTGAGACCGCGCGCGGAGTCCTTTTCTTCGGCGGTGAAGTATTCGCCGTCCGGATTGAGTTCGGAGACGACGAAGTCGTATTTGGACGTTTGAATCATCGCGAGCGCGACGTTCGTGTCCGGCGCGACGTCGACGAGCAGGCCGTAGGGCTCGAACGCGTCGACGCTGGCCTCGAGGAAGCGATGGTCGCGGTCGACGAGGAGAACGCGGCGATTTTGCAACGCTTCGAACCGTTCGGCGTTTTCCGGCGGCGCGAGCGAGCGGTCGCTCCATTTGTTCGTTAAGCGTTTGACGGTCGGTTTGAGGCGCCGGGAAGCGTCGCAAACGCCTTGGAGGTAGGAACGCGACGCGATTTCTTCGGCTTCGTTTTGCGGCGGTCTTTGAACGCGACGTTCGAACGCGGCGGCGACGACGTCGACGTTGGCGCCGAAGTATTGGTCGCGAAGTTCGCTCGCGCATTCGCGACGAACGCGGGCGGTTTCCTTTTCGAGGATGTCCAAACGATGGAGGGCCTGCGCCAAGTCCATCAGGTAGAGTTCGAGGTAGCGGAGGTCGCGACGCGTGAAGGCGTTCGGCGTTCGGCTTTCGACGTTGACGACGCCGACGACGTCGTTCAGGTAGCGGATGGGGAGCGTGATCGAGCTCGCGGCGTCGATCGCGCCGACGATGTAGTACGGGTCGTTGCGGACGTCGTCGCAAATATAGGATTCGCCGCTGCTTGCGACGTATCCGGTGATCCCGTTTTTGGACGGCGAGGCGTAAAGGACGCGCTCTTTCGCTTCCGGAGGAATGCCGATGGCGAGGAACGGAACCAGTTCGCCGTCGGGATCGAGGAGGCGCATTTCGCAAACGTCGTAATGCAAGGTCGCGCGCATATGCTTTTGAACGAGCGCTTTGAGGCGTTCTTTGCGGACTTCGACGGATTCGCCCCGACGCGCGGCGCCGTCGAGGTGGCGGAAGAGTTCGGAGCGCGTTTCGGAGAGGCGATGAAGGCGGCGGTCGTCGCGGGCCGTCTCGGTAACGTCTTGAATGGCGACGAGGAAACGGGGGTCGGCGGCGTCGGGCGAAGCGGAGAACGGTTTGGCGATCATTTCGTAAAAGCGTTCTTCGCCTTTGTCGGCGCCGGGAACGAGGAAAAAGGTTTGCGTTTGGACGCCGCGCGTCGCGACGAAGTGGAGCGGACAATAGTCGCCGTCGGTGAAGATCGGTTTTTGGAGCGTCGCGTAAAAATCTTTGTCGGCGAGGTCTTGACGACGTTCGGCTCCGACGAGCCGCGCGAAGGGCTCGTTGCAACAAACAATACGGCGACTCGAGTCGAGAAGAACAACAGACGAAGAGAGCGCGTCGAGGAGTTGGACGCTGTCGACGGACGCTGCGGAAGTTTTGAACATAATGGCGTCTCCTTTCGATACTAACGAGTCGAGCGGCGAGCGGACGTCGGTTTGGCGCGAAACCGGCGGGGACGCGGCAAGCGCGAAAAACGCGCGAATCCCGGCTCAAAACTGAAAAATAGTCAAGCAAGTTTGGGTATTATAACAGCTCGGCTCGGAGAAAGCAACTTTTTTCGCGCGATTTTTCGCTTTTTTGCGGTAAATTTTTGCGGAAAGACCCAAAAAAGGAGAAGAAACGCTCTCGCGCCCGTCGTCGGCGAGGGGAAAAACGCGTCGCCGAGGGGGGCGACGGCGCGTTCGGTTGGGACGCGGGAGCAAAAAACGCGTCGCCGGGGTTCGACGGCGCGTTTGGTTGGGACGCGGGGAGTAAAAAACGCGTCGCCGAGGGGTTCGACGGCGCGTTCGGTTGGGACGCGGGGAGTAAAAAACGCGTCGCCGAAAGTCGGATCGTAGCCATGTCGTTCTGTGAGCCAAGGAGTTGG
>JAZNJF010000133.1:0-1628 GCA_045577885.1 Thermoguttaceae bacterium | reverse complement strand
CGTCGACGTAAATCGCCAAATACGGAAGCGCGGGGCAGATCGACTCGCAGGCGCCGCAACCGACGCAAAGGTCGACGTTCGTTTCGGGGATCGTCAAGCCGACTTCCGGGTCGCCGTACGGAACCATCTTTACCGCTTGCGTCGGACAGTGTTCGGAACAGGCGCCGCAGTTTTCGTTTCTTGCGTAAACGACGCAGTTTTCCTTGATGAAGACGACGCGTCCCATTTGCGTCAGGTGCTTTTCCTCCATTTTGAGCGGAAGGATCGCGCCCGCCGGGCAGACTTCGCCGCAAATAACGCAGTCGAAATTGCAAAAATGCTCGAGCGAAAAGACGACGCGCGGTTGCATGAAGCCGCGAAGACCGTACTCGAGCGTCGCCGGTTTCAAAACTTTTTGCGGACACTTCGCGACGCAAAGATGGCAGCCGACGCAACGTTTGTTGAAATG
Source organism: Thermoguttaceae bacterium (assembly GCA_045577885.1). Classification (GTDB taxonomy): domain Bacteria; phylum Planctomycetota; class Planctomycetia; order Pirellulales; family Thermoguttaceae; genus RUG369. Next base: position 1,180 of record JAZNJF010000133.1, on the reverse strand, counting down.
TTCGAACGAAACGGCTCCCGGCGGCGCGATCGGGTGTTCGCGTTTGAACGGCGTTTGACCGTAATCGGCCGGTTTGTCGGTCGCGGAAAGCTCGACGCCTTCGGACGGCGCGGCGGAATCGGCGGAGTCGGGCAATTTTACGAAGTCGACGGCGGGCGTTTTGTCGGCGCCAAAGACGGAACGGGCGGCGGCGACCGTCGTCGCGGCGACGCCGAGAGCGATGAAGTCGCGTTTGCCGCGGTCGAACGACGCGATTTCGCGACGAACGCGTTTCGCTTCGCGCGGCGAAAGAAGGGCGTCGAGCGGACGGGCGTCGGCGGTTTGCGGAGCGTTCGAGGCGTTCGCGGCGGCGTTCGGAGCGACTTGGCTCTTGCGGTCGGCGGCGAACGAAAGGGCGTTTTTCCGGCAGACGGTCAGGCAGTCGAAACAAACGACGCAACGAGACGCGTCGATTCGACGGTTTTCAACGTCGACGCAGGAACTTTTGCAAGCCTTCGCGCAGAGGCCGCAACCGACGCATTTTTCGGCGTCGAGACGGATTTTAAGGAACGAAAATTTCGAAAGCGCGCCTAAAATCGTTCCGACCGGGCAAACGGAGTTGCAGTAAAGACGACCGTAACGACCGGCGAAAACGAGCAAAATCGCGAACGAGACGACGCCGACGCCGAACGCCGCCCAACTTTCCGGCGTCGCGGGAACGTAAACAAAGGCGTAACTTCCCGAGGCGTTGGCGATCGCCGCGAGAAGGTTGTTGCCGAGGAGGTAAAGCGGTTTCAGAATCGAAACGGCGATTCGACCGAAAATTCCGTAAGGCTCCAAAAGCGCGAGGAAGGGAAGGCCGAGCGGAAGCGTCGCGAGGGCGAGAACGAGGAAACCGACTCGATATTTGAACGGATTCGGAATCCAACGGTAGTCGCGGCGAATTTTGCGCGGCTTTTGCGTAAAGGATTTGAAAAAGCGGCTGAAAAACGCTAAAACGTCTTGGAAAATTCCCAGCGGACAGACGACCGAGCAGTAAACGCGCCCGAAAATAAGCGTCGCAAGGACGAGCGTCGCGAAAACGCCGAACGCGCCGGCGGCGATCGACGGAATCAGTTGAATCTTCGCGAGCCAAACCGCTTGCGACGGAACAAATCCGGCGAAGTCGAGGAAAAATAACGTTAAAACGGTAAAAACGACG
>JAZNJF010000132.1:0-5353 GCA_045577885.1 Thermoguttaceae bacterium | reverse complement strand
CCCAAGCTTCGGTGAGAAGCGTTATCTTAGCTTGCGGGAAGAGTTTGCGGAGTCGCTCGACGAACGGAGCTTGCCAACGGCATTCGTCCGGAATGTACCCGCAGGCGGTAACGCTGTCCCCCCAAGCGAGAATGCGGAGTTCTTCGCCGGACGTCAGTTTCGCCCAAGTTTTCGGGAGATAACGCTTCGCCGCGCCGACGTCGGAGACGCTCGGAACCGCCGGGACGCCGTTCGCCGGGTCGGCGTTGAATTTCGCGACGCCCGCGACGAACGTATCGGCGTTCCCCGGGTTCGTTTCCGCAAACGCTTCGTCGATCGGGAAGACGTTCGCCGGGCCGAGTTTGTCGATTTGGCCGGTCGCGTAAACGTTGACGAGCCGCTTTTGCCCGGCTTTAAGCGTCGGCGGTTGCGGCGACAGGACGCGCGGTTCGCCCTTAAGAACTTCCGACGAACCGTCGGCGTTCAAAACGAGCGAGTCGATTCGCGACTCGACGCAACGGTAACTGATTAAAACGGCGGCGTTTGCGTCGATCTTCCCGCCGTCGAGTCGCCCGAGCGCCGACCAAGCGTCGTCGAACTGATAATCTTTTCCGCGCTCCAACGTTTCGCCGGTCGCCGCCAACTTAACGACGACCGAAGCCGGGTCGAGCGCGAACGCGACGGCGCATTCGCAAGCGTCGACGGCGTTCAACACTTGCCCTTTCGCCCAAGGCGCGGCGCCCGGATTGAACGTCGGCAAGGCGTCGTATTTCTCGTCGACGACCGTCTTCCAAGTCGTCGGCGCGACGTCGAAAGCGACCGTCTTTCCGGGAGCGACTTCCGCTTCGACCCGCCAATCGCCGACCAATTTCGCCGACGGCGCCGCCGCGAACGCCGTCCCGACGCCAAGCGCAAGCGCCGCGCTCAAAAGACTTATCGCCGCCCGACGGTTCCGGAAGCGTCGTTTCAAGTTTCGTTCTTTTCGCATCGTCGCGTCTCCTTTCAAGGTAATCGCCGGTGAAAACACGCCCTTTCGCCTCGCCGCAAGAAACGCCGAACGGCTCGGAAGTCGCCGAGACCGCCGAGCTGAAAAAGCGCGTCGAAAAATTTCAAAACGCCGAAACGCGGAATCGGTCGAACGTCGTTCTTAAACGCCGTCGCTCGACGGATTAACGCCGACCGGTTCTCGCGTTCGTTTCGTTTTTGCGTCGGAAAAACCGTCAGTTCGGGTCTTTCGCCAACTTGCGCAACGCGTCGATACCGCGTTCGATCGTCTCGACGCTCGCGGCGTACGAGAGGCGGAAGCATTCGTCGCGGCGGCTGAAAACGTTCCCCGGAATGATCAGCGTCTTATACTTCGTGATCGCCTTTTCGACGAACTCCGAACCCGTTCCCCAAGGCGCTTTCGGGAACATATAGAACGCGCCGACCGGGTTGCCGAGGTCGTAAAGGTCGGAGAGGCCTTCGATCAGCATGTCGCGCTTGCGGCGGAACGCCTCGACGTGTTCCGAAATATCGACGTCGAGCGACTTAAGCGCGGCCCATTGAGCGGCGTGCGGCGCGCAGACGAACGTGTATTGTTGGAACTTCAGCATCGTTTGAATCAGTTCAGCCGGGCCGTGCGCGAAACCGACGCGCCAACCGGGCATCCCGTGCGACTTGCTGAACCCGTCCAAAACGAGGGTGTGCGGGTTGAATTGCGCCGGAGACGTGAACGCGCCGTGCGAGAAGCAGCGGTAAATTTCGTCGCTGACGAGCAGAATCTCGTTGTCGGCGGCCAACTTAGCGATACCTTCGACTTCTTCGCGGGTCGCGACGACGCCGGTCGGGTTCGCCGGGGAGTTGAAGATGATCATCTTCGTTTTCGGCGTGATCGCGGCGGCGACTTTGTCGAGGTCGTACTTGAAATCCGGGTACGTGTCGATGCAAACCGGCGTCGCGCCGACCATCTTCACCAACGACTCGTACATGACAAAATAGGGGTCGAAGAGGATCACTTCGTCGCCGGGGTTGACGAACGACAACGCGGCCAAGAGGAGCCCGCCGCTCGTCCCGCTGGTAACGAAAACCTTGCGGTTCGGGTCGTTATATTCGGCGTCGACGTTCGCTTGCAAGCGGTCGATCAACGGTTTAACGCCTTGCGTCGGCGTGTAACCGCTCTTCCCGGCGACGATCGCTTCGATCGCGGCGTCTTTCGACGGTTGCGGCATGTCGAAGTCCGGTTGGCCGATGGAGAGGTTGATCGGGTTTTCCAGCTTGGCGCCGAGGTCGAAGACCTTGCGGATGCCGGACGAATCGAACTTGCGCGAACGATCGGAAAGCCATTTATCGTACATTGCGTAACCTTTCTAACAAGCCGACTTGCGTCGACCGAAAAACGCGGCGTCGTTCGAGGCGCCGTCGAGCGTTAAGGGGCGAGCCGATTTCCCGCTCCCCGACGTTTTCCAACGTCGGACGCGAACCGTCTCGCCGTTTTTCGCTCGCAATCCGTTAAAATACCGTTATTTAAAGCGCGCCGACGTAAAAAAGCCGGACGCGATTTTGTCCTTATTACTATAGGGCCCGTTTTTCGCTTACATTCGAGGCGTTCTCCGCCGCCCTTGCCTCTCTCTTTTTGGAGACGAGCGCCGTTCCCCGGCCTCGTTTGGAGCCGGGCGCCGCGCCGGCTTGACGTTAAAACCGTCGCGACCGGTAAAATCGGGCGAGAAACGCGAAAAAATAGGCGCATATTAAGCTATTTTACCCCAAAATTTCCCGACGTCGAGACGTTTTATTCGTCGCGTCCCGATTTTTCGACGATTTTTCTCTTTTCCGACGTTTCCCGCCCGCTCGTTTCGCCGAAGTCGGTCGCGCCGGTCGAAAAAAAACGTTAATTTTCGAAAAATTGCGCCGCGCGCCGCTTGAAAATCGACGCCGCTTTTGTTAAGATTAAAACGTTCCGTCGTTGGAACGGCCGCTCGTTCGGCATTTTCCACAAAGTCTTCTTATTTTAACGCAGCGTTCCGCCGAGTTTGCCGCTCGTCGGACGCGGGAGATTTTTATGTCGCGACCTTCGCTTCGTTCGTTCGTTTTCGGACGACCGTTCAACTCGCTCAAAACGTCGGGCGCCGCGCTCGCCCTCGCCGCCGCTTCGTTGGGGGCGCCGTCCCTCTTCGCCGCCGACCCGGTCGACGCGACGATCGTTTCGCAAAACGTCGTCAATAAAATCGACGAAAAAGTTTACTCGCACTTCCTCGAACACATCTACAACTCCTGCAACGGCGGGCTTTGGGGCGAACTCGTTTGGAACCGCTCCCTCGAGGCCGGAACCGACCAAAGCTGGAGCTGGGCCGACGGCGTTATCAAGCAGGACTCCCGCGCGAACGACCGCCGCCTTCTCCTCGGCGCCGAACTGCAAGGCGACGCCCCTTGGACCGATTACGATATCCGCGTAACCGCCCGAAAAATCGACGGTTCCGAAGGCTTCCTCATCATGTTCCGCGCCGCGCCGGATCAGTCGAGCTACTACTGGGTCAACGTCGGCGGTTGGGAAAACAAGTTCATCGCGATTGAAAAACAGACGCCCGCGACGAACGGTCGCCGCGTTATCGTCGGCGAGCGCAAACCGTTCCCGGCGATTGAAAACGGGCGGATTTACGACTTCCGCGTTCAAGTCGTCGGCGCGAACATTAAAGTCTTTATGGACCAAGAGTTAGTTCTCGAAGTCGCCGACTTCGCCGACGACGCGCCGAAATCCGGTTGCGTCGGCGTCGGGACTTGGGGGACTCGCGCCGAGTTCGGGACGGTTTTGGTTCGCGACATGAACCGTAAAACGCTGTACGACTCGACTTCCGAAAAACCGGTCGCGCTTAAAAACGCCAAAGTCGACGTCCGTTTCTGGAAGGTCGAAGGCGACGCCGAACGCAAAACCGGCGACGCTCGCAACAGCGCGAAATACGTCCGCTTCAACGGGTTAGGCGCGATTTCGCAACCGAATTTCGCGTTCCAAGAAGGCGAAACTTACGACTACTCCTTCTGGGCTCGCGGCGCCGGGAAAGCGACCTTCGCCTCCGCGGTCAAAGACGGCGAAGCGGCGTCCGAAAAGGCGTTCGCGGTCGACGCTAAAGACGGTTGGGTCAAGTACGTCGGCGAATTCAAAGCGCCCGCGACAACCGACGCCGGGTCGATCAAATTGACGCTCGCTCCGAACGACGGCGCGTCGCTCGACGTCGACCAAATCTCGGTCTTCCCCCGCTCTTGGGCCGAAAATTCGAAGGGGTTCCGCCCCGACCTGCTGAATGCGATTAAGGAAATCCAACCGAAGCTAATCCGTTGGCCGGGCGGATGTTACGCGTCGGCGTACCGCTGGAAATCGGGGATCGGGCCGCAAGACGACCGCGTGTCGTATCCGCTCGAACTTTGGAACGACGTCGACGTGAACTCGTTCGGGCTCGACGAGTTTATTACCTTCTGTCGCGAAGTCGGCGCGGAACCGATTATGGTCGTCAACGTCGGCACGAAGCAATGGACGGACGCGGTCGGCCCGTCGGTGAACGGCGTCGACTGGATTCAAGAGGCGGTCGACTGGTTCGAATACTGCAACGGCCCGGCGACGTCGAAATGGGGCGCCGTCCGCGCTAAGAACGGTCATCCGGAGCCTTACGGCGTCAAATATTGGGAAATCGACAACGAAGTTCGCGGCTCCGACACCCCGGCGGAGCGTTATATTTCGATTATCAAGGAACTCGTCCCGCGTTGGAAGGCGATCGACCCGAACGTCAAAATCATCGCTTGCGGCTCCTGGATGGGTAACCGCGACGCTTGGGACTCCGCGATTCTGAACGGCGCCGGCGAGTATTTCGACTACCTGTCGACGCACCGTTACGACGACCCGAACGGCTTCGTTAAGAATCCTTGGGAAAACCAATATTTCTTCGAATCGCGTCGCGACATGATCGCTAAGTCGCCGAATAAAGCGATTAAGATGTTCGACTCCGAATGGAACGCGCAATCGACCGACTGGCGCACCGGCCTGCACGCGGGCGGGATTTTGAACTGCTTCGAACGCGTCGGCGACACGCTGGAAATCGCGGCCCCGGCCCTCTTCCTGCGGCACGTCTCGGCGGACGCTTGGGACAACGCGTTCGTCAACTTCGACAACGACCAATGGTTCCCGGCGCCGAACTACGTCGTCATGAAACTTTGGCGCGAATCTTACGCTCCGAACCGCGTCGAGCTGAAATCGGACGTCGCCGACATGAACGGCAAAACGCCGATCATCAACGCCGTCGCGACGAAGTCGGAAGACGGTAAAACGTTGTATTTCAAGGCCGTCAACAACCGCGAAACCGACGTCGAATACCGCGTCGCGCTCGCCGACGCGAAAGCGAAAGCC
>JAZNJF010000131.1:0-7545 GCA_045577885.1 Thermoguttaceae bacterium | reverse complement strand
CCCGACGTTATTCGTTGATTGCGTACTGGGGTAATTTCGGACACGAGAACAACGACGCTAAGATCGCGAAAATTAACGACTTGACAAACACGTTTCCTTGGACGGAAATCCGCAGGAACGAGGCGTATCCGGTCTTCGTCGACGCGACGAGCGACAACAAGTCGCCTTGGCCGGAATGCGCGGCGGACGCTCCGGCGGGACAGCGCGGCGCGTTCTTCCGTTGGCGCAACGTCGCGGACGAGGCGGACCGTTTTGAAATCGAATTGCGTTTGACGACCGCTAAAGAGTTGAATTCAAAGTTGTTCGACGCTCCGAGCGAATCGACCGCCGACGTTTCGCTTCGCCGCCTGCAACGCTTCGAAATCAAGCCGGGCGAGAAGTTGCGCTGGACGTTCGGGGAAAAGAGCGGGGAAATCGTCGCCGACGCGAACGGTCTTCCGACGATTCCGCGTTTAACGACGACGCAAACCCCGACGATCTTAAAGTTGGAGCGCGTTAAGTAACGTCGCGTTTGTTTCGACCGCTCGACCGAGACGAGGTTTCGGTCGAGCGGCGTTTTAACGTCGACGACTTCTGCGGTTGATTTAACCGATTGCAACGTCTTGACTTAGAAAAGCGAAGCTTCGCGTCCGAGTTCGAAAATCCAAGGCGCGGTTTCGCCGAAGTCGCTGAGAGCGCCCTTCGAGCATTCGTAATTCAAGCCTTCGAGGGAGTTTTTCGCGCCGTTTTCGCCTTTTTGCAAGCGAGCGACGAAATTTTCGGCCGACGAAGCGACGTAAATCGCGACAATCAGCGTCTTTTTGCCGTCGCGGTCGTTCGCTTCGACGATCGGTTTGACGTTTTCGGCGAACGTTTGGCCGATACCGCAGAACGCCGCGTCGACGCGGTCGAAGCCGAGTTCCGCCGCCGCTTTGAGCGCGTCTTCGTTGAGCGAGTCGACGAGACCGGCGTAACCTTCGTCGCCGTGGGCGATTACGAGGAGCCGTTCTTCTTTCGGGGTCTTCATAATCGAGCGCGCTTCGGCGACGACGAAGTTTTTCAGCAGGGCGCCGGAGGAGAGCGTCGGCGTCGCGACGGTCGGAATTTTCGAGCGAACGACTTGAATTCCTTCTTCGGCCAACGCGGCGCGCATCTCGGCGGAGGCGTAAATTCCGAGAATCGACGTAACGTCGAATTGGACGTGGCTCGTCGGGTAAACGAAGACCGGAACGGCGACGACCGCGTCGCAACCCGCCTCTTCAATACGTTTATAAGCGGACGCAATGTCGTTCGGCGCTTTGCTAAACTCCATTTGCGCGCCTTCGACGACGGCGAAAACCGGGGTCTTCTCGTTCAGTTCGCGAACGCGGTCGACCATTTTGTCGGTAAATTTCGACCAACTCGGCGCCGGAGAGCCGTGAAAGACGAGAAGAAGCGCCATTTTTTCGCCGCGCGGAACCAGTTCGACCGTCGAAGTCGCCGCGTCGACGGCTGGGTTGGGCGAATGCGCGGAAACTTGCGGCGTCCCGAGCGTAAAGAAGGAAGCGGCGACGGCGGCGAGGGCGAGAGTAAGGCGAGGCAAAGAAAGTTTCATTCGTTTAACCTTTCAAAAACGGCGGTTTCGACGACGAACGAAGCGTCGTTCAGGCGACTTAAAACGCGTCGATAAACCGCTTGGTTGCGATAGAGTTAAAAATTGTCGGGAAGGACGCGTCGCGTCGTTTTCCTCTAAACGGACGTTAACGACGCGACGAAAGTTAAGGTCTGCGAATTCGGGAAGCGGAAACTAACGGATGTAGAAGTGGCTAATTTTGCAAGGATCGTTAAACCGATTAAAGCAATTCGCTTTCGCTTCCGGCGACCGTCGCGGCGGCGCGCCAAACGTCGAGGTCGACCGCGTCGCCGACGAAACGAACGGAGCCGTCGGCCATTAGCGCGTTAACTCCGCCGGAGTGGTAACTTCGCGCCGCGTAAAAACCGTAATTCATGTAACTGCAACTGAATTGCGAAGCGTTCGGGGCGAGGAAAGCGCCGAACGTCGAGTAGGCGGGCGATCCGGAAAGCCAGGTTCCGCAACGCGTCGTTTGCCAAGTCGGGGACGAAATCCCGCGTTGAATCGAGTCGACTTCCTCCGGCGTTTGGACGGCAAAGTTAGAAAAGGCTTGCATTTTAAGCATGACGCGCTTAATTTCCGTCGAGTTGCGGACTTCGTCGATCGTTCCGGAGACGGACGCGCCCGCGCCGGGACCGATTCCGGCTTCCGAGAACATTAGCGTCGCGCTCGTTCCGTCGACGACGGCGGCGAGTTTGCGGTTCGCGCCGTAATAAAACAGGCCGTTTGAGGCGAGTTTGCCGTCGACTTTCGTTCCGATTTTCGCGCAGTCGGAACCGGTGCAAACGACGTAGCTCGACGGGTAAAGTTCGGCGGTTTTGGCGTTTGCGTTGCCGGCGTCGGTGAAGATTTTGAAGTCGGACGTAACTTTGGTTCCGGCGAGAGGATCGCTCGGGCAGGCGAGGAACGACGCGTTTTGTTGAACGGCTTCGGACAGGTGGTTGAGGATTCCGAGCGTTCCGTGCGAAATCGTTTTGTAAACCGGTTGCGAATAATCGATTAAATTGGCGATGTTCGTCGCTTCCATATAGGGGAAGAGACGCGCTTGAACCGAGTAGACGTCCGCCGAAGAATCGCCGAGCGGCGGGAACGCGTCGGCGTTGGTTCCGACGTAATTGTGAACCGCTAACCCGTATTGTTTCAAGTTGTTAGAACATTGCATTCGGCGCGCCGCTTCGCGAGCCGCTTGAACGGCCGGGAGAAGAAGACCGATTAAAACGCCGATAATAGCGATTACGACCAGTAATTCGACAAGAGTAAAAGCGTTGCGTTTTTCGATAGGGCGGAACATTGCGCGATTTTCCTTTGGGCAATGCGTCGCGGAGAAATCGCCGTCCGGAGATTAGTGTTTTCTAACTCTTGGGCGAAAAAAAACGATTAGGGCGCGACGGGACGGAGGGGTAAAGCGGCGTTCGGCTCGACGCGAACGTCGCGTTGCGTTAAACGAATCCGAACGAAATCAACCGGGAGAAAAGGCGGTTTCATTCGGACGCAAGAGAGCGCGAAAGGTAAAGTTCGCGGCGTACGCGGTCGCGAACCGATCGACTGTTCTTGCGTCGACGGAAATAAGTTTAAACTAATTCTGAAAGTTGTCAAGAAGATTAATTATAATAATCTAACTTTTCTTGCGTAAGAAACATTCGACGATTTTTAAGAAAAAGGAGAAAAGTATTTTGGCGGCAAAAAAATTTGAAAATTTGAAAAAAAACGGTAACGTCGCGCCGCGTCGAGGCGTCTTTAAGGGTAAGTTCGCCGCTTGTCGCAGGACTGGCGAATGAAAACGAACGCGGCAACGCTCGGACGGAACCGACTGTCGCGCTTCAACTTAACTCAATAATAAGGAGAGGATAAATGAAAACGTTGGCGAAGAAGTTTTGGCGTTCGTTGAGTTTTGCTTCGATCGCGTTGGCGGCGTCGGTCGCGTCGTTCGGGTCGGTTAAGGCGCAGGATTGTCCGTTTGCGGACGACGCCGCGATCTTTTATTACTCGCCCTCGACGATTGGACAGGTCGGCGCGATCGCTTCGATTTGGCAAACCGAAGAGTTCGGCTTCCTTTTCGATAAAGCGACGAGGAAAATCGACGAAGAGGTCGCGGAGAAACTTGCGGAAGCGTCCGACGAGGCCGATTTCCCGAAGGAAAAACTCGATTATCTTAAGGACGCGCTGACGAAGGCGCTCGGCGAAGAACCGAACGCGGCGAACCTTGTGAAGGCGTATTTCGAGCATGTCGACGGCGTCGCGGTCGCTTGCGTTCCGCCGACCGAGGGCGTTTCGAAACCTTGGCGCAGCATTTCGTTAACCTGGATTCTGGACTTCAACCCGGCCGGCCTCGACCTTGCGAAACTCTGCGGCGACGACCTGGAAGTTCTGAAAAACGAAGACGGCGTCTATATGGCGAAACTGACCGTCAAAAAGGACGATAAGTCGGAAACCGTTTATTTGGGCGGCGTTAAGATTAAAGATTTGGATAAATACGCCGTCGTTTTGGCCGATTCGAAGGAAACGCTTGAAACGAAACTGACGCGTTTTCAAGCGTCGAACGCTTTTGTCGTTAAACGACTTAACGACGAAAGCGTTTATTCGGAAATTATTCTGAAAACGTCGCTTTTCGAGCGCGTCGCGACCGAATTGGCGAAAGACGAAAAGAACGAAAGAGCGCAAGCGGTCAAAGGTTTTATCGAGAAGATTAAGTCGTTGCGTATCAAGAAGTTGGACGCCGACGGAACGTTTGCCGTTTCCGTTGAAATCGAAGCGATCGACGCGAAATCCGCGAAAGAGTTTAGCGACTTGGCGGTCGGCGGGATCGCGCTTTTGAGCTTGACGACCGCTAAAAAAGAATTGAAACCGGAAGAAAAGTTTGCGCTCGAACTCTTGAAGTCGGTTGAGTTTAAATGCGAAGAAAACTCCGCTTTCGCAACCGCGACGCTGAAAATTGACGCCGAAACGATTAAAACGATCGCGAAATGGATCGGCGACAAGGCGCGCGAAGAAATGAAACGATAAGTTTTCGTCGAGTGAACGTTTGCCAACCCGTTATAGGACAACGTTTAAACAATGATGAAAAATGAAAGCGACGAACGCTTGGTCGAGCGATTTCAAACAGGAGAGCGCGCCGCTTTCGATGAAATCGCTCGCCGATATCAACCGCGTTTGCTCCGTTTTTTGCGGTTGCGAACGCGGTCGTTGGAGACCGCCGAGGATCTGACGCAAGAGACGTTAATTAAAGCGTTTGCGTCGTTGAACGGTTTGAAAAAACGCGTCTTTTTAGCCGGTTGGTTGCGTCAAATCGCGTATCGAACTTTTCTCGATTCGACGCGACGTCGCCGTTGGAACGTCGCGTCGTTTGACGAAAACGCCGCTTCTAACGAACCGAACGAGCAAACTTCGAACGGATTTTTGACGAATCGAACGACGCCGCGCCGTCCTAGCGGAAGAGAGTTTGACGTCGCGTCGCCGGAAGCGCGGATTCTTCGAGACGACGAAGGCGAAAACCTCTGGCGCGTCGCTCAAAAAGTGTTGACGCCAAAAGAGTTTAAAGCGCTTTGGCTGCGATACGTCGAGGAAGCGTCCGACGCCGAAGCCGCCGTCGCGTTGGGGGTAACGCCCGTCGCCGTTCGCGTCGCGTTGACGAGAGCGCGCCAAAAGTTGATCGCTCGTTTGCGCCCTTCGACGAAAAAAGACGGCGAAAAAAGAAAAACGACGAGCGTAAACGCTTTAAATAACGAGGTTAAGCTGGAGAAATTCAGATGACGTTTGAAATGAAAAACGAGCGAAACGACGAAACGCCGGACGTTTGGGAAGCGCTCCTGACGCGACGCTTGGCGGACGACCTCGACGCGTTTTTGGAAACCGCCTCCGACGAAACGTTTTTCAGCGCCGTCGAAACGGACCTTTCGCGACGCGCAAGAAGGAACGCTAAGCGATTGCGATTTAAAACGTTGGCGACGGTCGCCGCGTCGTTGGCGGTTCTCGTCGGCGTCGCCGCGACGGCTCGTTTTTACGTTGCGTCGCCCAAAGCGAACGTCGTTGAGACGGCGAGTAAAGACGACGAAACCTCGCTCCTCGCTTGGAGCGTCGCGACTTGGAACGAAACGGAATGGACGCGACGTCTTGTGACAAACTTGGTAAACGTCGACGTCTTGCGACTTTGCGCGCCGTCGGACGCGGAGAGCGAATCGACCGAGGAACCGACGCCGGAGTTGGCGGCAATCGTCGACGAAAACGCGCCGACGAAAGAAAACGCGACGGAAAGCGCCTCCAACGAATGGTTTAGCGTCGAAAAGTTAAGCGACGTCGCGACGTCGGAACCGCTGAAGTACGAGCCGTTTTTACAAGTTGTCGTCGCGTCTTTGCGATGACATGTAACGCCAAATGGAAGACTTGCGTTTTCTGTTCGGCGTTTTGTTCTTAAATAACGTTTTTTTAGGAGTTGCGACGAACGTTTTAAACGTCGGCAAGTTCCGGCGCTTCAAGGAGTAAACGTTCGATAATATTGGCGCTAACTTTTTCCGGCGTCTGAGTCGCGTCGACGACAAACGCTTTGCCGGGAACGGCGAAACGCTCCCAATCGGCGACGGCGCGTAAAAAACCGTCGCGAACTCGGCGATGGAAGACGGCTCCTTTCGACTCAATACGATCTTTCGAGCGATTCATTCGACCGAACGCGACGTCGACCGGGCAATCGAGAACGAACGTAACGTCGGGGAGCAAACCGCCGGTTAAACGGGTTCCAAGGCGCCAAATCGACTCCGCGTCGCCGTCGACCGCGTAACCCTGGTAAACAACGGTGGATAATAAGAATCTGTCGACAAGAACGATTTTGCCGGTCGCAAGGGCGGGGCGGATTTTGTCGCGAATAAGCTGCGCCCGAGCCGCCATAAAGAGGGCGGTTTCGGCTTCCGGACAAATCGCGAGATCTTTTCGAGCGAGTAAAATTTCTCGAAGCGCGTCGCCGAGCGGAGTGTCGCCCGGATCGCGAAAAAAAGCGACTTCGCGACCGCGATTTTGGAGCCAATGCGTAAGATAGGCGATTTGGGCGCTTTTTCCGGCGCCGTCTCCGCCGTCGACGGCGATGAACATAACGATTCTCCTTGATTGGGGCGCGCGCCTTCGCCTCTGAAAGCGCTTATTAATTATACCGTTTTTGGGCGCGGCGCCAAGGGAGGGGGACTGTTATTAGTCTTGGCTTATCGCAAGAGTCCCGGCGTTCGACGGTTATTGAAGACGGCGCGTTTTTACGTTGTCGCGGCGATCGGGGCGGAGAAGGAGGAGAAGCGGGGAAAAGAGAAAACCCGCGGCGACGGTTTGGCGCGTCGCCGCGGGTTTCGTCGAGGCGTTAAGCGTCGTTAGTTCTTATTTTGCAACGCTTCGTGAATCGCTTGCGCGGCGGTCTTGCCGGCGCCCATCGCGAGAATGACCGTCGCGGCGCCGGTAACGGCGTCGCCGCCCGCGTAAACGAACGGTTTCGAGGTCGCGCCCTTTTCGTCGGCGACGATGCAGCCGCGTTTGTTCGTTTCGAGGCCCTTCGTCGTGTTCTTGATGAGCGGGTTCGGCGATTGACCGATCGAAATGATCGCGGCGTCGATCTCGATCGTATGTTCCGAACCAGCGACGACTTGCGGACGGCGGCGACCGCTTTCGTCCGGTTCGCCCAGCTCCATATCGACGACTTCGACGCCTTTAAGCCAGCCGTTTTCGTCGCCGATAAATTTCGTCGGGTTTTGAAGGAGAAGGAACTTGACGCCCTCTTCCTCCGCGTGCATCACTTCTTCGGCGCGAGCCGGAAGCTCTTCCTTGCCGCGACGGTACACGATGTAAACGTTTTCCGCGCCCAAGCGTTTCGCGCTGCGGGCCGCGTCCATCGCGACGTTTCCGCCGCCGAAAACCGCGACGCTATTGCCGCAGTAAACCGGCGTGTCGTATTCGGGGAAACGGTAGCCCTTCATCAGGTTAAC
>JAZNJF010000130.1:0-10002 GCA_045577885.1 Thermoguttaceae bacterium | reverse complement strand
CGCCGCTTCTTGTTTTCGTCGGGTTAACGCTTGTAAAATCAACGCGTTCACTCGCACCACTCCGGAATCGGGGCGGACGCTATTTCGCCGGGCGTCTTTCCCTGAAGACGCTTGATATAGTGGACGCGCTCCTCGATCGCGTCGACGCCGGTTAGCACGTCGAACTGGAAGCGGAAGTTTTTCGTCTCCCCCGCTCCGAGCGGAACGACGCGCCCTCGCTCCTTCTCGAACGAGCGACGGTTCGGAAAGTTGACCGACGGTTCGATTCCCGAAACGTAAATATCGCCGTTCGGACGCTGCGTCTTCCAAAGGGTAAAATACGGAAAATCGTTTTTATTGAACGAAAGCGACAGCCCGCGGTTCCCCTTGGCGTTCAGGAGCGCGACCGACGTGTCGCCGTTCTCCTCCGCGGCCAAGTCGAAGAGGTAACACGTCTCGGCGCAACCGGGAATCGGTTCGCGGAAAACGTCCCAAGCGTCGAGTTCGGCGACGGCGTTTTCGTCGCGCGGACACATTCGGCGGAACGGCGCGACGAACTTAGCGCCCGGCGTAACGAACGGATAACCGGTATTAATGTGATAAAGCAACTCGAACTCGTCGTCGACGCTCGCCAAGTTCGTAATCGAGTCTTCGACGAGGAGCGTCGACGAACCGGCCCAAGTCGTGTAAGAGACGGTCAGCTTGAACCGCCGCCCGAAAACGCTCGTTTCGAGAACTTCGCCGGTCAGCCGAATCATGCCGGTTTCCGGGTCGACCGTTACCTCGACGCGGCGCGCCGGGAGATTCGAAATTCGTCCGTGCAGCGGATAGCGGAGGACGCCGTTTTCGTCGAACTCCGGCGCCCCGTTGCTTTCGAGCCCGCAACGCGCGACCCATTCGTCGAACCCTTCGAGCCAACCGCAACCGTTCGGGGCGAAAATCGGAACGAAACGCGGATGAACCGGCCCGCGCACCGGCGAGTCCCATTTCAACTCGACGTCGCCGCAACGCGCTTTCCAAATGTTCATCCCGCGCGACAAAAGAACGACGAACGAAAACTTGCCCGCGTCGATCTCGACGACGTCGACGCCCTCTTGAACGCCGCCGTGCAACCGCCGCTTCGAAACGCGAAACGGAATCGCGCCGGTCGGGGTCGAGTAAATTTCCTGCAAGTCGAGCGACTCGGTGTAAACGTCGTGATACGTGTCGATAATCGTTCTCGTTTTTTCCATCGGCGTTCTCCTAATTTCGCTATTTTACCTTATTTTACAACTAACCGTCGGTCGAGCAGTTCCCGCTCGGCCAAATTCCAAAACGTTTTTCAAACCCGAAACGTCTATCGTTTTTTTTAACGCGGCGCGCAATTTTCGCAACGAGCCGCCGCCTCGATTTGCCGGAGTCGTTTTTGACGACGCAATTTCAACGACGCAGCCAACGCTCGTTTTTCGGCGCGCCGCCAAATTTCGCGGCGCCGCCGTCGTTTCGCCAACGCAATTTCAACGACGCCGCAAACGCTCGTTTTTCGTCGCGCCGTCAATTTTTCGCGGCGCCATCGCCGTTTCGTCAACGCAATTTTGGGAAGCGGACGCCCCCTTGAACGACCGTTTTCTCAAACGCTTCGCGCAACTCCGGCGCGACGCGGGCCGGTCGCGGCGTTCCGGTCGAAATAAAGCCCCAAAGCGTTTCGGCGGTCGCGAGGATCGCCGACTTCGGGAAATCGTCGGCGTTTTCCATAAAACCGTTAAAATTTGCCGCGTCGACGTCGTTCGGGAGGCGCAAAAAGCGGTATCGGCGCAAACACGTAACGTTTTTCATTTCGGCAATCCAAGTTTGCGCGAGAATTTTTTCGCCGCGATACGCCGATTGACGGTACTCGATCGTGTGTCGCCGAACGACCCAAATCGCGCCGTAATCGAGGTAGCGTTGCGCCGACCAACCGATCGCCGCCGAGTGCGCGACCGCGACGTCCTGCATCCAATGGACGTAACAAACGTTGTTCGCGTGTCCCCAAACGTCGACGTCGGCTTCGGCGACCTCGATCAGCCGCGCGTACGTCGGAACCCAAACGGTCGGCTTTTGCGCGGAATCGGCGCTTTCGCCGCTTTCGTTATTCCCGCTATTGACAGTATTCCCGCTATTTTCGCCACTTTCGTTAATTCCGCTATTGTCGGTCATTTTCTTAATTTTTCTTCGACAAGTAAAAGCGCGCTCCGACGTTTTCGGCTTGCTCGCCGACGTCGGAGCGTTATTTCCGGCTCGAGCGCCGACGTCGGCGTTCGGGTTTCGTCGCCCTTTTTCGCCCTTATTAATTAATAAGGACAAAATCGTCGAAAACCGCCCGGTTCGCGTTCGTTTTCGACGCGCCCCCGGACGCAAGGCGACGCGCCGCCGCTCCGACGTCCCCCAACCGACGAACGCCGAGCGTCGACGCGCTTTCAAGTTTTCGACGGCGCGCCCAAGTTTAGCGTTTTTAGCGGTTTTAACGGCGTTAATTCCAACCGCTAAAACCGCCCGACCGGCGCCGTCTCCGTTTCAACGGCGTTCCTCCGCCCGTTACTCGCTCAACTCGACGATCAACTCCGCGACGGCGCGGCGCTTTTCGAGGAGCGGTTTCGGGTCGGTCGAAAAGGTCGTCATGTCGGTCGTTATCGGCGAGAAGTCGAAAATTTCTTCAACTTTCTTCCGTTGCGCGTCGGTCAAATCGCGATTTTCGACCGCTTTTTTCAACATCGCCAACATCTCGTAATCTTGGACGCCTTCGCGAATCATTTCCCAACGAACGCTCGCGACCGGATCGTCGAAGATCGGTTTGCCGTCGTTGCGGCCCGGGATCGCGGCGCTCAGCGGCGGATAGATAAAGCGACCGTCGCCGTTCCCCCAGAACTGCTTCGTTCCGGCGGGCGTCGAGTAACCGGAGACGTAACACATCGGGTCGAGGTAAGGATTCTGCGCTTCGTTCGGGAACGCGGCGGAACTCGTCCAATACGTCGACTCCCAAACGAGACAGCCGGTTATCCCGCGTTCGAACGTTTGCCAGTGCCAAATCCGCAACTCGACCGGCGGGTGGTCGGTAAACTCGGTGCAATACGGCTCTTTCGGGTAGGTGCAGACGTACCACCAGAAGCGGTTTCCGGCGTCCTTTTCGATCTTCCCTTGCGCTTCGTCGTAAGCCGGGCTGACCGGGCACCAAACGTCGATCGACGCGTCGTTTTCTTCGAGGATTTTGCGGAACTCGGGCGACGGTTCCTCGGTCAGCATGCGGTCGATTTCCGGCGCGTATTTCTTGAGCTTGCCGAACCCGCGGGCGACGAAGCCGTAATCCTTCGGCTCCGGTTCGTCGAACCAATAGACGTAAGCCGCGTCGAGAAGGCCGCGTTCGCGGAGGCCCTCTTGCAACTTCTTGCCGTAATCGGCGATCATCGCTTTATATTGCGGCGTATCCCCGGCGTAACCGGCGATTTCCCCCTCCGCCGACTCCGCGAACGTCCCCCAGCCGAGCCCTTCGAACGGGAGGCGGAAGTTCGTGAAGTTGTATTGCGCAAAGACTCGCGTCATTTCCTTTTCGAAACGCGAAAAATCGAGTTCGCAACGCGGCGGGTTTTCCTCCGGCAACCATTTAACGCCGATTCCGTCGAGCGGCGCCGGGTTGTACGGACTGATCCGGTAATCGCCGAAAATTTTCAAATATTTTTCAAAAACGGCGCGTTTATCTTCTTCCGTTTTGCAGTTGTGATAGCGCCAAATATTCCCCGGCGACATGCCGTAAGCGGTTTCGAGCGTGTTTTTCGCCGGAAGCGCGAAGTCCCAAACGACGACTTCGAACGGAATCGTCGTTTCAAACGTTTCGTCGGTCGTCCCGGTCAAACGAATCGCTCCGCGGTACGTCCCCGGCGCGGCGTCGGCCGGAACGCGGACGGTCGTCCAAATCGGCAAATTTTCCCCAACTTCAACGCGGAGCGGCGCCCCGAGGCCGTCCGAACCGGCTTCGAGCGGAACCAACGCGTCCGGATACCAACCGACCGCGCAAGTTTTGTCGGTCGGATTCGCGACGTAATGATAGTAAGCGTAACGCAAATCGACGTTTTCCGCCGAAATCGTCGCGCCGTTCGGGCCGGTCAAATCGCCGACGACGGCGCCGGAGAGGAAATCGATTCCGCCGCCGAGAGCGCGAACCGCGACTTGGAACGACTCGAAATCGTTTTTCGCGGCGTAAATGCGAATCGGCTCCGCGGCGCCGATTTTCGTTTCCTTGGCGTTTTTCGGGATTCGATAATCTTGTTCGCACCAAGACAGCGAAACTTTATCGGTTTTACCGGTTAAACCGGAAATTTCGCGGGTGAAATTTTGAACGAAATAGGGGAAAAAGCGCGTTCCGAAGACGACCGGGCGCGCCCCGTCGACGACGTAACGCCGTTCGCAAGCCGGGTTGCCGCCGTTTTCGCCGAAGAGGGGCGACTTTTCGTCTTGCGACAACCATCGGAGCGAAGTTTCGCGGCACCGGTCGCCGGAGAGCGTCCAAAAGACTCCTTCGTTAAGTCCCCAAAGCGTCCAAGTTTGCGTCGACGTTTTCCCTTGACCGTTCCCCCGTTTTTGGAACTTGTCGCGCTTATCCTCCCCAAGGAGGTAATCGGCGCCGTCGATATAATCGGCAAAATACGTCTCGCCGAGCCCGCTAAAGAGGGGCGCGTCGTTCGGGTTCAGCGTCAGTTCCGCCGAAAGATTGTAAACTTGCGAGTTGCACCATTTCCCGTCTTCGCCCGCCGCGCCGCGAACGCGAACGAAAATTTCGTCCGCCGCTTTCCCGTCGAGGAGCTTTTCGAGCGTCGCTTCGACCGAGCCGGTTCCGGCGATTTCGCCCAACGCCGCCCAGTTTTCGCCGTCGAGCGAACCTTCCAAAACGGCGCGTCCGGCGGTCGAGTGCCCGATATTCATCGAAATTTTCCCGGAAACGAACGGGATTTTGCGGGTTTTAAGAATTTTACCGGTATTTCGATACCCGTTCGGCCCGTCGGCGTACGCTATCAAGTTGCAAGTTTTCGGTTCGAGCGCGAAGCGGTAAACGACTTCCGCGTCGTTCCCGAGCGTCCAGCGGTTGGTGTTGAAAGCGCTCGTCGTCGAAACGAGCGGGCGGTCGAAGTTGGTCGGCTCCGACGCGCGGAAGCTGGTAAAGCGGTAAACGCCGTCCGCAATCGACTCCCCGGCGCCAAGCGAAAGGACTTCCTTCGGCTCCCCGGAGCGGCGTTGTTCTTTCGTCCGCGCTGTCAAGATTCGGTAAACCGGCCGAACCGCCGTCAGGGTCGGCTCGGCGAAGCGGTAATCGCGATGCGAATCCCATTGCCCGAGGCGAAGTTGCGCCTCTTTAACGCCCTTCGGCGCGACGAAAACGAACGAATAATAATCTTCCGGGGTCTCCTTTTTCGGAAAATCGGTAAAATCGTAATGCGCGAACGACGTTCCGGACGGCGCGCTCGCCCCGGAGCCGCCCCCCGGAACGACCGACGCTTTGAAGCGGAAACGGTAAACTTTCCCCGCTTCGAACGCGACCGGATTCGACCGCCAAGACGCGGCGTTGTCCCCGCCCTTCAACTCGAAAACGCCGTCCTTCAACGCTCCGGCGCCGTCGACGCTAAGCGTCCATTCGGTCGGCTGTTCGACCGTTTTAGCCGCTTTGAAAACGTCGCTCGCGAACGCGAAGTTTGCGGAAATTGCCGAAATCGCCCAATTTACCGAAACGGTAAGCCCCGCGACGCCGAAGAGCGCCGCCGCGACCGCTCCGACGAAACCGATTTTTCGCCGTTTCATTCTCGTTTCTCCTTAAAATTCCCTACAACCGTTACAAACCGGGCAAAACGCCGCCCGACCGCTTCGAACGACGCCCGTCCCCTTTAAGACGAGCGTCGCCGCGAAACGGATTTCGAAAACGCGCTTTTTCGAACAAGTCGCGAAATTTCGCCGCGAAACGTCCGTCGACCGCCGTCAAATCGACCGCGAATCGACGTTCGTTTCAGAAATCCCGCGACGCGTCGAAAATCAACCGTTTTTCTTTTGGTCGACGAGCCAACGCAAGCCTTGGTAAAGGATTTTGCGATAGTTCGCGTCGCCGAACGCGC
The DNA here is from genome assembly GCA_045577885.1 of Thermoguttaceae bacterium. GTDB lineage: Bacteria > Planctomycetota > Planctomycetia > Pirellulales > Thermoguttaceae > RUG369. The sequence continues at coordinate 3,913 of JAZNJF010000130.1, read as the reverse complement.
CGTTCGCGTCCCCTTGAATCAGCCCGAGAACCGGCGTTTTCTTGTACCGCCAAGTCCAAACGACCGGCGCGTCCGATTCCGGGTGGTCGGTGCGCGCCAAAACGTCGATACGCGGGTTGAAATAGACGTATTGGAAGACTTCGTCGTTGATTTTAAAGTCCTTGACGCCTTCGGTGATCGGGTGTTTGCGGTCGACGATGTAAATATTGACGTCGGTCGGGTGAAGGTAAGTCGACTTGCGGTAGACGCGCCCTTCGATTTCCGTTTCCTTAATAATAAATTGCGCTCCGAAAACGTCGCGGAAGAGCGGAAATTCCGGGTGCGAAATCAGCGAGTGGTGCAGCATCACCGTCGGGATTCCCTCGTCCGACCAAAGCGCGGTCAAATTGTCCTTTTGTTCTTGCGTCAGTTCGAAGAACGACTGATCGTGAAAAACGACGACGTCGTAATCCTTCGAGAGCCCCGGCTTGAGCATATCTTGTTTTTCCGGAATGGAGATTTCCTCGAACGTCGAGTTCGGACAATCTTTCAGCGCCGCGTGCAGGCCTTCGCGGTCGTAAGAGTGCCCGCCGACGACGAGCAGAATCCGCATCTTTTCGCTATTTTCGCTATTTTCATCGCCGAACGCCGCTTTTTTCGACGTTCCAACCAACGCCGCGCCGCTCAACGCCGCCAACGTCGCCCCGACGCAAGAAACTCCAAAATCGCGACGCCCCATTTTACCGCTCATTTCGCCAACCTTTCCTTCGCTAAAATCGCTAAGATCGCTAAATTTATCCCAAACGCTAAAACCAGTCGTTTCAAGCGTTAAAATCGTCAAAAAACAACACCCGACGGCGCCCGGCGAATCGTTCGACGCGCCGCCGCTAAGATGATACCCGAAACGCGAGCGCTTTTCAAGAAAAAGCGGGAAAAAAGTCGAGAAAAAACGCAAAAAAGAAAAAAGCCGCGATGCCAAAACGCCGCGACTTCCACCTCCGAACAACGCCAACCGAAAATCGAACAAAAACAAGAGGAATCAAAAGCCCCGTTTTTAACGGAGTCGCTCGACTAACTCGCCGACGCGCCGCTCGATCTCGTCGATAACCGTTTCAAAAAACGCGTCGTCGCGCCCGGTCGGGTCTTCGAGCCCCCAATCTTCGACGCTCGCCCCCGGAACGAACGGGCAAACGACGCCGCACCCCATCGTTACGACGACGTCCGGCGTCGGAATCGCGTCGAGCGTTTTGGGCCGCTGCGTCGCTTCCAAGTCGAACCCGCGCTCGCGCATCAAACGAACGGCGTCCGGGTTGATTCGGTCCTTCAACGCCGTTCCCGCCGAGAACGCCTCGAAGACGCCGGCGCCCAATTTCCGCCCGAACGCCTCCGCGATTTGACTCCGGCAAGAATTATGAACGCAAACAAACGCGACTTTCGGCGTTTCCGTCTTTTTTCCCGCGTTTTCCAAGATCGCCGCCCTTCCTTTCAATCTGTTCAATATTCACCCCCCGCTTACCGCGACGTTTCCCCCCGCCTTCGCTTCCTCCGACGAACGCGACCGACGCCGTTTAACGTTTTCAACGGCCTTGCGACTTTAACGGTCTCAACGATTCTAACGGTTTCAATCGTTTTCCCCGTCGCGCCAATCCCATCGGTCTTGCAAATTTTATCGACCTTACTCGATTTAGCGATTCCAACGGCTTAAAAGCGCGTTCCCTCTCCCCGAAACGCCCCCCGCGCCGCGTTCTACGTTCCAAGAAACAAAAAAACCTCGTCCGAACTCTATCCGACGAGGCTTTCCGTTTTCGACGTTCAGGGAAGAACGCCGCTTCAAAGTCGGGGCGACTGGATTCGAACCAGCGACCTTTTGACCCCCAGTCAAACGCGCTAAACCAGACTGCGCCACGCCCCGAAACTCTTTAAAATTATTTTAACCTCTTTTCGCGATTTGCCAACCCCTTTTTCCAAAAAACCGTCGATTTTCTTTCAAATTCTCGACGCCGGTCTTAAAAACCGCCTCGACGGAGCGCAAATTTCAAACAACAATCGACGCCCCAACGCAGAAACAAATTTCTCGACAAAAACAACGGCAAAAACTTCCCCAAAATTCGGCGGAAATTTCGCCCCCCTCATTTGCAACGCCGCGCTTTCCTTTACAATAAGGGAACGTCGGCGCGTCGAGCCGGATTTCGCGTTCTTTTGCGCCGTCGTTTTATTTTCGCCGTTTTCCGCCGTCTTCGTTGTTTTTCCCATTTTACCGTCAAAACAACCGGCAAACTTTACCCAATTTTCCGTTTTATGTTTTCCGAACAAGAATACGTTCTCGTCGATTTCGGCGCCGGTCGCCGTCTCGAACGCTTCGGCCCCCTCCTTCTCGACCGTCTTTGCCCCGTCGCCGAAGGAATCCGACGCGGCGCGCCCGCCCTTTGGAGCCGCGCCGACGCCCGTTTCGTCCCGCAAAAAACCGACTCGCCGTCTCCCGCCCGACAAAATCAACGGAACCGGCAAAGTCGGCAAAATCCGACCAAAACCGCCTCGAACGCGCTCGGCTTCCGCGGCGTTTGGGAGCCGCTCACCGAACTCGGCCGTCAATACTTCAACGCCGAAACGGTCGCCGACGCGTCGCAAGGCCAACGCGCCGAAACGCTGTCGAGCCAACCTTGGACGATTAATTACTCGGGTCGTTTCGTCTTCGAACTGAAAGGCTCGCCGTTCGGGCACCTCGGCGTTTTCCCGGAGCAAGCGGAAAACTGGGACAGAATCGACGAGTTGTGTCGAAAAATCGCCGACCAAACCGGACGTCCGGCGCGCGTCTTGAACCTCTTCGGATACACCGGCGGGAGCGCGCTCGCCGCCGCGGCCGCCGGAGCGGAGACGACGCACCTCGACGCCGCCCGCAACATCGTCGCGCAAGCCCGCCGCAACGCCGCGCTCTCCTTCCCGACGCCCAACGCCGACGCGGAAGCCGAAACGCCGTTTGAAAACGCCGCCGAAAGCGCCGATAATCAAGACGCCAAACAAAATTTAACGGAATCAAAAGCGTCAAAACCGTTCGATTCGAAAGGGTCGCGTTCCTCCGACGCGACGCGCCTGACGCCCGGCTCGCTCCGTTGGATCGTCGACGACGCCGTTAAATTCGTCAAACGCGAGCTCAAGCGCGGCGTCGTTTACGACGGCGTTATTCTCGACCCGCCGACGTACGGACACGGCGCGCGCGGCGAAGTTTGGCGGCTTTCCCGCGACCTGCCGCCGCTCCTCGAACGTTGCGTCGAGCTGCTGTCGGAAACGACCGCGTTCGTCATGTTGACCTGTCATACGCCCGGCTTCGAAGCGCCGACGCTCGACCGCCTCCTTCGCTCGACGTTTCGCGCTCGTTTCGGCTCCGAAACCGGTTTTCGTCGCCTTGCGAAACCGCTCGGAATCGAATCGCAAAAGAACGGAACCCTCCCGGCGGGCGACCTCGCGCTTCTCGTTCGCGAAACGAATTAAACGAAAACGACAAAATCGCGCCCAAAACGAAAAAACGCTTGATTTAAAGATCAAACTTAATTTCATTTTTGGCGCGATTTTATTTTTTGAAGTCATTTTCACATTGGGCGACGCTCGGAACGCGAAACGCTCAAAACGACGTCGGTCGATCAACGCGACCGCTCAAAACGACGCCAACCGACCGCCGCGACCGCTCAAAACGCCGTTATTCGTTTTCCGTTTGAATTTTATCAAACGTTTCTTGCAACAACTCGCGCAAATTCTCGGCGTCAAATTCGTTTCTCGTTCGAAAACGCAAATAAACGGCGTCGAAATCGGCGTTCGACGCGTCGACTTCCGGCTCGAATCCGACGTCGGCGACGCGACCGAGCGGAACCGTTCCCTTCGGCGCGTTGATTTGAACGCAAACAAAGTCGCAATTCTTCGTGTAAACTTGGCACCAAGG
>JAZNJF010000129.1:0-3123 GCA_045577885.1 Thermoguttaceae bacterium | reverse complement strand
GCGCCGCGTTGGGCGAAAGTCGTTCCGAAAACGCTTTGGAAAGAGACGGAAACGTTTAAAAATAAGGATTTAAGCGGAACGTTCTTTTGGCCGTCCTTGAACGGCGGCGACTTCTCCGGGTTCGATTTGACCGACGCGTTCCTCCTCGACGGGCCGGGCGAAAATTTCAAACTCGACGGCGCGACGATTCGCGGGTTCAAATTTCGCGAGCGTCATAATGTAACGAAACGACCGTTTCTCGGCGCGATTCCGGCGTCGGCGGTTTATCGAACGAAAAGCTGGCAAGACAAGGACTTGCGCGGCGTTTGCTTTGGCGTTTATTTCGATTTGAAGGACGCGAATTTCGCCGGTTGCGACCTGCGCGGCGCGGAGTTTTCGACGCCGGTCGACGGGGCCGACTTTACCGGAGCCGATTTGCGCGGCGCGAAGTTCGTTTGGCGAGCTTTTTACGACTCGTTCGAAGACAAACCGTTGAAAAAGCCGGAGTTCGGGAAAAAGGGCGCGAATTTTAGCGGAGCCGATTTGCGCGGCGCCGACTTCCGAAACGCCGAAGGCGCGACGCTCCGTTCGAACTTCGACGGCGCGAAAATCGACGAAACGACGCTCGGGCTCGCCGAACGAATCGCCGAACGAGAACGATTGCAACGCGAGAAAGAGCAACGGGTTAAGTCGCCGTTGAACGGAGCGGTCGCGAAGTTGGAGCGCGACGCGGCGTCGGAAAACGAGTCGTTTGGGATGGGACGCGTTATAACGCGAATCGGGGAACGCTCGGCGACGTTCGTTGCGAACGAGTTGACGGACGCCGCGACAAACCGTCGTTGGCGCGGCTCGGAAGCGTTTAAAAATAAGAAGTTAAGCGGCGCCTGTTTCGCGACGTCGCTGAACGCCGGCGACTTTTCCGGATTTGATTTGACCGGCGCGGTCGCCCGGCGCGTCGCGGGAAAACCGTTCGACTTGCGCGGCGCGACGATTCGCGGGCTTTGGGTCGTCGACGCCGAAGCGGAGAACGCCGAAATCCGTCGCGGCGAGAGAAACGAAAAAGAAAAAACGTCGACGCCGAGCGGTCGCGAAACGATCGGGGCGAACGATTTGATCGCGACGAAAAGTTGGGCGATCAAGGACTTGCGCGAAATTTGGTTCAACAAATTTTTCGACTTGCGCGGCGCCGACTTTCTTTATGTCGATTTGCGCGGGGCGGTTTTCGAAACGTCGCTCGAAGGCGCTTATCTGCAGGGCGCGAAGATCGACGGTTGCAAGTTTTCGCGGCGAGCGTTTGGCGCCGACGCCGACGCGGTTATATCGGCGTTGACGCAAACCGAAACTTGGCGCGACTTAGAGCGGATGAAAACGGTCGAGTTTTCGCCGTCGATTCGGGAGCGCGTCGAACGCCGATTAGGGGGCGAAACGAAACGCCCGGCGGTCGAAAGCGACTGGGGCGACGCGGATTGGGAGAATGAAGAAGACGCAAACGCCGACGAAGAAACGGGTTGGCGCGAACCGACCGGCGATTTCTCGACGTTTTTCTTTACTTGTAAAGAGCCCAAGTTCGAGGTTCGGCGGCCGGTTTCCGTTTATCGCGTTGTTTCGGACGAGCAATGGAATGCGTCTAACTACTTCGCGAAAAAGAACTTGCGGAGCGTCGGTTTCGACGCGACGCTCGGCGGCGGCGACTTCTCCGGGTTCGATTTGACCGGCGCGGCGATTCTCGACGGCGTTTACGAAGGTTTCCGAATCGACGGCGCGACGATTCGCGGTCTTTGGATTCTCGGCGAGGAAAAGCCGGAAAACAAGAGTTGGCTCGGCTCGATTTCGCCGGACGAATTGCGCTCGACGCAAAGTTGGAAAATAAAGGACTTTCGCGGCGTTTGCTTCAACGCGTTTTTCGATTTGCGCGGCGTCGACTTCGCCGGTTGCGATTTGAGCGAAACGCTTTGGACGACGGCGCTTCAAGACGTCAAATTTCGCGGTTGCGACCTAAACGGCGCGTTCTTTGCGGTTGGAGTCGACGCCGACGCCGACGTTTTCGTCGACGCGGAAATCGAAAATTGCGTCTTCGCGGCGAGAAAACCGTCGTTCGAACAGTTGACGCAAACGCGAACTTTCCGCGACGGGCGACTCGATTACGACGCGTTCGCCGACGCCGAACGGTTGCGCGCCGAGTTCGAGCGATTGCAAGCGGAAAACGCGGAAAAAACGACGGACGCGGCCGACGCGAAGTCGCCGCCGGCGGAAATCGGCGAGAACGCGTCGAGCGAGCGACGCGATTTCGCTCCGCTTTAAAAGCGGTTTTGAATTGCAAAATAAAGCGCCGTTAATCGAAAAGACGGCGCTTTTGAATTTTTGAATTTCGTTTAAAATCGCGTTTGGCGACGGCGGGCGATTTTTCCGGTTGGGCGTTAAACCGAACGACGGAATTTTCAAAAAACGACGGCGCGGCTCTTGAAATCGGCGCGCCGAACCGGTATATTCTTATTAATATTAACGACGGCGGCGTTCCGGCGTTTGCGAACGTCGGGGCGAGCGTTTCGGCTCGGCGTTTTGGGCGTCGGGGCGAGCGTTTCGGCTCGGCGTTTTGGGCGTTGGGGCGAGCGTTTCGGCTCGACGTTTTGAGCGTTGGAGCGAGCGTTTCGGCTCGGCGTTTCGGCTCGTTTCGGCGTTTTGAGCGTCGGGCGAGAACGTCGTCGACTCTTCAAACAGCGGCGCTGGCGGTCGCGAAATTCAATGAAAGGAACGGAAAATGGCTTTTTTATTCGGACGGAAAACCGGCGTCGGGCTTCTTTGCGCGTTGGCGGCGCTCTGCTGCGTCGGCGGAACGGCGGCGAACGGCGACGACGCGTCGAAAGCTAAAGACGGAAATTATTGGGTTTACTTCGGAACGTCGACCGGCGGAACGACGCCGGATATGGACGAAATCGGGGTGAAGCGCTCCGAAGGGATTTACGTCGGGAAGTTCGACGCGGCGACCGGCGCCGTCGCCGATTTGCGCTTGGCGTTGAAGGCGAACAACTCCGGTTTCATCGCGACCGTTCCGGAGAAAAATTTGCTTTACTTCATCGGTTCGCGCGACCGAAACGACGGCGGCGAAAACGTTTACGCTTGTAAAGTCGAAGTCGGATCGTAGCC
>JAZNJF010000128.1:0-10502 GCA_045577885.1 Thermoguttaceae bacterium | reverse complement strand
TTTAACGGCGCCCGATTCCTCGTCGACCCGTTTTTGCCGTCCGGCCTTTCGCCGCTCAAACCGGAGGAGATCGCCGCCGACTACGTTCTCGTCTCGCACGGACACGCCGACCACTGCGCCGACGCCGCGACGGTCGCTCGGAAAAACGACGCGCCGATCGTCGCCGTCGCCGAAGTCGCCGATTATTTCGCCGAACAAAAGCTCCGCGTCGAACCGACGAACGTCGGCGGCGCGATTTACGTCCCGATTTCGCCCGACGAAAGCGTTCCGAAAGCGCAAATTTTGACCGTCGCCGCGCCGCACTCGTCGACCTGTCCGAACGGCGCGCCCGGCGGAACGTCGCTCGGTTTCGTCCTTTCCTTTTCGCAAAACGGCAAGCCGCTCGACCCGAACGCCGTCGACGAAATCAAACCGCTCCGCGAAACGCTCGCCGACGCCGACGCGTTTTCGATTTACTTCGCTTGCGACTGCGGTTATTTCGGCGATATGAGCTGGATCGGCTCCCTCGGCGTCGACGTCGCCGTCCTTCCGATCGGCGACCGTTACACGACGGGGCCCGCCGCGTCCCTCGACGCGATCCGAGCGCTCCGTCCGAAATACGTTGTTCCGTCGCATTACAATACTTGGCCGCCGATCGCGCAAAACGTCGAACGCTGGAGCGCCGCCGTCGAGAAATGGGCCGCCCCCGCCGCGCCGCTCGTCGCGAAAATCGGCGTCGCGCTCGAGTCGGACGAAAAGGGCGATTGGCGTTAACCCCGCCGCCGCGACGCGCTCGAAGCGTCGTCGAAACGCCGTCGAAGCGGGCCCGTTTGAAAACGCTCAAAACCGCGACGCTTTTCAAACAAATCAAACGTCGATTAACGTCGCGTTAACAATAAAATCAAAACCGAAGCCGCCGCGCGCGCCGTTCCTCCGCCGAAACCGCTTCCGCAACCGAATTTAACCGTTTCCGCAACCGAACCCGAACCCGCGAATAAAATGATACGCGCTCAAAACTTAACGAAAATTTACGGTCGTTTCATCGCGACCGAAAACGTCTCGTTCCAAATCGCGAAAGGCGAAATCGCCTGCTTTCTCGGCCCGAACGGCGCCGGCAAAAGCACGACGATGAAGATGCTGACCGGCTTCCTCGCGCCGACGTCCGGCGTCGCGACGATCGCCGGGTTCGATATGGCGACCGACCGCGTCGAAGGGGCGCGCCGTCTCGGCTATCTTCCGGAAAACGGCCCTCTTTACCCGGACATGACGCCGGAGTCGCTCTTGCGTTTCTTCGCCGAAGCGCGCGGCGTTCCGAAAAACGAACGGAAAAACCGAATCGATAAAGTCGTCGACCTCTGCAACTTAGCGTCGGTCTTCCGCCGTCCGATCGGCCGCCTTTCGCGCGGTTATCGTCAACGCGTCGGGATGGCGCAGGCGCTCCTGCACGAGCCGGACGCCCTTATCCTCGACGAGCCGACCGCCGGGCTCGACCCGAACCAAATTCAAGCGGTGCGCGACGCGATCAAAAAAATCGGCGCGACGAAAACGATTCTCCTCTCGACGCACATCTTGCAAGAGGTGCGCGCCGTCGCTTCCCGCGTCGTTTTCGTCTCCGACGGCCGCGTCGTTTTCGACGGTCCGACCGCCGAGTTCGGCTCGACCGTCGACGATTTCGACCGCCGCTTCCGCGAGTTGACGAGCAAGCCGCAAAAACGTTATCTCGATTAACGCGAACCGGTTAGCGTCCGTTTCGCGCCGCCGTCGTTTTCGTTTTTCCTTTATTTTCCCTTTTTTCCCGTCCCCTTTCCTCGCGCCTCAAACCGTCCCAGTCGCCCGATGTTCGCCGTATTCAAACGCAACTTTTTCGCTTACTTCCTGAACCCGACCGGATACGTTTTCATCTGCGTTTTCGTCCTGTTGAACTCCATCGCCGCGTTCCTTCCGGACGAGTTCGTCAACTCGAACCTCGCGAACTTAGCGCAGTTGAACCTTTGGTTCCCGCTCATCGCGCTCGTTTTCGTTCCGGCGGTCGCGATGAGCGTTTGGGCCGACGAACGCCGTTTCGGGACGGACGAGCTCTTGACGACGCTCCCCCTGACGCCGCGCCAAATCGTCGTCGGCAAATACCTTGCGGCGGGCGCGGTTTACACCGTTTCGCTCCTTTTTTCGCTCGTTTCGAATTATTGCATTCTCGAATTTTTGGGCGAACCGGACCGCGGGCTCTTCCTTTCGACGTACCTCGGCTATTGGCTCGTCGGACTCGGAATGACGGCGATCGCGACGGTCGTTTCCTACTTAACTCCGCAGCTGACGGTCGCTTACATCCTCGGCGCGTTGTTTAACGTTCCGCTCCTCGCGCTCCAATGGGCGGACGCGCTTCCGTTCTCAAACGCGACCGCGTCGGCGCTCCGCTCGTTCGGGCTCGCGGCGTTTTTCGAACCGTTCGGACGCGGCGTCGCGACGCTTTCCGGCGTCCTTTACTTCCTCGCGATTCCGACGCTCGCCGTTTGCGTTTGCGTTATCCTCTTGAAACGCAGGACTTGGCCCGCGCGTTCGGAACGTCGGCTCGCCCTTCGCGCCGTTTGGCGACTCGCCGCCGGAGCGGTTCTCGCCGTCTCGCTCGTCGGAATCGTTCGCGACCGCGACGTTCGAATCGACTGCACCGAAGAGCGGTTAGGCTCCCTTTCGCCGGAGACGCTCGCCCTCCTCGACCGCGACTTCGCGCCTTATCCGATCGTTATCGAAGCGCGCCTTAGCCCGCAAGTTCCGCAAGAATACGTTCAAACGAAGTTGAACGTTATCAACGTGTTAAACGAACTGAAAAACCGCTCGAAATCGCCGGTTTTCCTCGATATTCGCGAAACGCTCCCGAACTCGGAGGAAGCGCGCCGCCTCGAACGGCAATACGATATTCGTCCGAAAAAGGTCGTTTTCAATTCGCGCGGTCAAGCTCGGGAAGATTCGATCTTTATGTCGCTCGTCTTCCGTTGCGGCCCGAAAACGCTCGCGATACCGTTCCTCAACCGCGGTCTTTCGGTCGAATACGAGCTCGTCTCCGCCCTTATGAACGTCGCCAATCCGCCGAAAAAGCGAATCGGAATCGTCGCGACCGACGCCGGCGTTCTCGGGCGTTACGACGATTTCGGACGCGAAATTCAGCGACCTTGGCCGCTCGTCGACGAGTTGAGCAAGCAATATTACGTCGAATCGGTCGACTTGAGCGCTCCGGTCGAGCCGGGCCGATACGACGCGCTCCTCGCCGTTCAGCCGTCGTCCCTTTCGCCGCTCGAAGCGGTCAACTTCATCAACGCCGTTCGAACCGGCCAGCCGACCGCGATCTTCGAAGACCCGCGCCCGATTTTCCTTGAGTTCCTTCCCGGAACGACGGAACGTCGCAAACCGACGCCGACGAATCCTATCCCGCCGCAAAAAGCGGAGTTGGGTCTCCTTTGGACCGCGCTCGGCGTCCGTTTCGAAAGCGCCCGCGTCCTTTGGAAAAATTACAATCCTTACCCGAAACTCGCCGGTCTTTCGGAGGAATATCTCTTCGTCGACGCGCGCCCGATTCGCCTCGGCGACGCCGCCGAAACGGAGCGAAACGCCGAAACCGACTTCGCGCCGTTCAATCCGGACGACCCGACCGCGTCGGCGCTCGAACGCGTTCTTTTCCCGTTCGCCGGGTCGCTTTCCCCCGCCGAAAACGCCGAAACGACGTTCGTCCCGCTCGTCCGAACGGAAGCGGGCGGCTCGTCGTCGGTCGCCGACGTCGTTCCGATGGGAATTCGAACGCAAAGTCGCAAACGCCAAGAAGCTAAAGACGTTTACACCCTCGCCGCGCTGATTTCCGGGCCGGTTCCGCAAGCGTTCCGCCTCCCCGACTCGAAGATCGCCGACCCGAAATTCAACGTCGCGCTGATCGCCGACGTCGACATGGCGACGCCCGGCTTCTTCGCGCTCCGGGAAATGGGCGCCGACCCGCGCGGCGGTCTCTCGTTCGACTTCGACAACATCACCTTCGTCCTCAACGTAATCGACCGTCTCGCCGGGGACGACGCGCTCGTCGCGATCCGCAACCGCCGTCCGAAACACCGAACGTTGACGGCGATCGAAGAGACGACCCGGCAAATCCGCGACGAAGCGACGATCGCGCAAATCGCTTATATGAAAGAGTTCGAAGAGGAGCGCCGCCGCGAGGAAGCGAAACTCCAGCAAACGATTCAAGAGCTGTCGAGCCGCGACGACGGTCAAAAGGAACTCGGTCGCGAAGAGTCGGCCCAGCTCCAGTCGGCGATCGTCGCGACGCAGCAGCGGCTGACGAAAATCCTCGACGAAAAACAACGTCTTTTCGACCGCAAAGTCGAAGAGTCGCGCCGCGAAGTCGACGAATACGTCCGCCAAACGCAGGGTCGATACAAAGCGTTCGCCGCGATTTTGCCCCCGCTCGCGCCGCTGGCGATCGGAATCGGCGTCTTCCTTTATCGCCGTCGCCAACTCGGCCGCCGACTCGGCGTTTGACGTCGCGTCGACCGCCCCTTTCCGACGTTTCCGAATCGTCGTTTGATTTCGATGAAAATCGCTTCTAAAACAGAATAATCAAAAAACGACTTCCGAAACGCGTCGCCGTTCGTCGCGACGCGCTCCCGTTCCGGCGTTCGAGCCGTTCGTTTCGTTTTCGTTGCGAACGTTTCGAACGCTCTTTTTTCCGTCTTTTTGTTTTTTATCGCGTTAACAAAAAATCAAACGACTCCTCAATAATACGCCGTTAAAATCGCGTCGACCGTTTTCTTCGTTTGAATCGTCCGTTAAAGTCAATTTTTACAAGCGGTTGGTCGATAACGTTTACGGGCGAATTTTACCGACGCGCCGACGTTTTGCCGTCGACGTTTTTTTTCGTTCGCCCTTTTCCCCCCGCTTACCTTTTATCGCTTCCTCTTTTGACGAAAGGGAAAAAAATGGCGACAACCGAAACTACCGTCGAATCTTGGGGCTCGCGCCTCGGCTCGTCCTTGAAGGGCGTTCTTTTTGGCTTCCTCCTCGTTTTCGCCTCGGTCGCGCTCCTCTTTTGGAACGAAGGCCGAACGGTCAACCGCGCTAAGGCGTTGAACGAAGGCGCTTCCGCCGTTATTACCGTCGACGCGGCGAAAGTCGACCCGCAAAACGACGGCAAACTCGTCCATGTTTCCGGCGAAGTCGCGACCGCCGACGTCCTCGAAGACCTGAAATTCGGCGTCTCGGTCAACGCGATCCGACTGGTTCGCAAGGTCGAGTCTTACCAATGGAAGGAAAACGAAGAGTCGACGACGAAGCGCGGCTCCGGCGGTTCGCAAGAAACGACGACGACCTATACTTACCAAAAAGTTTGGTCGCCCGACTTGATCGACTCGACCGGTTTTAAAGAAGCGGCCGGACACGAGAACCCGGCGACGCGCCCGGTCGACGGCGCCGAGTTTGTCGCGTCGAACGTTTCGCTCGGCGCGTTCCGTCTTTCCGCCGACCTGATTTCGCGTCTCGGCCCGGAAAAAGCGTTCGTCCCGCCGGTTCCGGAACCGACCGCGCCCGAAACCGCCGCTCCGGCTCCGGTCGAAACGGTCGCCCCGACCGCCGCCCCGGCTCCGGTTGAAAACGCCGCTCCGACCGTCGCCCCGGCTCCGGTTGAAAACGCCGCTCCGACCGTCGCTCCGGCTCCGGTTGAAAACGCCGCCCCGAACGCCGCTCCGGCTCCGGCCGAAACGGTCGCCCCGAACGCCGCTCCGGCTCCGGTCGAAACGGTCGTCGAAGTTCCGCAAACGGTCGCGCAAGACGCGATTTCGGTCGCCCCGACCGCCGCCGCGCCGCAAACGATTTCGGTCGCTCCGGCCGCTCCGGCGCAAGCGATTACGGTCGCCCAACCCGCCGCCGCGCCGCAAACCGCGACGGTCGCCCCGGCCCAAACGATTTCGATCGCCGCCGCTCCGGCTCAAACCGCGACGGTCGAGTTCAAGCGAACCGAAACCGGCTTCTATTTCGGCGCCGACCCGAACGCTCCGCAAATCGGCGACGTTCGCGTTACCTTCGAAATCGTCGAAGCCCCGCGCCCGGCGAGCGTCGTTTCGCAACAAAACGGCGACTCGTTCGTTCCTTACCAAGCGAAAACCGGCGCGGTCGAGCTCCTTTCGAACAAAATCGACACCGCCGAAGCGATGTTCGCGCAAGCGAAACGCGGCAACGCGACGACGGGCTGGATTCTGCGTCTCGTCGGTTTCGCAATGATGTTTTTCGGTTTCGGCGCGATTTTCAAACCGCTCGACGTTCTCGCCGATATCGTTCCGTTCCTCGGTTCGCTCGTCGCGCTCGGGACGGGTCTCGTTTCGTTCGCGCTCGCCCTTTGCGGTTCGTTGACGACGATCGCGGTCGCTTGGCTTTGGTTCCGTCCGTTGATCGCGGTTCCGCTTTTGGTCGCGGCGGTCGGTTCGCTCGTTTGGCTCTTCGCGAAGGCGAAGGGCGCGAAAGCGGCGAAAGCTGAATCCGCGAAATAAGCGCGTCCTTCTCAACGTCGACGGCGAGCGTCGTTCCGCCGTCGACGCGTCTTGAAATCGCCGCCCGAAGTTAACGACGCAACCGGTTCAACCGCCGATTTCGACGTTAACCTGGACGGCGTTCCCCAACAAAAACGCGCCCGTCGATTCCTCGACGAACGCGCTTTTTCGTCTCGCGTCGCGTTAAAATCCCGCGACCTTTACGCCGCCGGAGCTTCCTCCGCCGCCGGCGCCGCTTCTTCCGCCGGGTCGGCTTCTTCCGCAACCGGAGCCGCTTCCGTCGTCAACTCAAAGTTGAACGTATTCGCGCCTTGGACAACCGTCGCGGTCAAACCGGAGGTTTCCGGATTGCCATATCTCGCCGGAAGAACGGATACGACGTCCATTTCTTCGATTTCCACGCCGTTTTCTTGAATCATCTTACCGGTCGGGACGCTTTTAATACAGTCGACGGCAACTTTGTATTCCCCCGGAGTCGTCCCCGCGTCGGGAGCGCCAAGGAGCGTTTGAAGTTTGTATTCGCCCTTTTCGTTCGTTCTGCCGTAAGATTGCGAACCGGTCGCGTCGGTCGGGATGAATTTAACGGTCGCGTTCGCGAGCGGTTCGCCGTCAAACGTAACGACGCCGGAGACATATTCCGTTTTTATCGGGACGCTCTTTTGCAGCGACGTCTCGTCGTCCTCCTCGAATTTAATTTCGTCGTCCGCGTTTTCGTCCGCGTCCTCAACCGGCGGCGCCGCGTCGAGCTCGCGCCCCAAAACGAGACGGAAGCCGATGTAGCAGTCCCGACTCGTCGGGTCGCCGCTGAACCGACTGGCCGACCGGCAGTACCTGGCGTAGTAGCCCCAACCGCCGCCGCGCAACACGCGGCGGGGGCTCGACTTCGGCTCCCCAGGATACGTTTGAGAACCCGAAGCGTAGTCGCAGTACCAATCGGCGCACCACTCCAACACGTTCCCGTGCATGTCGTACAAATTCCAATTATTCGGTTTAAATTTCTTTACCGGCGAAGTAAAAACGTAACCGTCCTCGCTGGAAACCGTCGTCCAATCAGGATACTTACGCTTCACAGACGCGTCCGCAACGTTCCCGTATTCCGTTAAATCCGCGCCGTCGGAACCGAAAGAATACGACGTCTCCATCCCCGCTCGGCAAGCGTACTCCCACTCCGCTTCGCTAGGCAAACGAATACGCAACTCCGCCTCATGCGACAACCAATCGCAAAAGGCGTTCGCGCCGGCCCAGTCGACCTGCGTTACAGGGTGCGCGTCCGTCTGCGGAAAACTAGGATTCGCCCAAGTATATTGAGACCCCGCCTCGAATTCCCCCGTCGAAGCGTTATAACCAACGCCTAGCGTCGATTGCATTTTATAATTCTTCGCCTTAACGAAAGAACGCCACATCTCGACCGTTACTTCCGTTTCCAACATCCAAAAGCCGCGCGTCAAGGTTACCTCGTGTCGCGTTTCGTCGTCGACTCGCCCTTCTTCGCTTTCCGGGCTCCCCATCGTAAACGTTCCCGCCGGGCAGTATCGGAACGCGTACTCGACGCCGTCGACCGTTAACACTTTGCGCGTCCCCGCTTTAGGCGCGGCGTCCCAAGCGACCTCGGAGTTCTCCGCCGAAACGCCCGCCGACGACGCGCCCCCCGACAGGAGCAAAACCGGTTTTCCGTCTACTAACGTTACCGTCGCTTGTTGCGAAGACGCGACCTCGGCGGTTTCGTCCGCGGGGGCTTCGGCGTCCGCGGACGTCTCGACCGGTTTCGCCGCCAACCCCAGCGCAAAGTCGACTTCCGCTCGGTCGGCGGGACTCAACCACGCGTAATTATATTCGAGCAAATTTCCGGACGCGTCGCGAAAATAGACCGTCTTCGGCCTCGTTACGTCGGGGTCGGCGGCGTTCGCGGCGACGAATTCCGCGTCCGTTCGTTCCAGGTCGAGCGTTCCCGTTGCGACCGTCGCGCCGAATCGCCCCTTCCACTCGCGCGGCTCGTCCGCTTGAAGCGTCGACGCGACGAACGACGCCGACGCGCCAAGCGTCGCCAAACCGAGCGCGACCGCTAAAAACGCCGTCGACCAACGCCGAATCGAACGCGATTGTCGCCCCCGCGACGCGCAAGTCGACGCTTCGACGCTTCCGTTTATTTTGACCGTTTTACGCATTTTAATTAAGCTCCTTCGTTTGAATCTCGCAACGGCGCTTCGACGCCGCGTTAGGCCGCGCGTCGGTTCGAAAAGCGAACGCAAAACCGTTTACAACTCTATTTTCGCGCGTTGCAACGCTTTCCTCAATCCCCTTAGAAAAGCGTTTCCGCAAAAATTGCGCGAAAAAATTCCCCAACGCCCGTTATTTTCCTCAAAAAACACAAAAAAAGCGCCGCGACGGGCCGTTTTGTCGTTATTATTAATAAGAGCCCAAACGCCGCGCCTTCGTCCGCTCCGCCGGGCTTGGCGACCGGTCGCCGACGCGCCGAAAAACGCCCTTGCCGAAAACGCGTCAATCCGATAAAATCGTTAAGAGCGTAAAAGTCGACGCCGCGACTTCCGCCGACGTTCCTTCCGCTCGCGACTTTTTGCGTTTTCCGACCGTTTTTCGCGCTTTTATTCAACGCCGTCCGCTCTTCCCGATTTTCGTTCCGATTTGGAGTTTCCGAATGCCCGCGCCCGCCTCCCCAACGCCCGATTTTAACGACGCCGACGCTCGCCGCGCCGAAAAAACGCTCCTCGAACGCGTCGCGCAAGCTCGCGCCGAAGCGCGCCGCGTCGACTTAACGACGGCGTTTTGCGCGTTCGCGACCCTCGCGCTCGGCGTTCTTTTCCTCGGCGTTTTGCTCGACCATTGGGTCTTGGCGAACGGCTTGTCGCCGCGCGGTCGGCTCCTTTTCGCGGTTTGCTGGGTCGCGTCGACGACGCTCTACTTCGTCGTTCGGCTCGTTCCGATTTTGCGCCGTCAAATCGCGCCCCTTTACGCCGCCAAAATTCTCGAAGAAAGTTGGAACGACCCGCACAACTCGGCGATCAGTTGGCTCCAGCTCCGACGCGAAGCCGCCGACGCGCGCAAACGCTCGCAAAAAGCGCAAAAGACGCAAAATAAAGAAGCCGGGCAAAGCGAGAAAAACGCGCAAAACGCTGCCGACTCGAACGATTCCGCCGACTTTAACGTCGTCGACCCGTCGATTTTGCGCGGCGTCGCGCTCCAAGCGGCGAATCGGGCCGCGTCGGCGCCGTCGGAAACGCTCGTCGACTGTTCCGGGCTGATTCGTTGGGGCGTCGCGTTCGCGGTCGTCGTCGCCGTTTGCGCCGTTTATTCCGTTTTTTCGCCGAAGAGTCCGTTCGCGTCGGTCGGTCGCATCGTCGCGCCGACGGCGAAAATCGAACGTCCGCAAGCGGTCGCGCTCGAAGAGGTTTCCCCCGGCGACGCGACCGTTTACCAAGGCGATTTTCTCGACGTCGCGGCCAAAATCGACGGCGCCGGTTCGCTTCCGGTCGAAATTTTTTACTCGACGGAAGACGGTCGGCTCGTCGACTTGCGCGTCCCGATGGAGCCGGTCGGCGCGTCCCGCTTCGAAGCTCGTTTCCCGGACGGCGACGACGGCTTTTCGGAGCCGCTGACGTACCGCGTCGTCGTCGGCAAAGGCGGGCGTTTCGAAAGCGTTTCGCCGACTTACCGCGTCGACGTGAAGCCGCGTCCGACGTTCCAAGTCGAAAAAACGACGTTAAAATTTCCCGATTATACCGGTTTAACGCCGCAAACGTTCGCCAACCAAGGGGACGTTCGCGCCGTCGAAGGGACGACGGTCGAGATTGTCGCTCGGTCGAATTCCCCGCTCGAAAGCGCGCTTTTCCTCCCGAACGGCGACGAGTCGAAGGGCGCGACGATGCAAATTTCGCCCGACAATCCGCGTCTCGCGACGTTCGAGTTCCGGCTCGATTGGAAGCGAACGTCGTCCGTTTTGCGAACCGCCGACGCGGAGGAAAAGGTTCCGGCGTTGACCTCTTACCGCCT
>JAZNJF010000127.1:0-3353 GCA_045577885.1 Thermoguttaceae bacterium | reverse complement strand
GAGGACGAGCGCGTTTGAAGAAAACGACGCTTGAAATTGGAGAGAAAGAGGGGAATAAACGAAAGGGAAAAAAAGGAAAAAGACAAGGTTTCGTGAAAAAATTGCGAAAAAACGCGTTTTGCCGGTTATTTGGGCTTGAATTAACCGTGTCGACAACGGTATAATTAACGGCCGTGTCGACTCGTCGACGCAAGGAACGGAATAACGAGCAAAAACGAAACGATTGACTTATGTTAAAATGGGCGGAATGCGCAAAAAGAACCGAGCGGAACGGCGAAAAGTAAGCGTCCGAGCGGGCGTCGCGGTCGTTGGCGCGGCGGCGTTCTTGAGCGTCGCTTTCGAGGGGGGCGCGGCGGCGAACGAGAACGGCGGATTGGGACCGCGTTTGCGAGCGAACGTCGTTGAGCCGAGCGAGATTAGCGAAAAAAACGGTTTTGCGGGTTTGCGAGAAATCGGCGGCGCGAACGACGCGACGGCGGCGATAAATCGCGTCGAATCGGCGAACTTTGCCGGTTATTCTTCGGACGTTGATTTTGACGAATGCAAAAGCGCGGTTTTCGGGCAAACGCGACTAGTCGGGCGGAGCGAACCCGACGGGCTTTTAAGCGTCGAGACGCCGGTTGAAACGCCGACGCCGAAAACGACGGTTGAAACGAGCGGCGAAAATGGAGAAGCGGGGGGAACCGGCGAGGAAACGTCGCGGTTGAAAACGCCGATTTTGCGGGACGAGCCGACCTCTTCGAAGCGAAACGGCAGTTCGTTGGGGAACGCGTTGGTTTCGACGTTCGGCGCGTTGGCGGTCGTTTTGGGCGCTTTTTTTGCGTTAGTCGCTTTTTTGAGGCGGACGGGAGTAAAAAACGGCGGCGTCGGGAGCGCGTTGGAGGTGGTCGACTCGTTGGCCGTCGGCGATAAAGCTCGACTCTTGACGATTCGTTGGGGAAATAGGTTGATTTTAGCGGCTAAAACGCCGGAAAAGATTGCGCCGCTTGCCGAGATTGCCGACGTCGACGAAGCGAACGCGATGTTGGCGGAAATCGAACGGCGGAAAGAAACGGCGGCGACCGGCGGCGTCGGCGCAAAAACGGCGGCGATTTGGAAACGAGGACGCGACGCGGCGGTCGCTTGGCGAACGTCTTTGGGGCCGAAAGGACGGCGACAATGAAAAGAACGCGAAATTTTGACGGCGGGAATAAAAAAAGAGCGGCGATTCTCGACGGCGTCGCGGCGTTGGCGCTATTCGCGATTTTAGCGGGCGGCGCGGCGGCTCAAGACGGCGGCGCGATTCCGGCGGCGGTTGAAACGGAACGTTCCGGCAAAGCGACTTTGGGCGTCGACGCGAGCGAATTGGATTTTTACAACGATTTTAACGGCGCGCTTCCCGGCGGAGTTGGGCAAACGGCGGCGTCCGCGTCGAACGGCGGAGTTGGGCAAATGGCGGCGCCCGCGTCGAACGGCGGAGTTGGGCAAACGACGGCGCTTGCGGGAAGTTTGGCGGAAAATAACGGAATTGACGGCGACGCGGAAAAGACGAACTTTTGGGCGCAAGGCCCGAGCGGTTGGTTCGGACCCGAGGGCGTCGCGACGTCCTTGAAAACGCTTCTGACTTTTTCGATTTTAGCGGTCGCGCCGGCAATTTTGTTGGCGACGACTTCTTTTGTTCGGATTTCGGTCGTTTTGTCGCTCTTGCGGCAAGGAATCGGGGCCGGGCAGGTTCCGTCGAATCAAACGATCGCGGCGTTGGCGGTCTTTTTGTCCTTATTAATAATGACGCCGGTTTGGTCGGAGGTTTACGAAAACGCCGTCGTTCCTTATTCGGAAGGGCAAATTTCGAACGCGGAAGCGTTTCAGCGCGGCCAAGCGCCGATTCGAACCTTCCTTTGGCGTCAAATTGAGAAAACTGGGAACGTTGAGACGATCGGAGTCTTTACGCAATTTATCCCGGGGAAGGAAAATCCGGAGTTTTACGAAGACGTTCCTTGGCGCGCGCTCGCTCCGGCGTTTTTGTTAAGCGAGTTGAAAACGGCGTTTTTGATTGGTTTTCAAATATTGATTCCGTTTTTGATTATCGACGTCGTCGTGTCGTCGGTTCTTGTCTCGACCGGGATGATGATGCTCCCGCCGACGGTCGTTTCGCTTCCGTTTAAGTTGGCGTTGTTCGTTTTGTCGGACGGTTGGA
Source organism: Thermoguttaceae bacterium (assembly GCA_045577885.1). GTDB lineage: Bacteria > Planctomycetota > Planctomycetia > Pirellulales > Thermoguttaceae > RUG369. Next base: position 1,177 of record JAZNJF010000127.1, on the reverse strand, counting down.
CGCTCGTTGTGAAGTCGTTGCTCGAAAGTTTCGCTTGGAGCGGAGCGGCGTAAAAGCGGCGAACGACGATTAGAGTGAAACGAAAATTCAATTGGACAACGTTAAGTTTGTCGCGTTTGGAGAAAAGGAAATGGAAACGGAAACGGCGGTCGCGTTGGGGCGGGAAGCGTTGCAAACGATGTTGACGATCGGCGCGCCGGCGTTGATCGTTTGCGTTCTTGTCGGATTGGCGACCGGAATTTTGCAGGCGGCGACTCAAATTCAAGATCAAGCGTTCGCGACTGTTTTGAAAATTGTCGCGACTTTCTCGGCCGTCGCGATTTTCCTTCCTTGGTCGGTCGCGCGTCTTTTGGAGTTTGTTCGCGGCCTTTGGGAAAGAATTCCGGAAACGACGACGTATTTTTGGGGGTGAAAGTTGTTTTTTGTTTTTTGAATAGCGGCGGTTTTGAGCGGAAAACGGCGACTTTCGACGAACGCGAGACGGTCGACGCGCTTAACGTCGCGCCTTAGGGGAGTATTGGGGGACGTTCTAAACGTTGCAACTCTTAAAACCGTTATTACCGGCGCGTTCGGACGCAATATTCCTTCTTCTCGACGTCGGGGTTCTTGACTTTTGTCGCGTCGCGTTTTACAATGACGTTGGCGTCGTCCGGTTTGCGACGGCTTTTCCGGCGTCGAGCGCTTTGCGAGGCGGCGAGTTGTTAGAATAGACAAAATTTTTAAAATTTGCGGGGGCGGCATGTTCGCGGCGATCGTCAGTCAGCAAAATCCGCGCGTTAAAAACGCGGCGCGATTGCGAGAAAGTCGAGTTCGTCGGCGCGAAGGGCTTTTTTTGATCGACGGCGTTCGCGAGGCGGCGCGAGCTTGGGAACGCGGTTTCGAGTTCGTCGAGGTCTTTTGGAACGCCGGCAAGAATGTCGTCGCCGACGAGAAGGTCGACGTCGACGCGGCGTTGAGCGTCGTTCGAGCTCGCGCCGGGAAGAGCGAACGGGACGCCGACGCGGTCGAGAAGCGGTTCGACGATTTGCGAACCCTTTTGAAAACGGTCGACGCGGCGGGCGTTCCGACGATTCCGCTCTCGACCGGCGCCTTCGAGAAAATCGGGTTCGGCGAGCGGGACGAGGCGGTCGTCGCCGTCGTTCGGGCGAAAACGACGACGCTGGACGCGTTGGATTCG
>JAZNJF010000126.1:0-34635 GCA_045577885.1 Thermoguttaceae bacterium | reverse complement strand
CGCTCCTACCGAAATTACGCGTTGTCGCCCGCGCGCTGCCGAGCGACAAAAGCCGCTTAGTTACCTTGGCGCAAGAACTTAACCTCGTCGTCGGAATGACCGGCGACGGCGTCAACGACTCCCCGGCCCTGAAAAAGGCCGACGTCGGTTTCGCGATGGGAAGCGGCACCGAAGTCGCGAAAGAAGCGGGCGAAATCACGATTTTGGACGACAACTTCAAGTCGATCGCCAAAGCGATTCTTTACGGGCGCACGATCTTCAAGAGCATCCGAAAGTTTCTGATTTTCCAACTTACGGTGAACGTCGCGGCGGTTTTAACCTGCTTCCTCGGCCCGATGTTCGGCGTCAACGTCGTTTTGACGGTCGTTCAGTTACTTCTTGTCAACTTGGTGATGGACACGTTGGCGGCGCTGGCGTTCGGCGCGGAACCGGCGTTGGCGGAGTATATGAAGGAGAAGCCGATTCCGCGTTCGGAACCCGTCGTTACGAAATCGATGATGACGCAAATCCTTTTTGGTTCGTTGTTTATCACCGCGATCAGTTTGTCGATTCTCTTCGTCGCTCCGGTTCGCGGACTCTTCCAAAAGGACGCCGAAACTCGCGCCGCGATCGCCGTCAAGCTCGACGCCGAAACCTCGGAAAACGCCGAAACCGCGCCGGTCGTCGAAACGCAAATCACTGAAAACGCTAAAATTACCGCGACAAAAGAAGACGCGACAACCGCCGAAACCGAGCGCGGCGAAGCTTTCGAAGAAGCGAAACTCGGCTACCTGCGTTCGGCCGTTTTCGCGTTCTTTATGATGGCGATCGCCTTCAACGGTTTCAACGCGCGCACGTCCAACACGAGAGTTTTCAGCGGATTGAGGCAAAATCCGACGTTCCTTTTGGTTTTCCTCGGCGTTTTCGCGTTGCAGTTCCTTGTCGTTACGTTCGGCGGCAAAGTCTTGCACGTTCAGCCGTTAAGCGCGTCGAGCTGGTTCTGGTGCGCGTTGTTGGCGTTCGCGATCATTCCGCTCGACCTGCTTCGCAAAATCGCGTTCAAACGTTAGCCTAAAGCTTTGTATTTCATTACCTAGCGTCGCATTCAACGTTATGAAAAGCGTTGGAGCGGCGCTCTTTCCCTTTGTCCACAAAAGAATTACACCATGTCGCTATTCCTGTTTTCTCGGCGTTTGCGTTTCATTTTAACGGCGTTTCTCGGCGCCGCGACGTTTCCGCTTTTCGCGCAAGAAGTTCCCGCCCCGTCCGTTCCGGTTGCGCCGACGCCGACGCCGACGCAAATCGTCGTTTCGCTCCCGGAAAACCCGGTCGAAATCGCGCCGACGATTTACGGGCAAATGCTCGAAGACTGCAACGACCGCGTTATTTACGACGGCGCGGTCGGGAAAAACGGCGAAGCGCGACCGCACGTCGACCGACTTTTGCGCGACCTTGAAATCCCGGTCGTTCGTTGGCCCGGCGGCACGTTCGTCCTCGAATACCAATGGGAGCGCGGCGTCGGCCCGGTCGACGAACGCCCGACCGTCCCGGTTCGCTGTTGGGGCGGCGTCGAGAATCACCGCTTCGGAACCGACGAGTTTCTCGCTTGGTGCGAACGCGTCGACACGACGCCGTACATCAACCTGAACGCGAACCTCCACCCCGATCCGGAAATCGGCGGCTCGCTCGAAAAGTCGCTCGCTTGGATCGAGTACGTCGTCGGCGACGCGTCGACGCCGGGCGGTCAAAAGCGCGCAAAGAACGGCCGCGTCGAACCTTACGACGTTCGTTACTGGTGCGTCGGAAACGAAGAATGGGGCGGGTTCGGGCAAGGCGTCCGTCTGAAGGCCGCGCAGTACGCCGCGCTTTTGGACGTTTGGGCGACGGCGATCCGCGCTCGTTTTCCCGACTTGGAGTTGCTCGGCGTCGGGAACAAAGCCGCTTGGAACGAAACCGTCCTCAACCGTTGCGGCGAGAAAATCGACTGGTTGACGCAACACTATTACGTCAACGCGCGAATCGTCGACGGCAAGCTTGTTTCGCCCGATTCGACGCTCTTCGCGCCGGCCCAAACGGAGGCGCATTTGCGCAAACTCGCGAAAATCGTCGAGGCGGCGAACGTTCGCTTGAACCGACAAAACCGCCCGATTCGGCTCTCCGTCGACGAATGGAACTGCCGACACTCCGTTAGCCAAAGCGGCTCGCCGTCGAGGTTTACGCGTCAAGACGACCGCCGTCTTTACGATTGCGTCGTCGTCGCCGGAACGCTGAACGCGTTCGTTCGCACGAGCCCGACGGTCGCGATGGGGACGTATATTTTCCCGGTCAACGGACACGGCGTCGTCAAAACGGTCGGCTCGAACGACGCGTATCCGACGGCGCTTTACCCGATTTTCCAAACGTACCGCCGCAAAATCGTCGGCGTTCGTTGCGACGCGACGGTCGACGGGCCCGGCGTTCGGTCGGCGGACGTCAAATTCGCGCTCGAAGGAGACGCAAGCGGCGAAAAGACGGAACTTCCGGAAACGCTTCCTTACCTCGACGTCGTCGCGGCGTCTCCGGACGCGACGTCGCTTAACGTCGCCGTCGTCAACCGTTCCTCGACCGAAGCGCAAGTCGCAAACCTTGAACTTCCCGAAGGTTACGTTCCCGTCGTCAAAAGCGAAATCGTCGCCGACGGAATCGACGCGGCCAACGCCGCCGAGAAGCGCGACGCGGTCGTTTTGAAGTCGAGCCCGGTCGACGCCGCCGAGCGTTCGTTCGCGATTCCGCCTTGCGGTTTCCTCTTGCTCGAATGTCGACGCGACGTCGCCAAGTAACGCCGTTCGCTCTTGCACAACCGTTGCTTTTTGTTATTTAACCCGTTTTAAGGAAAAATGTTATGCACCGACGCTTTCCCGCTCGACGCTCGTCGGCGTTCGCCGTTTTTTCGCTGACCGCCGCGTTTGGCGCCTCGTCGCTTTTCGCCGACGACGCCAAGTCGCAAACGTCGCCCGCTCCTTCTTCCGAATCGACCGCGGCGGCGTCCGCCGACGCCGCCGTTCGCCCGGACGCGCCGCCGACTCCGCTCGCGTTAAAGCGTTCTTTCGGCGGGATTTATCCCCATCTCGCTTGGTTCAACGACGAAAACGAATGCGGAACCGGCGCGGTCGTTCCTTGGGCCGGGCGTCTTTGGACGATCACCTACGGGCCGCACCTTCCAAACGGTTCCAGCGACAAACTTTACGAAATCGACGCCAACTTGAATCGAACGACGCGCCCGGAAAGCGTCGGCGGCACGAACGCCAACCGGCTGATTCACCGCGAGTCGAATCAGCTCTTTATCGGGTCGCACGCGATCGACGCCGACGGAACCGTCCGCACGATTCCGCACTCGCAAATGTTCGGGCGCCACACCGCCGTCGCGACGCACCTAACCGACCCGAAAAACAAGGTTTACTTCCTCACGATGGAAGAGGGCGTTTACGAAGTCGACGTCGCGACGCTCGCGGTGAAAGAGCTTTATACCGACGGCAACCGCCCGCGTCCGGACGGCGCCGACGTTCTCCCCGGCTATCACGGCAAGGGCGGCTATACGTCGCAAGGTCGGCTCGTTTACGCGAACAACGGCGAAAACTCGGCCGAAGCGCGCGTCAATCCGAACGTTCCGTCCGGCTGTCTCGCGGAGAAAACGGCGAACGGCGATTGGCAAGTCGTTTTGCGCAAGCAGTTTACGGAAGTAACGACGAAAGGCGGAATCGACGGCGCCGACGCGGAAAACGACCCGCTTTGGTCGCTCGGCTGGGATTATCGCTCCGTTATTCTCGCGGTTCTCGACGGCGGAAAATGGAGCTTTTACCGCCTCCCGAAAGCGTCGCACTGTTACGACGGGGCGCACGGCTGGAACACCGAATGGCCGCGGATTCGCGAAATCGACTCGCCGACCGATTTTTTGGCGACGATGCACGGGCATTTTTGGCGTTTTCCGAGCGACTTCGGCGCCGCGAACGCTCGCGGAATCCGACCGCGCTCGACGTATCTTAAAGTTATCGGCGACTTTGCGCTTTGGAACGGTCGAGTCGCGTTCGGTTGCGACGACGCGGCGAAGAGCGAATTTTTGAACAAGTCGCCGCTCAAGGGCGAGATCGCGGGCCCGGGTCGCTCGAACTCAAACCTTTGGTTCGTCGAACCGGAAAAACTCGACTCGTTCGGCCCGGCGCTCGGTCGCGGCGCGGTTTGGTTCGACGAAGCGGTCAAGCGCGACGCGGCGTCGGACGCCTACCTCTTCGCCGGTTTCGACCGTCGGAGCGCGTTCGTTGATTTCGCCGACGCGACGCTTCCGGAAGGCGTTGAAAACGTTGAGATTACGTTCGAAGTCGACCGAAACGGAACCGGCGCTTGGAAGCCGCTGAAAACGGTCGTCGTTCCGAAAAACGCGCCTTCGCTTAGCGCGAACGCCGCCGACGGCGACGCAAAATACGGCGCCGGAACCGTTTGGGTCGACTTTTCGGAAGCCGAAACCGGCGAATGGATTCGCGTCCGCTCGAACGCCGATCTCGCCGACGCGACCAGCTTCTTCCATTACAAGAACGCCGACGAACGCTCGACGCAAGCCGCGCCGATTTTCGACGGAATCGCTTCGCCCGCCGACGTTTCCAACTTCCTCGGCGCTCGTTTTTGGGTTCGCGCCGATAACGACCGCCTCGCCGTCGTTTCGTCGTTAGTCAAGGACGACAAAGTCGCCGAAGAACGCTATTACGAACTGACCGAAGACGGCCGTCTCGAACGCGTTCCTTGCCGTTTCGAAGGAGGCGAGCCCGGAACGATCGGCCGCGTCAAGGCGATGGTCGAGCCGCGACTTCCGGCGCCGGAAGTCTTTTCAATCGACGAGTTAAGCGCGGTCGTCGTCTTGAACGGGAACCGCTATCGTCTCCCGATCGGTTCGGAGGACGCCGCCCGGGTCGCGTCGCCCCTTCCTTGCCGACTCGACCGCGAAACGGCGACCGAACGCGACTTATTCCATTGCGCCGGAACGTTTTACGAGCTTCCCGCTCAAAACGCGGGCGGGTTCGCGAAGATTCGCCCGATCGCGACGGACGGTCGCTTAATCGTCGATTACGTCTCGTATCGCGGTTTGCTCGTTCTCGCGGGCGTCGTTCCGCAAACGGTTCAAAACTCGACGGATAACGCCGCCGACGCGGCGCCGGCCGACGTCGCCGCGCAAGCGTTCCCCCAAGCCCCGGAAACCGGACGAATCGTTCGCTCCAACGACGGCGGCGCCGCGCTTTGGCTCGGTTCGCTCGACGATCTTTGGGCGTTCGGCAAAGCGGTCGGTCGCGGTTCCGTTTGGCGCTCGACCGAAGTCGCGGCGGGCGCGCCGTCCGATCCGATGCTCGCGACCGGTTTCGACCGCAAAACGCTCGTTCTCGAAAACCATTCCGACGCCGACGTCGAAATCGCGTTGGAAGCGGACGCGACCGCGAACGGCGATTGGCGGGAGTATCGCCGCTTCCAAGTCCCGGCGAAACAAAAGGTTGAGTTCGCGTTTCCGGACGCGTTCCAAGCGTATTGGCTCCGAACGGTCGCCGACCGCGACGCGACGTTGAGCGCGACCTTTATTTACCGTTGACGTTTTTTCTCCCGCGTCGCCGCTCAAACCGCCGCGACGCGGGCGCTTCTTCTCTTTTTCCAACGTCGACGCCGAAAAATCGCTCCTCTTTTCTAAGGAAAACCGCGACCTTTTCTTGACGTCCGCCCCTTGCGACGGTATAATAAAAGCGCGCCGAATGAAAACCGCCGCCCGCGCTTCCGTTCGACTTTTAGCGTCCGTTCGCATTAAGGAGCGTTTATGTCCGTTCGCCTCGTCGTCGCCGACCCGCGCCCCGTCGTCCGCGCCGGCCTTTTTTCCTTTTTTTCGGACGGCGACGTTCAAATCGTCGACGAAGCGCAAACCGCCGAACAACTCGTCGCGAAAACGCTCGTCGCGCGTCCCGACGTTTTGCTGCTCGACGTTAATTTCCCCGATCAAACGGGTTTCGAAGCGGTCGAAACGCTAAAAGCGCAACGTTTCGCCGGCCGCGTCGTTTTTTTCGCGGACGTCGACCAACAAGCGTATTTTGCGCGCGCCCTCGCCGTCGGCGCCGACTCGTATTTGCTCAAAAAAACGTCGCGCGCCGAACTTTTGCGGGTCGTTCGAACGCTCGGCTCCGGCGTTCCCGCTCCCAACGCCGCCTCCTGTTCCGGCGAACTTCGCCGCGTCGCGTCGCAGTTAAGGCGCCGCGCGGTCGACCCGTTGAATCCGTTGACGGCGCGCGAAACGCAAGTGTTGCGGCATATCGCGTTCGGTTTGAGCAACAAAGAAATCGCCGCGTCGTTGCAGTTGAGCCTCGACACCGTTAAAGAACACGTTCAAAATATTTTGCGAAAACTCGACGCTCGCGACCGCGCGCAGGCCGCCGTTTGGGCCGTTCGCAACAAACTGATTTATTAATTACGCTCGCCGCCTCGCCGCGACGAGCCCGTTTCACCTTTTTTGCGCCCGTCGCGACGACGGCGCGCCTAAGGACCCCAACTTATGAGCGACTCTAAAGTCCATCTGCTGGTTCGTTACGAAGACGACGCGGCGATCGCCGACTGCCTCGACGTTAAACTGAACGAGGAACTTAGCATTCAGTCTTGGGGCGACGAGATGTACGCGTTGATCGAAAACTGCAAAAAAGAACGCGTTATCGTTAACTTCCAAAACGTTAAGTTCATGTCGAGTTCGGCGTTGCGCGTTCTGATTACCGCGAACAATAAAGCGAAAGCCAAACGCGTCGCCCTTTTCCTTTGCCGCATCGACGACAATATTTTGGAAGTGTTCAAAATCACGAAACTTGATTCGCTTTTCAAAATTCGCCCGACCGAAGTCGAAGCGCTCCATTCGCAACTTTAGCGATCGGCGCGAACCGTTTGTTCGCGCTCTACTTCGCGTTTTTTCCCGCGAGAATCGTTATGTCGACGCAATTCAACAACGTTTGGCGTTACGCAACATCGTTCACGAGCGTTTCCGGCGCCGGAGAGTCGTTCGTCGACGCCGTTCTTTGCGAGCTCGAACGCCGCGCTTGGTCGTCTAAAGACTTGTTCGCCGTACAGTTAGCGTTGGAAGAGGCGATTATGAACGCCGTCGAACACGGCAACCGTCGCGACCCGGCGAAAAAGGTCGACGTTTCCGCGGAAATTTCGGGCGAGCGCGTCCTGCTGTCGGTGCGCGACGAAGGCGAAGGGTTCGACGAGTTCGCGCCGCCGAATCCGACGCTCGACGAAAACCTTGAAGTCCCGACGGGTCGCGGCCTTTTCTTGATTCGCAGCTTTATGACGAACGTTTGGCGCGGTTTGAACGGCGCCGAAATCTTTATGGAAAAGACGCCGACCCCCAACGACGTTTGATCTTCGCTCGCCGCGCGTTCGCGGCGGCTTTTTCTTTTCGCGCTTCGTCGTCTCTACCGTTCGTCGCTCGCCCTTCTAAAACGCTCAAAAAATCAAAAAACGTCAAAATTCAATAAAAACGTTAAAAAAGCCGAGTCGGCCCCAAACCGACTCGGCTTCGCGACGCTCCGACGCTCGGAGCGCAACCTTTGTCGTCGTTCGAATTAGAACTTGACGTTTAACTCGACGTCGAACGCGAACGCGTCCTCTTCGTCGTCGGAATCGTCGAACGCCCAAACGGCGTCCGCTTCGTTCGCGACGCCGACGGCGGCGAACGTTTCGAGCGTCGCGGCGCGCTCGTCGTCCGTTTCGTCGACGTTTTGCGCCGCGACGACTTCCTCGGCGACGGCGGTCGTCGCAACGTCTTCTTCGTCGTCGCTTTCGGAAGCGAATAATTCGGCGACCAACGCGGCGTCGACGGCGGCGGCGCGCGCAACTTTCGTCGCGGCGGCGACTTCCGACGGATTAACGAGCGAGTAAACGCCTTCTTCCGTTTCGACGTCGGACGCCAAAACCGCGCTCGAAGTCGCGAAAGTCGGCTCCTCCGCGTAAAACGCGTCGGAAACGTCGTTCGCTTTCAAGCCGTACCATTGGAGAAGCGGCCCAAAGTCTTGCGAGCTAATTTTATCGTCGTCGTTGAAATCGAAAACGCGGCAGAACGTCAAATCGCTCGGCAAGTTGGCGACGTCGTAACCGTACGCCAGCAAGAAGTCGCCGACGTCTTTCGCGTTGATCAAACCGTCGTCGTTCGCGTCGGCGTCGATCGGATAAACGACGAGATCGGTCGGCGCGGCGACGGTCGCGACGGCGGCGCCGTTGACCGATTGCGACGCGGCGACGGCCGAAAAGTCCGCCGAAACGCTCGTCAGGACGCCGTCCTCCGGAATCGCGAGTCCGCCTTGGTAAACGCCGTTGGCGTCGACGCTCGGCGCGAAACGAACGCGAGCGACGAGCGCCCAACCGTCGGCGGCGGCTTTCCCGGTCGCGGAAACGGTCGCGACGCCGTTGGCGACGGACAAAGACGCTTCAAATCCGGTCGCGTTTTCGACGCCGACCAACGTAAAGTATTCCGGATTGAATTTCAGCGCGGCGGTCGCGGTCGTAACGACGCCGGCGCCGTCGGTCGTCGCCCACACGTCGATATAGAAGTTCGACCATTCGTCGAGCCAAGTCCGTTCGGTCGCGAGAGCGGCGTCCAAATTCGCGCCGGCGGAAGCGGAAGCGGATTGGCAAACGAACTTTACGGAACCTCCGGAACTTTCGCTGCCGTCGGTGTTTAAGAAAACGCCGACTTTCTTTCCTTGCGCGAGAATCAAGTCGGGCGACGCGTCGTCGTTGAACCGTCCGGCGGTCAACGCGGCGCCGACCGAGGTTTCGCCCAACGAAGTTCCGGCGCCGAAGATCGAAGCCGTTCCGTTGCCGAGCAGAGCGAAAACGTTCGATTTGCCTGCGGTCGTGCGTTGCACCGTCGCGACGTCGAGTTTGCCGTCGACGTTCAAGTCGGCGAGAACCAAGCCGGTCGGCGCGACGCCGGAAACGTACAGGGACGAGTTCGACGCGACCGACGAAAGCCCCGACGCCGTTTGCAGATAATAAGCGATATGAGCGCGGTTCGACCCGGACGCCGAGTTCAACACGACGACGTCGTTCAAGCCGTCGCCGTTAATATCGCCGATCGCCGCGGCCGTCGGATTGTAAACGCCCGAAGCGGCCAAGCCGGTATCCGTTTTCAGCGTCTTCGCTTCGTATGTCGAACCGACGGCTTTCAAAACGGAAATCGAGTTTTTCTCGGAGTTTACCGCGACGAGGTCGTCGAACGCGCCCGCGTAAATCGAGCCGGCGGTCAAGGAGGTCGCGCCCAAAGAACCCAAGGTATACGAACGCGTTTGGTTCAACGTCGTCGCTCCGGAAGCGACGTTCAAGCGCAACGCGTTAACGTACTGAACGCCGGACGTCGTTTGCGACAAAATCGCGATTTCGTCGACGCTCGTCTGCGAGAAGGAGCCGACCGTAAAATCGACAAACCCCGAAACGGCGCGCGATACGACCGGCGCGAACGAACCGTCCGAAATTTGTTGGAAAATTTGGAAGTTCGTCCCGACGGTAAAGTCGGAGTCCCCCGCTTGATAATAAACGGCGACGTCGGTCAAACCGTCGCCGTTGAAATCGCCGAAGACGGCTTTTTTCGCCGTTTGCCCGAAAGTCGCGCCCGTTTCGACGTTCGTTAGCGAACCGTCGGTCGCGGCGTCGGCGACGGTAATTTGCGTCGCGCCGACGAGGAGCGTTTCGGTCTTGCCGTCGCCGTCGACGTCGCCGACGTAAACCGAATGATAGTTCGGCGTCGTCGCGACAACGCCGGTTTGCTCAAATTCAAAGCCGTAAGTTCGCGAGGTTTCCCCTTGGAAAACGGCGTACGTCGAACCGTTGGCGACCAAAAGTTCCGGCGTCGCGGCGAGGCCGCCCATATTGCCGATCGCGGCGGTCGACGAGGAGTTTAAGGTCATTCCATCGCATTTAACGACGTTGGAAGTAAATTTGACGACGTCGTCGGCGAAGTTGAAATTATTCAACGTCAACACGACGGAGTCTTTGTCCGCCGTCCCGCCGACGATTAAAACGCCGTCTTTTTCAACAACCCATTCGACGACGACCGAACCGAGCGAACTCAAATTGGCGACGTATTTTTTCGGCGTCGTCGCGCTAATATCTGTCAACACGAGCGAATTCGACTGCGAAGAGGCGCGATCGATCGAAACGACGATCTCTTTGCCGCCGATCGTCGCGACGTCGGCCAAAATCGGGTCGTCGGTCGTCGACGATCCGGAAAGGTTGAGCGACGTCGCCGATTTGCCGAAATCGGTCTCGCCGACGCCGGAATAAATCAGCGTTTGACGCGGAGAAGCGCCGCCGCTTCCCGCCGACAAGGTCGCGCCTTGAACGAGCAAGTCGGCGCCGGACGCGGTTTCGCGAAGCGCGACGTCGAGCGAAAGAAACGCGAGTCCGGAACTCGGGAACGCCGAAACGTCGAGCGCGGTCGTCGCAACTTTTTTAAAGGAGTAATCGGAAGAGCCTTGGTAAACGGTCGCCGAAAGCGCGAGTTTGGCGCCGGTCGTCGATTGCGAAACAACGACGAGGTCGTCGATTCCGTCGTCGCCGACGACGTCGCCGAAAACGACCGGCGAATCGTTCGCGTCGATCAGTTCGGCGATCGCGGTCGACTTTTTCAAAACATAAGCGCCGTTTCCGTCGCTCGCGTAAACGTCGAGCGTTTTTTCGCTGTAATTAATCGTCAACAGCTCGTCGACCTCGTCGCCGGTCAAATCGGAAAGTTCGCAAAAATTCGGCGCGCGTTCCGAAAAGTCGACCGAATACTCCGCCGAGATCGCTTCAAACTCGGTCGTTTTCTCCGGCGCGAATCCGCCCCAATCGGCGTTCAACAGCTCGCGATTTTCCAACGCTTCAAGCGAAAGACGCCGCGCCGACGGCCTAAAACCGGAATTTTTTCGTTCGAAAATACGTTGAAAAATCTCTTTTTTCATAATCGTTGCCTTCGTGTGGATTTAAACCGGAAAACCGATTATTTTATTACCGACGCTGAAATTTATTCGTTTTTGCGCCGTCGAACTTGGCTCGCTTGCAATTTAGCGCCGCGTCGTCGAGGTCGCGTCCGGCTCGGCGTCGCGTTTCGCGTCGTTTATTTTGCGAACGTCGCGTCGCCGGTCCGATTTGCCGCGTCGCCCTTCGATAATAAATTAGGACGTTCGCGAAAAAAAAAGGTTCGCGTTTTTGCGAAAAAAACGTTTGAAAAGCGGGTCTTTGCCGTTAAATTCGGAACGCTCGACCGTTTTTCGCCGTCCGCTCAACGTTCGCGACGCGTCGACGGCAAAATCTTCTCCGTCAATGATACCGAGCGACGCTCAAAAATGCAAGAGACGTTTTAAAGAAAAATCCTTTTTTATCGATTTTGAGACATTTTTTCTTCCGGAACCGCTCGCCAACGCGCTCCGTCGCGCTCTTAGAACGCTCTAAACGTCGTTTTCGGCCGCCAAGCGATCGGCGCCGTCGTCGGCTCGACCGCTTGGCGGGGATTAAATCGGCGTCTACTCGTCGTCCGTTTCGTCGAAATCGTCGTTTTCGTCGAATTCCTCCGCTTCGTCGTCGGCGTCGTCGTCAAACTCCTCCTCTTCTTCGTATTCCTCTCCGTCTTCCCAATCTTCCTCTTCTTCGTCGACTTCGTCGAAGTAATTAAGGAACGATTCGTCGCCGGTTTCGGAATCGGCGTCGTCGTCGGAATCGGCGCGCGCTTCGGCGTCGGCGAGAAAAACGGTCGCCCATTCGTCGTAATCGAGCGACTCGATCGCGTCTTCGTCGTCGCTTTCGTCCTCGTCGTCTTCGGCGCTCGCGTTCGCGTTCGCGTTCGCGAACTCGACGACGTTCGCTTCCGGGGCGACTTCCAACGAGCTTTCCGTCGCTTCGTTCGCGGAGAAAGTCGGACTAATCTCGGAGAGCGCCCGCAGTTCGACGCGTTCTCCGTCGAGCGCGACGTTTTTCAACGTCTCGACGTACTCGGCGACCTGCGCGGCGCGTTCGCTCGGATCGGAGACGGCGTCGATCGTTTGCGCGTCTTCCTCCGCCGCCTCCGGAGCGTTCGCCGAAAAAACGAACGACGAGAAATCGGGCGCGCTCGGTTCGACCGCCGCGTCGACGTTTTCCGGCTCCGCGACCGCCTTCTTCGCCGCCGTCGCGCTCGGAGCCGCTTTTTGCGCCGTCGCGGCGTCGTCGCCTCCGACCGACAGCGCGCTTTGCAAACTTTCGGCGTCTTCGTTCAATCGGAGCGACGTTTCCTCTTCGTCCGCGCCGTCGACAACCCAATACGGCTTGCGCGTTTTCTCGCTCGACGCGGTCGCGGCATCGGTTTCCGGCGTCGGCGGCGTCGGCTTCTCGCCCGGTTCGAGCGTTCGATAGGCGCCGGAATCGGTCGCGCCGACGACGTCGAACGAAGGCTCCGCGTCGGCGCTCGGCGGCGTCGGGGTCGCGAAATTCGGCCCGTCGTCCGTCTTTTCCGTCGCGACCGAAACGAGCGTCTCCGCCGGATTCTTGCGTCGACGCTTCGACTTCGGCGGAAGCAAGACCCGGAACGAACGGCGTTTCGGATCGTTCGACGTCGGAAGCGCGCAAACCGGAACGTTCAAGCCGAGGAAAAGTCGGCAAATATGCTCGTGACAGGTGAAGAGGAAGATTTGCCGCCCGCTCTTCGCGAAATCGCAAAGAACCTTCGCCGCGATTCCGGCCCGCTTATTGTCGAAGTTGACGAGGACGTCGTCCAAAATCAACGGCATTTGAATCCCGTGTTTCTCGAACGAAACGACGAGCGCCAAACGAATCGCGATGAAAAGCTGTTCGCGCGTTCCGCGAGAAAGCGACGCGACGTCGAGCGTTTCGCCGTCCGCCGCGTCGACGTAAAGCGCGTCTTCGCCGAGCGGCGTCCAAATGTTGACGTATCGCGATTCCGTCAAACGGCGCAAATAACGCGACGCTTCGCGGAGCGTTTCCGGTTGGCGTTCGCGTTCGTAAGCGCGTCGAACGTCCTCCATCGCCCGCCCGGCGATCGCGCGGCTTTGCCAAAGGTCGGCCATTTCGGCGATCCGCAAATCGAGCGCCGCCGCTTCGAAACGACTGCGAATCGACTCTTTTTTCGCCGCGATCGCGTCCGCTTGTTGACCGAGTCGCCCGGAAAGTTCGAGTTTGCCGCGCAATTCGGCGTCGAGCCCTTCCAAACGACGTTCCAAATTCTCGATCGCCGTCGAGAGTTCGGCGCGAACCTCCGCGTCGAGCAGGAGCGCGCCGAGTTCCTCTTCGGAGCAGAACCCGCCGATTCCGACTTCCAAACGGCGTTGCGCTTCGTCGAACGCGGCGTTCAGACGGCGATACGTCGCGTACCGCTCGACCGCCTCGACGAGCGCTTCGGTCGTCTTAACGCGATACCCGGCCAAGAAGCGGCGAACGTCTTTCGTTTGTCGACGGCGCGCCAAGAATAATTGGCGATATTCCTTTTTCAGCGCGACCATCGAGTCCCAAAGCTCGGCGCGGCGTTTTTGCGACAGGGCGTATTCTTCGGCGACGGCGCGAAGTTTCGGGGCCAACTCGAACGGCGTCGCGTCTTTAGCGACGTCGAGTTTCGGCAGAAGCGCGACGGCGGCGGCGAAACGTTCGACGATCCCTTGCCGTTCGCGTCCGAGGAAATCGATTTCGGCGGCGACGCCTTCGATTTGGCGGCGCAAATCTTCGGTCAAGCCGACGCGGTCGAGCAAGTCGCGCACCTGCGCCGGTTTGAGCGTCGTCGGAAGTCCCGCGTCGCGGAGCCAAGCCGTCCAACGTTTGCGCGCTTTCTTCAGCGCTTCCTCCGCTTTTTGAACGCGAGCTTCTTCGGCGCGGAAAATCTTCGTCGCTTCGCGCCATTGCGCTTCGACCGGCGCCAACGACTCGAAAAACGCCAAGTCGGTTTTCGCCTTTTGCAACCGCGCTTCGAGCGTCGCGGTCGAGTTCGGCGCCGCCGGGAAACGTTCGTCGAGCTTTTTCGTTTCCGCTTGCGCTTGTTCGAGTTGACGCGTCAAGAGGCCGAGCCGACGTTGGTTGTCTTCGAGCTTTTGATAATTCTTCTTTTCGACGGTCGTTTTGTAAAAGATGCAGGCGATCGTCGCCAAAAGACCGACGAGCCCGACCGCCAGCTCCATTCGCCCGAAGAGCGACAAGCCGAAGAGCAACCCGCCGACGACGACCCCGGCGCCGAGCGCGTAAAGGGGCGCGCCGGTAATCGCTTGATTGTCGGCCAACGTCTTGTTTTGACGTTCGAGTTCCTTGCGATATTGCGTCATTTCGGCGACGCGGCGCTCGATCTCGACGCGGCGGCGCAGTCCGCCGAGGAGCGCGCCGGTCTTCTCGATCGCTTCGGTTAAATTGCGTTGCGAACGCGACGTCAACCCCTGTTCGAGCCGTTCGACCAACTCGTTCAAGCGCGTTTTGACGACTTCGAACTCTTCGCGATATTTCTTCAGCTTCAAACGTCGACGGCGAACCGCTTTTGCCGGGATTCGGAAATCTTCGACTTCCTTAAACGACAAGCCTTCGTCGATCAATTTGTTCGGAAGCGTCGGCGTTTGCGACGCGTTTTCCCCCGCTCCGCCAACGTTGGCGCCGTTCGGGTTCGCTCCGAATCGCGTTTCCGGCGCCAAATTCGACGCGACGATCGCGGCGTTCATCGCGTCGAGCGCGGCCGGCGTCAGCGTCATTTTGCCGTCGCGAGCGCTCTTGACGCGGGCGTCCTCTTCGGCGAACTTCGCGTTCAGCTCGTTCAATTCGCCTTGCAACCGCCCGACTTCCTCGTCGATTTCGCGCAGTCGCGGCAGGTCGTCTTCAAGAATCGAAACGCGGGGCGCCAACTCTTCCAACGCGGCGTCGACCGGAATCGCGTCCCGTTCGTCGCGGAGCGCCCGGTAAGCGTTCTTAATTTCCTTAATCTTTTTGCGGGTTTCCTCGACGACGTCGCAGAGCGCGGCGCATTCGTCGACGGCGCTTTGCTCGACCGCCGGCACGTCCCCCATCTCGACGACTTGGCGACGCGCTTCGTCCCGTTCGTCCCAAAGTTCGGCGATTTGAACGGCCAGTTCGCGAACGCGTTTTTGCCGCGTCGTCTTGTCGAGCCGTTCTTGCAGGAGCTTCGTCGCTTCCAAGACGGCGCGACGCTCTTCGAGGAGTCGGGCGTATTCGCGCAGATTCCCCGCCGCTTCGCCGGACTTGCGCCGCGCTCGGTCGCGTTCGGCGATCAAATTTTCCAAAATCGACGGTTTCCCCTTCGCGTCGAAGAGGTCGTTTCGCTCGGCGACGATCTGTTGGAAGACTTGAACGAACGCGCCGCGGTCGACGCCGACGCTCAAGCGGTAAAGCATTTGCGCCGCTTCGGTTTCGTTCAGCGCGCCGAGACGTTGCAACTCGTCGAGCCCGATCGCGAAGACGCCGTTGTACGTCGATTCGTCGAGATTGCAGGTCAACGTTTTCGCGAAATAATCGCCGACGCGCGTCCCGTCCGGCCCGACGACGACCAACGATTCGGCGATCTTTTTCCCCGGAAGCGGATAAAAACGCCCGCTCCAGTTGATCAGCCCCTCCGACGCGAGGAAGCCGGACTTGCGCTCGATCGCCGACTGCCAACCGGCGTCGCGTTTGACGTATCGACGTTCAAGCCGATGGTCGCCGAATTCGGACGAAACGGTCGCGGAGCCGCCGATCCAAGCGCGCGCCGCGTCGCGAGCCGCCGTTTCCGCGTCGAGTTTCGTTTCCGCGTCGGCGTCTTTGCGACGCTCGCCGTCGAGAATCCGTTTAAGTTCCGCCGACGCCGACGTTTCCGACGCTTCTTCAAAGCGTTTCGCGCCGAACCCGGCTTTTTCGCCGCGACGCGTTTTCCCGTCGAGCGCCATTTGAATATATCGGGCGCGTTCTTCGTCGGCGCCGCCGTACAAACAGGCGCGGATGAACTGCATCAACGTCGTTTTACCGGCTTCGTTCGGCCCGTAAAAAACGTTGATTCCGCGCGAAACTTTCGGAAGGCTCAGCCCCTCCCAAACGCCGAAGCGTTCGATTTTCAGAGACGTAATTCTCACGAGAGACTCTCCTTTCCTTCAATATTCTTCTGCAAGTTCCGCAGTTCGGCGAGGACGTCGCGATTCTTTTTCGGCGCGCCCTTCAAACCGCCGACGATCGACGCGACCGTTTCGTTTTCGGACAGCAAATCGACGCCGAGCGCCGACGCTTCGAGCAACGCTTTGCGACGTCGCGCCGCTCGAAGCCGTTCCCGTTCGCCGTCCGCCGCGTCGCCGGTTTGTTCGCCGTCTTCGGTCGAATCGAGCGAGTCGAGCGCGAGCAAGTCGAACAACGTCGGGAGTTCCGGTCGAAAATCTTTCGCCTCCGCCGCGACGCGCAACGCTTCGGCGACGTCCGCTTCGTCGTCGTTTCGCCGCCGGTTTTCGAGCGCGCGCTTCGCTCGTTCGCAAGCGATCCAATCGCGCAATTCTTCGGAGAAAAAGCCTTCGACGTCGATTTTTTCGCCGGGATTTTCCAAGTAATAACGCAACATTCGCAAATAATCGCCCAAAATCGTTTGCCGCTCGAACAGCTCTTCCGGCGCGTTTTCCGGGACGGTCGGAATAAAGTCGACGGAGTAAACGACCGGCGCCGTCTTCCCGAAATCGGCGCGCAAATCGCGAAGGAGCGCCTGCGCGAGCGTCCCGTATCGAAGCGCTTGAAACGCCGGTTCTTCCGCGTCGACTCGCCAAGCGACGAGCCAAATATCGCCCTCCGGAGAGCGTCCGGCGAACGCCGCTTCCTCGGTCGCTTTTTCTTGAATCGCCTTCAATCGGGAGCGCGCTTCGTTCAAAATCGCCTCTTCGGTCTCCTCCGACTTGACGACGAGCGTTTCGGTCGACCAACGCAACGGCGACGTTCGAAACGGCGTCGCGGTCGTTCGACCCGACTCCGCGACCTCGACCAACGTCGCGCCGAAATCGCCGGTTTCCTCGAAGTTGCGCGCCAACGTCGACCCGGCGTAAACGGCGAGCGACGGACTGCGCGAAATCGTTTCGCGAACGCGACTTCCGCCGAGCGCCCAATACCGAACCGCGTCGCTTTTCAACGCTTCGTTCGGGAGTTGCCCGTTAAAAACGCCGATCGTGTAAAGGTCGTCCGCGCCTTCGACCGACTCGACGCCGCCGCGAGGCGCGACGCCCGCCTTCCCCCAGCTCGTCCCGAGAAGTCGCGCGACCGGAACGCCTTCGCGAACGAAGAACGTCTCCTCGACCGTCCCGACCGGGAAAATGCGAACGTTTTCCGGGAAGCGAAACGCGGCCGGGACGACGTCCGGCGAGTCGTTTTTCCCGGCGGCCCAATAAACCGCGATCTTTTCCGACGCGAGCCGCTCGAACTGCTCGATCAAAAAGAGGAGCCCCCAAGGCCCGGTTTCGCGCGGCGAAAGGAGGTCGCCGCTCAAGACGACGAAGTCGACCTTTTCCTTAAGCGCCGTCGCGACCAACCGCTCGACCGCGACGCGGGGCGCGTCGAGAATCGCGCTTTCAAGGCGCTCCGGACATTCCGAAAGACCGTCGACCGGAAGTTCCAAACGGAAATCCGACGCGTGTATAAATCGAAAGGCTTGCGACGTCATATTGCGGCTCTTCTTTGCGAAATTTTGCGAATTCTAACGGTTTTGGCAATTGGGCGAAATATCGGGGCAAGCGCGCGTTTTCTCGACTCGAAAACCGATACTCCGCCGTCTACTATTGTACCTCAAAACCGGCGAAAGAGAAATTTATTTTGCTCGGAAATCGCGAAAATTTCTCGCTCGCAACCGCAAAAGAAACAAGAAATACCGGTTTTAACGGTTGCGCGTCAAACCGGAGTCGTCCCGACGCCGACGAAAGCGCCGAACGTCGGGAAAACTCGCGTCGCGACGTTTCGAGAAGCCGCGACGTTTAGGCAAGCGCCGCCGACTTTAACGCCGACGGCGCGTCGAGCGTTTCCGCTCTTATTTCGTCAAGTTGGCGACCTGTTCCGCCGAAAGCGCCCAAGTGAAAATCCGCGCGCGAACGACCGAACCCTTAAAGAACGCCGTCCCCTTGCCGTCTTTGCTAATGTCGGCGCCGACGCAAAACGCTTGCAACTTTTCGTCGGTCGGGTGCGTCAGTTTCCCCGACTTTTTCTTGCGGGCGACCTCCTTGCCGTCGACGTAAAGAATCAGCGTTTCGCCGTCGTAAGTCCCGAAAACGTCGTAAAATTTCCCGACTTCGATCGGCGTCGAAAGAATCTCGTATTTCCCGTCGATACTCGCCCAAAATTCGAGCGTTTGGTTCTTGCCGTTGATTTCGAACGAAACGCCGCGTCCTTCGGTGTTGGCAAAGACGTCGGCGGCGCCGCCCGAAAACGCGTCGAGCTTGAACTTCGCGGCGATCGTTCCGCGACGCAGTTTCGCATAATCGCGCTTGTCGAACTTAATTTTGAGATAATCGTCTTTGCCGTTGAAAATTCCGCGAACGAACGGATAAACGGCGAACGTTTGTTTCCCGAAAACTTCGATCGCTTTTTGCGTTTCGAGCCCGTTCGTCGGCGCGTTGACCCAACGCGCCTTGCCGTCGGCGTATTCGACGCGAACGTCGAGCATATTCGCTTCCGGCGCCGCCGCGTTTTTGTCGACCGTTTCGGTCGGATCGACCGGCGTCTTAATCTCGACTTCAAGCGACTTATCGCTTTCCTTAAAGAACGGGTTCAACGCCGAAACGCGCAAGCGGTACGTCGCGTCGTCGTCGAGTTCGCCCAACTCGACCCGCATCGTCTCCGGCGCGTCGAGGAAGTAATATTCGGACCAAAAACGCTCTTCGCCGAACGGTTTCCAAGCGCCGTCCTTCTCGCGACGCTCTATCGCGACGCGGTACGAGTGAACGACGTCGGCGCAGGTCGCCTGCGGGAACTCGAGCGTCGCGCCGTTTGGAAACGCTTCTTTGCAAACGACTTGCGCGCCGTCCGGCCAAACCGGTTTTTCGGACGTCTTGTAACGTTCGTCGGTGTAAAGGTATTCTTCGACGGCGCCCGGTTTCGCGACGACGTAAACGAAGTCGAAAAAGGCGTTCGTTCGCAAGTCGTAAGGCTTTAAAACGACGGAGTTGTCGCGGCGAACTTCGACGACGTAAAACTCGGCGGCTTCGCGGTACCCTTTCGGGAATTTGTCGTATTTCCCGCCTTCGCCCCCCATTTCGTAATAGCTGAGCGTCGCCGTGCCGAACGCGGTGAAGCGGCCCTGCCAAGCGGAGCGCGGGTCGGCGATCGGATAATGCGAGTGCCCGGAGAAATTAATGACGTTCGGGTACTTTTGCAACGGTTCGTAAAGGTCTTTAATTCCCCAGTTATCGTCGCCGCGACTCCCGTAAACGGTCGGCGTGATGTGATAATGTTGGAAGACGAAAATCGGCTTGTTCGGATCGGCTTGCGACGCGGCGTCAAGCTCCTTCGCAACCCAGTCGAGCGCGTACTTGTAATCGCCGTCGCGACAGGTTCCCTTCTCCGGCGAAATCGCGACGAAGCGGAATCCGTTGACTTCGTAAACTTTATTCGCCGGAAGCTGCATAACCTTTTCCCAGCGTTCCTTTTGCGGCGCCGGACTGTAGAACTCGTGGTTCCCCATGCAGATAACTTTTTCGGTGCCCGGCTTGACGCATTCGTCGAGCGTCTTTTTGAAGAGCGTAATTTCTTCGTCGTAACCGTGATCGGTCATGTCGCCGGCGACGAGAAGCGCGTCGAATTTCGGGTAATTTTGCTTCGCCGAATAGTCGTACATGAACGCGACGGCTCGTTGAAAACGCTCGCGTTCGGCGCAGTCGGCGTTCTTTTTGAAGTGAATATCGCTCATCGCGGCAAAGCGTAACACGACGTCGTTTTCGGCGGCGTCCGCGGCGGCTTCGTAAGCGGAAAAAACGCGACTCGGAAGGCAAAACGCGAGCGCGCTCAAAGCCCCGCCCTTCAAGACGTCGCGACGAGAAACGGATTTCGAACAAATAGCGGAACGCATAAACGGCCCCTTTTTCATCAATCGTAAAACGTTAAATAAAGCGAATTAAAACAACGAAAACCAAGAACGTAAAACAGGCGAGCGTCGAAAACGCCGTCCGACGCCCGCCGAAAAACTCAAACGCAAGCGCTTGCCGCCGTTACTTTTGCGACAAGTTCGCGACTTGCTCCGCCGTCAAAGCCCAACTGTAAAGGCGGGCCCAAGCGACGCGCCCCTTGAAGAACGTGTTCGGCTTCCCGTCCGGGCCAATATCGCCGCCGACGCAAAACGCTTGCGCTTTCTCGGCTTGCGGATGCGTCAAGCGACCTTTGACGTCGAGTCGCGCCGCTTCTTTGCCGTCGACGTAAAGAACCAACGACGCCCCGTCGTAAGTCGCGAACGCGTCGACGTATTTCCCGGTTTCGACCGGCGCTCGCAAAATGCGGTACTGACCGTCGACGCTCGCCCAAAGCGCGAGTTTGCGTTCTTTAGCGTCGACGTTAAAACCGATTCCGCGCCCTTCGGTGTTCGAGAAAATGACGCCGTTGTTCGGGGTGAATTCGTCGAATTTGAAGCGAACGCCGAGCGACGCGTTCGTCAGTTTGGCGTAATCGCGGCGGTCGAACTTGATTTTGAACGCGTCGTCGGCGCCGTCGAACGCCGCGACCTGCGCGCCGCTAAGCGATTCTTCCGCGACGACTTGCGGAGCGCCGAACGTCTCGACCGGCTTTTGCGTTTCGAGCGCGTTCGTCGGCGCGTTGACGACTTTCCCGTCGACGAAGGAAACGGCCAACATGTTCGCGTCCGGTTTCGGCGCGTTTTTGTCGACCGTGTCGAACGGATCGACCGGAGTCGAAAACTCGATTTCAAGCGACTTATCGCTCGAGCGCAGGAACGGGTTTTGCGCGAAAATTCGAGCGCGGTACGACGAGGCGTCGGCTAAGTCGGCCAACTCGATTTTCAGCGTTTCCGGAACGTTCGAGAAGAAGAAATACGACCAAAAGCATTGCGTTCCAAAGAGTTGGAAGTCGCCGTTTTGGTCGCGCTTCTCAATTTCGACGCGGTACGAGTGAACGACGTCGTCGCAAACCGCTTGCGGAAACTCGAAAACCGCGCCGTTCGGAAGCGTTTCCTTGCAAACGACTTGCGTCCCGTCTTTCCAAACCGGTTTAACCGACGTCTTGTAACGTTCTTCGGTGTAAACGTAACTCTCGACGGCGCCCGGTTTCGCGACGACGTAAGAAATATCGTAAAAGCGTTCGGCGGCCAAGTCGTAAGGCTTCAACACGACGGAGTTATCGCGGCGAACTTCAACGACATAAAACTGCGCAACCTCTTCTTTTCCAGCGGGATAGCGTTCGAGCCCGAGCCCTTCATGCCCCATGCACAAATAGCTGAGCGTCCCGGTGTTGAACGCGCTGAAACGCCCCTGCCAAGCGGAACGCGGGTCGTTGATCGGATAGTGCGAATGCCCGGAGAAGTGAACGACTCGCGGACGCTTGTTCAACGCTTCGTAAGTGTCTTTAACGCCCCAGTTATCGGTTCCGCGACCGCCGTAAACCGTCGGCGACACGGGGTAGTGATGGTGAACGAAAATCGGCTTTTCCGGGTCGGCGGCCTCGGCGTCGGCGAGCGCTTTTTCGAACCAGTCGAGCGCGTACAGGTAATCGCCGTTCGCCATCGTGCCCTTTTCCGGCGATAGCGCGATAAATTGGAAGCCCTTCGCCTCGCAAACGTTGTTCGCGGAAACGCCGAACGTCTTTTCCCACAACGGTTTCGAACCGCCCCAAAACTCGTGGTTCCCCATGCAAATACTAAGTTTCGTCTCCGGTTTCAGGCCTTCGTCGAGGCATTTTTTGAACGTCCCGATTTCCTCGATAATCCCGTGGTCGGAAATGTCGCCGGCGACGAGCAGGAGGTCGAACGTCGAGTATTTTTGCTTCGCGGAGTAGTCGTACATAAACTCAAGCGCGCGCTTAAATCGAGCGACTTCGCGGACTTTCGGGTCTTTTTTGAAGTGGACGTCGCTCATCGCGGCAAAGCGTAACACAACGTCGTTTTCCGCCGCGTCCGCCGCCGCTTCGTACTTCGCGAGAAGTCGGTTCGGAAGGCAAAGGAGACCGGCCGACGCCGCGGTCGCGCTCAAGAAAGAACGTCGAGTTAAACGGGAAAGACTCTTTTCGGACATTGCGCAAACTCCCGCCGCCGACGCGTTTACGTCGCGGCGCAAATCAAGAGGAACGTTAAAAAACGCGAAATCATTTTCGCCGACTTCCGGCGCCGAACTTCATTATACCGCGTCGAAAACGCAAAAACAAGAGCGAAAGCGCGATTTTCGAAATTTCGCGCCGATTTTTTCGCGCCCGATCAACGACTCCGACGCAAACAACGACGCTTCAAGACGTTAAGAATCGACCGTTCAAGAAAGAAAAAACGACGCGAAGCCGAAATTCGACGCCGCGTCGTTTCTCAATTTTTTCGTTCGACGCCCGGTTCGCGACGCGTTGTTTTACTCGGCGTCGCAAACCGTTTGTCTCACCTTAACTCGTTATCAAAGAACGCGTTTCGCTTCGAGCGCTTGGTCGATCTTTTCGAGGAGATTTTCCAAGTGCGCGCGTTCGTACGAACCGGCCGGAACGCCGGCGTCGATCGTCGCTTTAATGTCGGCGCGAACGGCGCGCATTTGCATACGGGCCAAGGCGCCGAAGTCGGCGGAACCGGCGGCGGTCGTCGTCGCGGTGGCGAAGTCCGCAAGTCGGCTCAAGTAAACGCGTTGCAGGTTGCGGCGCGTCGACGAAATCGTCAGTTTCGGCAGCTCTTGACCGTCTTTGCGATCTTTCGCCGCTTTGGCGGAGTCGGCGATTTCTTTGAAGATCGCGGCGCCGAGCGAGTCGATCATTTCCGCGCTCGTGAAGACGTCTTCGCCCGCCGCGACGCGGAGTTCGCCGTCGGCCAAGTGACTCAACGTCGTCGCCGAGAGAATGCGGTTCAGGAGCGAGGTTTGCCAAGCCAAAATCGTGCCGTGAACGTCCGTGTCGTAACGATCCGGAATGCTCGAACCCCAGTGGTTCCAACGGTTCGGGGCGAGGTAGTTGAACATGTTGTCCGGAATTTGGTACGAGTCGACGCCGAACGCTTCCTTGCAGAGGAGTTCCATCGCTTCGCGTTGTTTCGCCGCCGGAGTAACGACGAACGGCGCGCGGGCGTTTTCGTCGCCTTTGAAGTCGCGGTTGATCGAGACGCCGCCGATAAAGCGGGCCGCGAACGTCAAACCGTTGTTCTTCCACGACGTCAGCATGTTGAAGCGAGCGCGGAGACGGTTGTAACTTTCGCCGTCTTTAACGATGCGGTCGGTCAGGCCCGGCATCAATTGCGACACGAGTTCGCAACGGACTTTCGCGTATTCGATCGGGTCGGAGCCGAGGTCCCAAACGTTGGCGTACGGGTCGCAGGTCGTGCCGTAGGTGTCTTCGTCGGTGAGGTAGTTGAGTTCCGGCTTCGTTTGCATCGCGGCCAACTTCTTCAATTCCGGAACTTCCGTTTCGGTCGTTTTGCCCGGGAAGACGCGATAACCGTATTCGATGACCCAGAAGTCGTAGTCGCCGAGGCGGTACGAGAAGTAGTCGCCTTGCTTTTTGCCCTTCGGCATGACGTTGATCGGCGCGTATTCCATAATCGAACCGACGAAGCCGCGGTCGTCCCAAGACTTCGAGTTGATTTCTTCGAGCGAGTGGAGCGCGCTTTGCTTGAAGTTGTGGCGCAGACCGAGCGTGTGGCCGACTTCGTGCGTAACGAGCTGTTGCAAACCTTGCTCGATCATCTTTTTACGTTCGGCTTCGTGCTTCGCTTTGCGTTCTTTCTTCGCGTTTTCGGCTTGCGCGGCGGCTTCGGCGGCTTTCTTCGCTTCTTCCGCTTTCTTGGCTTCTTCGGCCTTGGCGGCTTCGGCGGCCTTCTTGGCTTCTTCTTCCGCTTTCTTTTCGGCTTCCCAAGCTTTCTTGACTTCTTCGGCCTTGGCGGCGGCTTCGTTCGCGACGCGCAACGCTTCTTCGGCCTTGGCTTTAGCTTCGTCGACTTTCGCGGTCAACTCGGCTTTGACGGCTTCGTCGGCCTTGGCGAGTTCGTCGGCGAGTTTCTTCGCTTCTTCTTGCGCTTTCGCGGCGACTTCGGCGGCCTTGGCGGCGGCTTCTTCCGCGGCTTTTTTCGCGGCTTCTTGCGCTTGCGCGGCGGCTTCGGCGGCTTTCGCGACGGCTTCTTCCGCGGCTTTCTTCGCTTCTTCTTCGGCGGCTTTCGCGGCTTCGGCGTTCGCGGCGGCTTCTTCCGCGGCGGTTTCGTCGGCGATCGCCATCACGTCGAAGAAGGTGTGCGCCAACCCGAACTGTTGCGAATAGAAGAGTTCCGTATCTTCTTCCGCGAAGCTCTTACGGGAGTCGTAAGTTCCGTCGGCCATCGCCTTTTGGAACGCTTCCTCGGCGGACGCGCCGGAGAATTTGTCGGCGAGTTCCTGCGGCGAGTAAAGGTCGAATTGGCGATTCCAGCTGGTGAGGAATCCGACGGTCAAAACGACGTCGGCGTCGAGGATTTGGCCGGTCATGGGGTTGACGCGGCGCGGACCGATCGCGAAACCGGTTTGCGAAACGCTCCAGCGAATCGCGTTGTAATTGACGTCTTCCGGATCCCACTCGTCGTTGTCTTCTTGTTGACGGACTTCGACGGCGTTGTAGAAGCCGGCTTGCTCGAACGCGCGGTTCCATTCCAAAATACCGTCGCGCAATAGTTTGCGATATTGATACGGCGTCGCTTTATCGAGCCAGAAAACGATCGGCTTTTTCGGCAGCGATTTTTCCGCTTCCGGTTCGAGCTTTTCGAGTTGCCAACGGTCGATGTAGCGCTTGAAGTTGCCGTCCGGCGAAAGGTCGCTGACGTCGCAAATCGCCGAATTGAAATAACCGACGCGTTCGTCGGCGTAACGCGGTTTGTAGCCGGCGTCCTTCAGACGGCTAATCGAATAATGGACGTTAATCGTAACGCCGCGGGTGTCGATAACGGTGTCGCTCGAACCGGGACGGCCGCCGTAAGTCGCTTCGACTTCGATTTCGACGTTGTCTTTGAGACCTTTGATCGACTCCCAACGCGAACGGCTGCGATCGAACGAGAAACCGCCCAACGCTTGCGACGAAACATTCGCCAACGTGTCGCTCATGAAGAGATTCGTAACGTCGATGACGTAACCGCCTTGCGGGCCGCGCGCGACGATCGGCAGGCTGAAGACGACGCTGTCGGCGTAAGCGACTTTCAACGCTTCGGAGTCCGGGCCCTTGTTCGCGCGGTAACGATAGTTGCGACGCAGGAACTGGATGCGGTCGCCGACTTTGCGGAAACGCCAAATCATATCGTTGCCGAAGTTCCAAGACTGACCGCCGTAAAGCGCGTCTTCCCCGATCCCGCGAGCGATCGAGACGATCATGATGTAATCGACGTCGAGCGAAGACGGCGTGATTTCCCAGAACAGGTTCTCTTTTTGCGTGTAGGTCGGAATCGGACCGCCGAGACGCGACGCGTCCGGAGCGACGAGACCAAAATCGCGATATTCGGTCGGAGCCGCCGCGAGCGCTTCGTTCGAGACGGTCGTTTCGGCCGCTTCGGTTTCTTCGCCGTTATCCGGCGTCGGCATATTCGTTTCGCTAACGACCGCCGGTTTCGAAACTTCGATCGTCGTCGCGTCGTCGGCCCAAGCCGAAGCGCCGACGCCGAAAATAAGCGCGGCCAATAAAAGGAGATGACGTTTCATGAACAACCTTTCGTTACTTTAAACCAATGAAACGAACGAAAACGCGATAACGTTTCTTGCTTCTACTTTCACCGCGACGTTAAAATCGGCGTTTCCGCTAAAATCGTCGCTTGCGAGCGGGCAAAACCGTCCGTTTAGTCTATCCAGCCTTCCTATTTTACCGCAACAACAAAAATTTATCAAGTAATAATTTTGGAAAGTTAGAAAAATTTAAGAACCTTTAACGGAAAAATCGGAAAGAACGCAAACCGTCAATTTTAACGAGCGGAGCGACGACGCCAATTTTAACGCGTTCCCTCGAACGCCTTCGCCGCTCCGATAAAACAAACGTCAATCAGAAAAGCGTCGAGAATTCAAAAACGCGCTGTTTTTTCATTCTTGAGACTTTTTGAACCGTCGACTTTCCGCCAACGAAATTTCGCCGTCGACGATTTTTTGAACGATTTCGCGATTATTCGCCAAAAAATCGGCGTCGTCGAGCAAACTCGGGAGCGTTCGCCATTCGACGGCGGCGACTTCCTCCGGTTGCGGACGCAGTTCGACGTTCGGGTCGCCGGAGCGCGCGTCGGCGGCAAACCAAAAGAGAGGCGCGCCGGTCGGCGTTTGGCGTTTTCCAAGGAAGCGCCCGACTTCGACGTCGAGCCCGACTTCTTCGAAAAATTCGCGAGAAACGGCGTCTCGCGGCTCTTCGCCGTCCTCGATCCCCCCTCCGGGAAAGCAAAGCGCGCCGGGAGCGGCGACCGTCGCGGAACGTCGAACGATTAGGAACTCGACGCGGGAAAAATCGAACGGTTCCCCGCTCTTCGTCGAAAACGGCGGTCGAGGGACGATCGCGACCGCGCCGCCGCGCCCTTTTTTCGCCGCGGCCTGCCCTTCTTCGCTATTTTCGCTATTTTCGCTTTTTTTGCCGTTTTCACTAAGTTCGCTCATCTTTCCGCTCGCCGTTGTTTCGCTAATAACCGCGTTTTATTTCAAGCGCTTTTCGTTTCGCTCTCGCCGTTTTTCGAGTCGACGTTTGATTTTCGCGTCCAAAGTCGGAGGAGTCGCCCCGCTTCCAAACCGAGTATAATCCCGACGACGTTTTGAAAAATGTCGATCCATTGAAAATAACGTCCGGTCAAAATCTGCAGACACTCCGAACCGATCGCCCAAAGAAGCAAAAGCGCGAGCCAACGCCCGGACGACCATTTTCGCCGCGTTAATCCGACGCCAAGTCCTAAAACGCCGAAAGCGCCAACATGCAAATAATCGATCGCGAAACCGATTTTCGGAACCGGAGGGCGCGGCGTCAACAACATGTACGCCATCCAAACAAAGTAAGCGCTCGTCGCCCAAGCGATCCCAACTCTTATCCGCTCTCTCAACTTATCGTTCATTTTCTCGATTTCCTCTTGGGAAGCGCGTCGTTAAACGGCTCGACGTTCTCTTTCGCCGCCCTATTATAACCGAAAAAAATTTCGCGAAAAGTCGGTCCGACCGTTAAATTTTAACCGTTTACAACCGTCGCGCCTCTCGCCGACGGTAAAACGGCGAAAATAGCGAAACTTTGCGCCCCGAGAGTAAAAAAATATCGAAAAAACGAAATTGCCCTAGCGCCCCGCCCAAAAAAACGTTAAACTCGCGCAAAATTTCCTTTATTCGTTATTGTCGAACGACGTTCGCGCGTCGTTTGGAGAACGTTTTATGCCCCTTAAAATTCTCGACCGCCTCATTTCCGCTTTCGTCGGCGCCCTTTCCGCCGTCGGAACCGTTTGGTTTCTCAACGCGAACGCCCCCGACGCCTCGACTCCGCCCGCGTCCGACGGCGCGCCCGTCAAATTCGAACGTTTGGAAGTCGACGCGTTGCGCGTCAACGGACTCCTTTCCGTCGTCGATCCCCAAACGAAAGAAACGACGATCGAATTAAAGGACGGTTCGGTTTTTGCCAAAAACAACGTTTTTACGGAAAGCGTCGGCGCGTTCCGCGTTCTCGGACGCAAATTACAAGTAACCCCGAACGACCCGTTGGACGCGCAAAGTCCGGTTTTCGCCGAGTTGGCGACCAACCAAGACGGCGGCGCTTACCTCGCGCTCTTGAGTCCGCAAGAGACGCACTCGATCACCGTCGGTTTCGATAAAACCGAAAAAGGTTGCCTCGTTTCGCAAAACACCGAAGACACGTCGATGGTCGCGCAGGCGATTTTCCCCAAACCGACCGCCGACCAAGCCGCTCCAAACGCCGCGCCCCTCGAACAACCGCTCGACGTTCCGGCGCAACCCGCCGAACCGATCGCTCCTCCGGTCGACGCTCTTCCGCCGGTCGACGCCGTCGAAACGCCCGCGACGCAAGAAGCCGCCCCGCTTCCGGCCCCGGTCGACGCCGTCGAAACGCCCGCGACGCAAGAAACCGCCCCGCTTCCGACCCCGGTCGACGCCGTCGAAGTCCCCGCGACGCCGGAGGCCGCCCCGCTTCCGGCCCCGGTCGACGCGCCGCTCCCCGACGCGTTCCCGAACGTTCCAAGCGTTTAACGCGATTCGGTGCGGTCGATGTCGTTTTCCTCGCGCTTCAAACCTCGCCGTTGCGACGCTTCGCGCCGGACGCGCTTTTCCGCCCGATGTTCGCGACGTCGCGTCGCCCTTAAAATACGCGCAAACGTCGCGTCTTGCCTCGCCGGCGCGTTTTTCCTAAACGCTCCGCTTTTTGCGCTTCCCGCGACCGTCCCCAACGCGTCCGACCGCGCAAATTACGCAAGTTGCGCAAACTTCCCCAATAACGCGACCAACGCAAACCGCGCCAGTCTTGCCGTCGACGAAGCCAACGCAAACCGCGTCAACCTTGCCGTCGACGAAGCCAACGCAAACCGCGCCGTCGGGAATCTCGCGGAAGACGCGATTCCTTCGTTCGGCGCGCTTTCCGCTCGCCCCGCCGTCCTTTGCAAATTAGCCGGAATCCCCGCCGCGCCGTTAAAACAGGACGTTTGCGCAAACTGGGAAACGCCGACCTCCCTCGCCTCGTCCTTCAACTTTCCCCATTTCCCCTCGCTTGTTCCGCTTGTTTCCAACGCGCCGTCGTCGCAAACCGTTCAAACCGACTCAATCCCCCAAAACGCTCAAACGATTCAAGCGTTTCCAACTTCCCCAATTATCCGAGGCGGCTATATTTCGAACCTCCCGATCGCGCCGTTTCGCGGCCGCGTTTTCGCTTACGCCGACGGATCTTGGGGAAAACAAGCGGAACAAAACGCCGATCCGTTCGCGGCGGGCTTTAGCGTCGCGTCGTTTGGCGGCGGCGTCGGTCAAGACTGGCGACTTTCCAAAAACGCGATTTGGGGCCTCGGCTTCCAAGGTCGCAACGTTCAGCTTGAGCCCGACGCGTCGATTTACGAATCGGAAATCGACTCTCTCGCCGGTTTTCTGCGATTGAGTCTTTTCGGTCCCCTTTGGCGCCTCGATTTCTCGATAGGCGCCGCGAAAAATTGGAACGAACAAAACCTCGGTTCGCGCGACGTTACCAAATATTCGTCGTCGCAATGGAATTACGAGGCGGAATTCGGCGTTCGTTTCGACAAAGGGTACACCCGCGTCGAGCCTCTCGTCAACGTTCGCGTTTTGACGTTGCAGGAACCGACCGAAGCGGAGCGTCGTTTCGTTTTAAACGGTCGTCCCAGCGATTACGCCGACGCGTCGTATCGTTTGAAACTCGGCAGTCGTTTCAGTTGGGAGTACGCGACTCATCTTGCGACGCTAAAACCTTACTTGACGGCGACTTGGGCGCACGAATTCGGCGACCGCGCCCTCTATACGGTCGGCGAAAACACGCCTTTTCCCATCGCCTACCGTTACGCGAAGCACAAGATGGCGCGCGACCGGCTCGACCTCGGCGGCGGCGTCGACGCGGCGTTGCGGGACACGGTCGACGTTTTTTTCCGTTACGACGTCGAGTTCGCAAAAGAATACTCAAACTACCTATTCTACGCAGGTTTCCACAAAAAGTTTTAACGTCGCGTTTTTTGAGGACGAGTCGAAACCGACGCCGCGCTCCTTGGCGCCGTTCGCGGCAAAACACCCGTTTTCCCTATTTTCCCCATTTTTAACTTTAAGTCGGCGGCGGGCCAAAAAAAAACGCAAAAAAACGCCGATTTTCACGTTTTGGCGATTGATTTTCACGCCGCGAAGCGCTACCCTATTATCTAAGACGGCGGCCCGTTCGTTTCGGGAGTCTCGAATTTCTCGGCTCCTCGACGTCCGCGCTCGCCGTTTGCGAATTGTTCCGAAATTTTCCCCTTATATATTAATAACGACGTCGTTTTCTCGCGCCGTCGACAAGGAGAACCGCATGTCTCGCCTCAATCGTCGTTCCTTCCTGAAAAGCGTCGCTCTTTCGACCGCCGGTTTCGGCCTCGCCGCGACGACCGGCTCTTTCCCGGCGCCCGCTTTCAGCCGCGACGCCAACGCCAACTCGAAACTGAACCTCGCGCACGTCGGCGTCGCCGGGATGCAAGGCCCGTTCCACCGCGGCGGTATCGCGAAGGAAAATCGAATCGGCGTTTGCGACGTCGACGAAAAATTCCTCGAACAATACGGCGCCGAAATGCCGAACGCGAAGCGTTACGTCGACTTCCGCGAAATGTACGCCGAGTTGGGCGACAAACTCGACGGCGTCGTCATCACCACGCCGGACCACACGCACGCGATCGCCGCGATCGAAGCGATGAAGCTCGGGATCGCCGCTTACGTCGAAAAACCGCTCGCGCACGACGTTTACCAAATCCGTCAAATGCAAAAAATCGCTCGCGAAAAGAACCTCGCGACGCAAATGGGAACGCAAATTCACGCCGGCGACAACTACCGCCGCGTCGTCGAGTTGGTCCAATCGGGCGCTATCGGCGAAATTAAGCGAGTCGACGTTTGGTGCGGCACCGTCTGGGGCGGCAAACCGCGCGCGACCGACAAACAAGAAGTTCCGAAGGGGCTTCATTGGGACCTTTGGCTCGGCCCGGCGCCGGTTCGCGACTACAACTCCTGCTACTTCGGCGGGAACTGGCGTTCGTTCTGGGACTTCGGGAACGGCGGCATGGGCGACATGGGCTGCCACTTTATGGACCTCGTCTTCTGGGCGCTCGGTCTGAAATACCCGACGACGATCGAAGCGAACGCCGCGGAAGCCGCCGACGCCGACTACGCGCCGAAAGACCTGCAAGTCAAGTACGAGTTCCCGGCGCTTCCGGGCTCGAAGTCGCCGCTGACGGTTACTTGGAGCGACGGCGCCCGCAAGCCGGACTCGCTGAAAGAATACGGTCTCGAAAATTACGGGAACGGCGTTCTCTTTATCGGTTCCGAAGGCGCGATCTACTCGAACTACTCGCAACATACGATTCTGCCGAAAGATAAGTTCGCCGGTTTCAAAGCGCCGAACCCGACGATTCCGAGTTCGGTCGGCCATCACCAAGAATGGATTAACGCGATCAAAACCGGCGGTCGCGGCGAAACGACGTGCAACTTCGACTACTCCGGTCGCTTGGCGGAAACGATTCTCCTCGGCCCGGTCGCGTATCGTTGCGGTCAAAAACTCGTTTACGACGCCGAAAATATGAAGGTTACGAACTGCGACAAAGCGGCGGCGTTCCTGAAACAAGCCGTTCGCGCCGGTTGGGAAGTCTGAACCGTTTCCCCCGCGTCCGACGTCGGTCGCAAAGTTTGACGCTTTTCAACCGGCGTCGGGAAGGAAGTCGGCCCCGGCTCTCCCGCCCCCGGCGTCGGTTGCAAAGTTTGACGCTTTTCAACCGGCGGCGGTCGGGAGTTCGGAACCGGCTCTCCCGCGCTCCAAGTTCGCAAGCCGAACCTTGCGCGCAAACCTCGTTCGAGCGGTTGTCTAAAAGACCGCTCGAACGACGCGATTTGCTCTTTCCTCGACGTTTGCGTTTCCCGGCTTTCGAAGCGGGCGACGCAAGCGCGGGATGTTTTTCGCCCCGTTCAAAAACGCTCGTTTTTCAAACAACGACCGTCTTTTCGCAACGCGTCCTTTTTATCTCGCCCAATTCCGTTTCAATAAAAAACAAACGTTCCGCTATTAATATAACAGGCCGTCAACCGTTAATTATCGCGTCTTTTGCGCCCGCGTCGACCGCGAACGCACCCGCGGTATCCGAGGAGCGCGTCGACGTACCCAAACGCGCCGCGGCAGTGCGTCAGCGTCGGTCGTTCGGTAAAAAACGGCCAAATAACGACGATCACGTCGAACCGTCGACGGCGCCGCTCTTCGCCGATTCGAGCCGCGAAGACGTCGGACGCCCGCGCCAATTTCTTCCGCCGCCGCGCGTCGACGGCGTTCAGCGTCGGGTAATCCGGGTGTTCCCGCCGCCGCGTTTTTACTTCGACGAAAACAAGTTCCCGCGTCTTGCGGTCGAGGTAAACCAAGTCGATTTCGCAAGTTACGGCGTCGACGTTGCAAGCGATCACCCGCGCCCCGGGCAGGTCGCGGACGTACTTGAACGCGAAACGCTCGCCGTCGAGGCCGAGTTTGTCCTTCGGGTTCGGCGTCGGTCGATTCGGCGCGTCGGAAAAATCCTCGAACGTCGTTCCTTTACCGAACGGTCGTCCGAACCAGCGCCGCCAAAGCGCCGGAGCGACAAACTTTAACGCTTCCTTCGCCGCCCAAACGACGCCGTCGACCGGTTCGCCGACGACGCGCGAAACGCTCCGACCGACGGAACGCAACGTTCCTCCGCTCTTTTTCGCCGTTTCTTTTTCGTTTCGCATCGTCGCCGTTCTCCCGTCGTTTTTTCCAGTATACCGCCGACGCAAACGCGACGCAACCCCGCCGCCGACAAAAAAACGCCGCTCCGACGCTAACCCGCGTCGAAACGGCGTTTATCTCTCTAAAATTTCAACGAACCGTTACTTGACCGCGCTTTCCGCTTTCGTCGATTCGGCGTTCAAGTCGACCATCTCGACGTCGGCAAACGGCCCGATAAAAGCCGGCGTTTGTTCGGCGTCGAACTCTCTAGCGACCCTCGCCGCCGTTTGCGTCTTCGCGTAGAAAAAGGCTTCCATTAAGGTAACGACGCCGTCTCCGTTCGCGTCCCCTTCGCGGGTCAGTCCCTCGGCGAAGCAATACGTAAAAACGCCGTGTCGAAGCGCGCCGCCTTCGAACGCCAAACCGCCCGATTCGCAAGCGTAAAGGCCCCAAATATTCTCCGCGGCCAAATTCGGCTTAACGTCGTCGGTTTCGGAATCCGCTTTTTGCTCGTCGCTCGTAAGTTTTTTCGGAATATTGCGGCAAGCGTCAAAAAAGATCGCCTTCTCGCGCCCCGGCGTCGCGGCTTCCAATTTCTCGGTAAAATCGCTTATCGCAACGCTCGTTCCGCTCAAATCGTCGACGTCCGCGTCGGTCGGAACCCAGTAGATTTCGCCGTCTAATTCAAACCCCTGCCCGTTAAACGCGACAAAAATCATGTCGCCGGGTTTCGTATACTTGGTCAGCAGTTCTAATGTGCGATAAACGTTGTCTAGCGTCGCTTTTTTCGCGGTTAAAACGACGACGTCGTTCGAGGCGAACCCCAGTTCGATTAAGCGTTCGGCTAAAAATCTCATATCGGCCGCGGCGTAACGCAGATTCGTAATCGCCTTGTCTTCAAATTGATCGCAACCGATAAGAATCGCGAATTTTCGCCCTTCGACGCGCTTAACGACCGGCGTTTGCGGGGCTTCTTTCTCCCAATTCGCCTTCGCCTCGGCGGCGGCTTTTTTCAGTTTCTCGAACGCCGCTTTTTGTTCCGCGAGCTTCGCCAGCGCGGCGTCGACGAACGCTCGGTCGTCTTCGCTCAAGAGCGCGTAAGGATACGAACCGTTCGCCCAAACGACGCGTTTCGGTTTTTCCGCGCCCTCTTGAACGGTCGCCAACGTCGCCTCGCTATCGATAACGCCGATAAAAGCGAGACTTCCGTCCGCGTCGTAAAACTCGAAACGGCGTTTTTGCTCCGCCTCTTCCTCGGCGCGTTTCGCCGTTTCTTCCGCGAACTTCGCCAATTCGGCGTCGACGAACGCTCGGTCTTCTTCGCTCAAGAGCGCGTAAGGAAACGAACCGTCCGGCGTTTCGGAATATTTTCGTTTCCAAACGACGCGTTCCGGTTTGCCGCCGTCTTTCGCGGTCGCCGCCGTTTGTTCGTAAGCGACGCGACCGGTGAAAACGAGATTTCCGTTCGCGTTGTAAAATTCGAGTTCTTTACGTTCTTCCTCGTATTGAGCCCTCCTTTCGGCGTATTCTTTCTCGTATTGAGCGTTCCTTTCGGAGTCGATTTTCTCTTGTTCGGCGCGTTTCGGCGCTTCCTCCGCATATTTCGCCAACTCGGCGTCGACGAACGCTCTATCTTCCTCGCTCAAGAGCGCGTAAGGATACGAGCCGTCGGGCGCCGGATCGTTCTCTCCTTTCCGAACGACCAATATACCGCCGCGCGCTTCGCGCCAAAGGACGCGTTCCGGTTTCTCCGCGCCCTCTTGAACGGTCGCCAAGGTGCGCTCGCAAAGAATCCAACCTCTGAAAGCGAAGTTTCCGTTCGCGTCGTAAAATTCGACTCGTTTGCGCCTTTCCGCCTCTTTTTCTTCTTTACGTTTCTCTTCTTCGGCGTTTTGCGCCGCTTGTTCGGCGTCGATTTTCTCTTGTTCGGCGCGTTTCGGCGCGTCTTCCGCGTACTTCGCCAACTCGGCGTCGACGAACGCGCGGTCTTCTTCGCTCAAGAGCGCGTAAGGATACGAGCCGTCGGGCGCCGGTTCGTCGGTATCGCGGGCGACAGGAACCATACCTTCGATAAATCTATGCCAAAAGACGAGTTCCGGTTTGCCGCCGTCTTTCGCGGTC
>JAZNJF010000125.1:0-6661 GCA_045577885.1 Thermoguttaceae bacterium | reverse complement strand
CGCCGTTGACGCCGGTCGAGCGGCAACCGACGAAAAGACAGTCGTTAAACGTTGCCGTCGCGGTTCTTACAACCGTCGCGCCGCCGCCGTAAATCGTCGAGCCGCCCGCGAATAGGCATCGGTCGAACGTCGCGTCGGAGTCGGGCCCGACGAAAGCGCAGGCGCCGGACGCGGTCGCGGCGCCGCGAACGAAGTCGAACGCCGTAAACGACGCGTTTGCGGAGGTTATGCGAACGCACGACAATTTTTGCCCGCCGTCGAGTCGAACGCGGAACGGCGACGCGTCGAGCGTCAAGTTTTTATCGACGTTAAGTTGCGACGCGAGAACGATTTCGATCGTCGCGCCGCGTTCGAAAACGCTTTCGTCGGGGCGGATAACGTCGCCGGGCGCCGCGTTTTGAATCGCTTCGGCGAGCGAGCCCGCGCCGGTCGACGCGTTCGACGTAAAGTAAATAGTCGACATTGGTTAAGTCTCCTAAGAAAGGGGGAAGAAAGGGAGGCGAAAGGGCGTCGCTTCCAAGCGAGCGCCGTTCGTTTTCGCTCCGCAGGCGCGATTAAACCGATTTCGCGAAAAAAATCAATCGTAACAAGCGCAAAACGAAACTCTTACGCGCCGTTCGCGTAAAACAGACGGAGGTAATGAAAGGCGCGGAAAGACTTGCGTCGCAGATTTTACGCGTCGCGCTTTCGGCGCGAACGAAACGCAAAGAAGCGACGTTCAAAGGAAGACGGAAAAGAATCGACTTGGCGAATTGTTGAAGAGCTGTTTTGGTTTTTGGTTTTTGGTTTTTGGTTGTTGGTTGTTGGTTTTTGGTTGTTGGTTGTTGGTTGTTGGTTGTTGTTGACGGTTTTGACGGTTTTGACGGGGCGGAGCAGTAGGTGCGGCGCCAGAAGAAGAACCAACGACTGCGGCGCGTTCGCTTGACGGTTAAACTAATGGGGCGATCGGCGCGCGGACGAACAAGTCAACATTTTGAATTTGAGCGCGGATTTCTGCAACGCCGGCGCAACGAAGCCCGATCTTGGCGAAAAAGATAAACGACGAGAAACAAAACGCGCGATCAATAGACATAAAAAAAGCCCAAACGCTTATAAAATAAACGTTTGGGCAAGTGGCTGAAACTGGACTTGAACCGGTGACCTACGGCTTATGAAGCCGCCGCTCTAACCAACTGAGCTATTCAGCCTTTTTAATTTAAGAAGAAAGGGGAAGAAGCGGTTGGTTGTCGCCGCCAACCCTCTCAACACACGTAATCATATCACGGTTTGGGAAAATGTAAAGAGCTTTTTTAAAATTTTTTTTGTTTTTTTTGTCGAGGAACCGCAAGTCGGAAACGCTCGACTTTACAAAGGAAGGGCGACGCGCGGGAAAGGAAACGGTAAAGCGTTTAATTTGAACTTTTAAGCGAATCGGCAAAGGACGCGCTCGACGGGACGCGTTGGAAAAAACGACGTTCGAACGCGATTATTCTCGAGCGTCGTCCGTTCGACTTTGGATTTGAACCGCCGCCGCGCCTCGAAAAAGACCCGGTCGGCATAAAAAACGAGGCGCGTCGTCGACCAAACCTAAAAATAAAGCGTTCGCCGGCACGTTCGTCGTCAATACGTCGCCCGGTTGCAGACGGCGCCAAGCGTCCGCCGACATTTCGCCGCGCTCGACGACGACCGCTAATTCGACGGCGTCGTCGGGAGACGCGTTTAACGGTTCGACGCAATTTGACGGCGCCGTCGAAGGGAAGGAAAACGCGGGCGGCGAAGTTTGCGTCGAGTAGGGGGACGCAAACGACGCTTCGGGCGTTTGGCGGGGAATCGCGGCGGCAGTCAACGGGAGAAGTCGACGCGTCGAAAATACGACCGTCCAAGGGAAGAGGCGCCCGGCGAGACGAACAAAACGACGCTCCCAATAAAAAAGAACGTCGTCGAGGGCGAACGCGGCGCGATCCGGCGTCGGCGGGAACGAAACGAGTCGCCAAGCGTCGGCGGACGAGGAAACAAGGGAAGAAAGCGGGGAAAGCGACGCGAAACGAACCGCTTCTTGCTCGAACGTCTCGCGTTCGAACGACGTCGGCGGCGTTTGAAGGTCGGCGTTAAAATCGTTCCAAAGCGCCTCGTTTGCGCAAAACATCGCGACGTCGAAACCGAGCGCGGCGGTAAAGAGGAGGCGAAGCGTCGACGTCGGCGCGGTCAAGAGGAAACGGGCGCCTTCGTCGTCGGAGAAGAGGAGGAAGGGCGAGGCGCCGTCGTCGGTTTGAGCGAACCGGCGCGCGAAGTCGTCCAGCGTCGCGAAACCGAAGCGGTCGAAACGGACTTCCGCCGTCGGAGCCGTCAAACGTCGAGCCGCTTCGACGAGCGAAGGCGCAAACTCGGAAAAAAAGGCCGCGTTGGGATTCGACGAATCGTCCGGCGTCGCGAGAGGGGCTTCGCGACCTGCGAAGAACGGCGCGAAACGCGAGGCGTTGGGGAAACGGTCGAACGGGAAGGAGCGGTTGGACGCGCCGGAAAATTGGGGCGAGGAGGAATAAGAAGGTCGCATCGTTTGGGGGAATAGGAGAAAAGAGGGGAATAAAAAGGAAAATGAGGGAAACGCAAAATAGTCGCGTCTTAATTTTAGCGAAATTGAAGACGCGAGGCAAGAGCGGTTTAAAGAGGGGGAATAAGAGAAATCGTTGCGGAGAATAAGAGAAATAATCGGATCGGAGGGAATGAAAATTGGGTAAAATGAGAGAAATAAGAAGAAATGGAGAAATGAATAGAAAAGGAGAAAAAAGGAAAAAGGGAAGAAAAGGGCGAGCGGAGCAAACGAGCGGAGGGGAAATGGAGGGAGCCGTCTTGACTTTGGAGCGAAGATTTTTTAAAATCGGAACAAACGGAAGTTCCTTAACGGTTCGACGCGGCGCGGCGAACGAAGGAAACGCAAACGCGAACGAAGGAAATTTTCGATAAAAAAAACGACCGACGTTATTTTTTTAACCGTCGCGTCGTCTATATTACTATAGGATAAGGGGTAAAAAGGCGATCAAGGCGACGAAGAAATTCGGGCGCGCGCCGCTCCGCTTTTTTACCGACCTTTATTTATCGCGTTTATTGCGGTTTAAGGATGAAAATATGTCGGCGTCGCTTAAACGACGCGTCGACGTTAAAATTGAAAAACGTTTGAATATTAAGCAGAGACAGCGGGACGAACGATGAAAATGGATTGTCGACGAAAAAACGAAGGACGCCGGAAGGGCGCGATTTCTTGGAAGTTTGGGACGGTTGCGGCGGTTTTGTCGATCGCGGCGATTCTAATGGCGGCGCTCGGCGGCGCTCGAACGGCGTCGGCGGGGGAACCGACCGTCGATAAGACTTGGCGACCGGTCGCCGTCGTCGCGAGCGTCGGATACGACGCGGCTTGGGCGGCGGCGGAACGGGTCGCGAAGGAAATGAAATTTGGCGAAGCGGTCGAGGCGGCTCGGGCGATTTACGGCGACGTTCAAGGCGTCGACCGCGAAAAGCCGTTCGGCGTCGTCGTCGCGACGAACGGTTCCGAAGTCGTTCCGTTCGCGTTTTTGCCGGTCGCGAACGTCGAAAAACTTGAATTTGTCGGCGCTTCCGACTTGAAAGAAAAGATCGAAACGACGCCGGAAGGAACGTTTTTCGGCGACGAGCCGCGTCTCCGCCTGCTCGAAAAGGACGGTTGGCTCTTTGTTTGCGAAGCGGGGAAAGAAAACGCCGTTCCGACGACCGATCCGACCGCTTGGCTCGGCGCCGAGGAAGAAGCGGGCGTTTTGACGTTTCAAGCCGATTTGACCGCGCTTCCGGCGGAATTGCTCGAAGCCGGGTTCGCGGCGTTGCGTCAAAAGGCCGCCGAAAAAGCGCCGACCGACGACGAAGCCGCCCTCGAACAATTCGACGCGACGCTCGAGTATTATTCGGCGATTTTCGATTCGCTCGAACGCGTTCGTTGGGCGCTTAACGTCGACGCGGCGACCGGCGACCTGGTTTGGGATTGCTCCGCCGTTTGCAAGGAAGGCTCGCCGTTGGCCGAAACTTTTGCGGGCGCGCAAAACGCCGAGACCCGTTGGGGCGCGATCGCCGAGACGCCGAACGCCGTTTTCGCCGCCGTTCAAGCGGGCAAACGCTCCGCGCTCGACCGCGCGTTTCTTGCGAAACAACAAGCGATCGCGTTCGATAATCTTAAAACCGCGCTCGAAATCGGGCTCGACTCCGAAGAAGAGCGAGCGTTGGCGGAAGAACTGCTCGCCGTCGTTGAAAAATTGGCGAAATCGGCGAGCGCCGACGGAACGTTCGACTCCGCTTCCGCGTTTGCTTGCGGCGATTCGGGCGTTTGCTTCTCGACGGCGATCGCGCCGGTCGACGGAAGCGAATTGACCGCCGTCGCGGGGAAAATTTTTGAAAAATTTAAGAAAGACGAGCCGGAAGCCGCCGAAAAAATCGCTAAATTCGTTAAACTTGACGCCGGAACCGTCGAAGGGTTCGCCGTTTCGAAGGTCGACCTTCCGTTCGTCGAATTGGAAGCCGATTTGCCGGAACCGCTCGCCGCGTATTGGGGCGACAAAACGTTCGCCGTCCGTTGGGGAACGAGCGCCGACGCGATGTTGGCCGTCGTCGGAATCGATTCGGACGCCGTCGACGCCGAGTTTGCGCGAATCGCCGCCGCGTCGAAGACGAAGACGCCGGCTCCGAAACGCGTCGCGTTCGCGCTCGCTCCGTTGGGACGTTGGGCGCTCGCGGCGTTCGGCGAATCGGACGCGTTGACCGTCGCCGCTCGGAAAACGTTCGAACGAGTCGCGGAAGCGGACGACGCTCGCTTGGAAGTCGAATACGCGATCGACGGAAATCGACTTGACGCGCGGTACGTCGTTAAATCCGGAATTTTCCGTTTAATCGGCGACGTCCTTCGGCTCAATCTCGCCGCGAACCTTAGCTCCGGCGACGAAGGGGAGGACGTCGACGAACTTTTCGAAGAGGAATAAGCGTTGAAACGAGAAGACGCGCAAGCCGGCGAAGGGCGGTCGATTAAAGCGAACGCGCCGATTGGCGAAGACGCGCAAGCCGACGAAGAACGGTCGATTAAAGCGAACGCGTCGATTGGCGAAGACGCGCGGAAGAAGGGGGCGGGGCAAGGCGCGACGTTTCGCGAAGGCGAACGGCGAGTCGTCGCGGCCGGGCGTTTTCGCGTTCTTTCGGCGGCGGACGGCGCGTTTTCGGTCGGAGGGGGGAGCGAATCGGAACGCGACCGGCGTTTTATTGGAGCCGAAGTCCGCGCCGAGTCGAGCGTCGGCAACGCGCCGATCGGAGCGGAAAATTTGGCGGACCGGTCAAGTTCGACTAATTTGACGCAACCGGCAAAGTCGGTAAAGTTGGTAAAGTCGTTGGGTTCGGCGGGGGCGCCCGATTCTGCCGGCTTATCCGATTTGTCCGACGCGGCTCGATCGGCGACCTTGGGAAAATCGGCGAACGACGACGCGGAAAGCGCCGTCGCCGAATTTGACGATGAAAACGCTTTTTTTGCGAGTTTTTCAACGGACGGCGAGTCGCGTCGGGAGGCTAATTCCTTCGACGCGGCGTTCGCGGGCGGACTGCGGTCGATTTTCGACGCGGAATCGGAGGAAAGCGAAAACGAAGAAAACGCGGAAGACGGGGATTTCGACGACGCCGACGCGTCCGACGCCGAACGATTTCAGCGCGATCTCGAACGAGAGCGTCGCGAGTCGCTCGACGGCGTTTTGCTCCAAAACGACGCCGATTTTTTGCGCGAAGCGGGGGAGAAATACGAACGTTCCCGCGTTTCGGACGCCGATTTCGAACGAAAGAGCGCGTTTCGGACGCCGAGGAACGGCGCGTCGAACGAACGAAACGGGCGGAATGGAGGATTTGAGGAAAATAGGAGGAACAGCGAAAGCGGCGATTGCTCGAATCGCGTCGACGGCGACGAACCGAACGAGGAGACGACCGACGGACGACGCGTTCCGATCGGCCCGGCGTCGATTCTTGAAGCGATGCTCTTCGTCGGGGATCGGGAAAACCGACCGCTGACGTTGGCTCGCGCGACCGAGTTGATGCGCAACGTTTCGGAGACCGAGGCGATCGAAGCGCTCGCCGACCTCAACGAACGTTATTGGCGGGACGGCGCGCCGTATCGGATTGTTCGAGACGGCGACGGGTTCCGGATGGCGTTGCGACCGGAGTTTGACGCGTTGGCCGCCCGTTTTGTCGGCGGGAAGACAAAGGAATTTAAGTTGACGCAAACGATGATCGACGTGCTGGCGTTGATCGCGTATCGGCAGCCGATTTCGCTTGACGAAATACTCGAAACGCGGAACAACGCGACCGGCGCCCTCTCGCAGCTCGTTAAACGAGAGCTCGTCGCGCAAGAAAAACGCGTCGTCGATAAGAAAAAAGTCGCGTTTTATTCGACGACGCCCCGATTTTTACGTCTCTTTAATTTGGAATCGCTCGACGATTTGCCGATCGTCGGCGACGTCGACTATCGTTGACGCGTTAAAACGGGGGGGACGGCGCAACTTTGCCGCCGTCGCGTTTGCCGTCGCGGCGTTTTTTTTCTTTTGGTCGTTAAAACGGGGGGGACGGCGCGACTTTGCCGCCGTCGCGTTTGCCGTCGCGGCGTTTTTTTTCTTTTGGTCGTTAAAACGGGGGG
>JAZNJF010000124.1:0-2247 GCA_045577885.1 Thermoguttaceae bacterium | reverse complement strand
AAAGGAGATTCTTCGCCGTCATGACGCCCGCTCGCAAGGAACCCAATATGGAAACGTACTCCGGACGCTTCGCCGCTCGACTTCGCGAGTTGCGCGAGAAGGCCAACCTGTCGCAAGCGGAAGCCGCGGAATCGATCGGCGTTTCGCAGAACACCGTGTCGCGTTGGGAAACCGGCGACCGGCAACCGAACTTGGAGCAATTTCCGAAGATCGCCGAAGCGTATCGACTCAAACGGCCCAAGGACTTGCTTCCGTAAAATTTTTAAGAAATAATACCAAAACGGGATTAAAATATACTGACGTTATCCCGACTTGGTATTATACTGGATACCGTCAAGAGCGACGGAGTCCGTCCAAATTTTTCGACCGCCCGGGGCGGCGCCGCGTTCTTGCGTAAGTTCGCGACGCCGTCGCGGGCGTTTTGTTTTGCCCTTTCCGAAGTTGAATCCAATCCCGGGCGGTCGAATTTAGGAGACCCGGCTATGTCGACCCAAACCGCTAACCCCGAAACGAAAACAACCAAACCCGCTCGCCGTCGCCGTTGCGAACCGCTTCTCGAACAAGAGTATCGCCGCAATTTCGAGTCGTTGGCCGAGTTGTGCCGAACGGCCCTTAACGTCGTCGATGCGAAAGGCGCGGCCGATTACGAACGCCGCGCGATTTTATGCGGGATCGCCGCGCTCGCGCTGGGACGGCTCGAACGCTTGCGCGACCGCGAACGAGAAAGCGCTCGCGATTGGCCCGGCTTTGACAAGGGACTCCGCGTGTTCGTGAGTTTCGCCGAAGACGACGCGAACGAGTCGGCGGAGGCGGTTCAATGAACGCGCAAACGAAACGCAAAGCCCGAGAGTTCGCGGCGCTTCTCGCGGAGATAGAAGCCCGCCTCGCGCCGAACGAATACGCCGATTTTTGTCGAAACCTGCTCGAACGGGTCGAACAAATCGCCGGAACAAGAGACAAGGAGACCAAACGATGACCGAACAAACAGCGCTTGACCTCGATTTGGCGCGAAAGAAAATGCGACGCGAACGAATGAGGCGCGGCGGTATTTACGGACTCGAAACGCCCCTCTTCGACGTCGTGCGCGGAATGAACGCCGACGTCGTGCGCAAGCAAATCGACGCGCCGATCGGCGACGAGGTCGCGACCAAGTTGGCGGCGCTGATCAATCGATTTTACGGCCCGCGTTATGTCGGGCTCGCGCTGAATAAGGTTTGCGACGCTTTTCAATCTTTTTGGAAACGAAAGCGTCCCAAAGAGCGAACGCCGGCCGCCGCCGACCGCGTCGCCGATTATTTGATCGAACAGATTGAAGCGAACGTCTTCGAACTGGAATGGTGGGACTATCGCAACGTCGCGATTTTCGAACTGCAAGGGACTAAACGATGGACGAACTGATTCCGCTCTTTTTGCGAACGGGAAACAAAGAGGCGCTTTTCGCGGTCTTTTGGGCGACGCTCGGACGAGAGCCCGGGAAGTTGGCCGACGTCGATTTCGCGACCTTGCGCAACCTCGCCGAGCGTTCCGGCGTCAAGTTGACGGAGTCGCAGGTGCGCAAACGCGTCGACGAGTTGAAGAAGCTCGGAATTTTAGACGTCGCGCCGCGACGGGAGCGGGGACGGTTCGACCTTTACGTTTATCGTCCGGCGCCGTTCGAGGAGCCCGTCGCGAAACCGGAACCGGCGACGCCCCTTTTCGACGCGGCGTTCGGCGTCGGGGTCGAGTCCTTCGCCAAGCCGACCGACG
This sequence comes from Thermoguttaceae bacterium, assembly GCA_045577885.1. GTDB lineage: Bacteria > Planctomycetota > Planctomycetia > Pirellulales > Thermoguttaceae > RUG369. The sequence goes on along the minus strand of JAZNJF010000124.1, from coordinate 501 downwards.
CGGCGAAACCGACCGTTCCCGTTTTCGCCGCCGTTTCGGAAACGGAAACGGGAACGGAAAGCGTCGCGCAATCGATTGCGGAACCGACCGCGCCCGTCGTCGCCGACCATTTTCGTGAAGTCGCGAAAACGATTCAAACGCCGACGGTTGCGGAGGTTCGCGTCGTTCGACCGACTTCGACGATTCCGGCGGTTGCGTCCGTCGCGTCGGAGCCGACGTCGCGCGAACCGCTCGCGGCGCCTTTAGAAGAAATAAATAATAAATATATTAAAAATAAAACAATAAATAAACCCGCGAAGGCTTTGGAAGCGAAGGCGCAAGCGGCGGTCGACGCGCCTTCGGCCGCCGAGACGCAACCGGGTTTGGAGTCGGAGCGTCGCCCGGACGGCGCCGACGTTCGCTCGTTGGTCGACTTCGAGTCGCCGAAGGTCGCGGCGCTTCGTCGCGAAATCGCCGAAGCCGTTTGGGAGCCGACCTTTCACCCGGACTTGATCGACCGAC
>JAZNJF010000123.1:0-5533 GCA_045577885.1 Thermoguttaceae bacterium | reverse complement strand
GTTGTTGACGGCGCTTCGGGTCGCGAAAGGTTGGGCGCGTCGCGGTTGAAAACGCGTTGGGACGTTGAACGTCGATAAAAAACGAACCGTCCGAAACGTCGAACGGTTCGTCGCGGCGCGGTTGAAAACGCGTTGGGACGTTGAACGTCGATAAAAAACGAACCGCCCGAAACGTCGAACGGTTCGTTAAAGAAGGGGAAGGAAAAGGAGGCGGGGAAACGTCGGAGCGGCGAAGAGACGCTCGAAGAAAAACGACGCGTTTTTAATTTTGCGCTTGATCGGCGATTTGCGCGCGTTTTTTCTCGACGGTTTCGCGAAGGAGTTTTTCCCAAGCGTCCCAAACGCGCGACGCTTCGTATTGTTCGACCCCTTTTTTGGCGTTGGCGCCGAAGCGTCGTCGGAGTTCCTTCGAGTCGATCAGCGCTTTGAGCTTTTGCGCGAAGTCGTCGACGTCGGTCGCGAGGAAACCGTTTTCGCCGTCGACGATTAGCTCGTTGACCGACGGCGCGTATGCGAAGCCGACGGCGGGAAGACCGAGCGACTGCGCCTCGGTCAAGGCGAGACTAAAGCCTTCCGACGGCGACGGAAAGGCGACGATATCGCTTTTCAGCAGTTCTTCTTTGACGTTTTGCGTCGTCGGGTGAAGGAAGACGCGGTTCTCTAAATTGAGTTCGGAAATCGTCTTTTCGAGCCGCCGTCCGTACGCCGGTTTCGGGTAGGAGTCGCCGTAAAAATGGAGCGTCCAGTCGGGGCAAGCGTCGGCGATTTTTGCGAACGCTTCGATCGCGACGTGTTGGCGTTTGATCTGTTCGTCCAAACGCGCGACGTAAATAATTCGCGGGGAACCGGCCCGTTCGCGTTCGTCGACGTCGACGCTTTCGGCGAATTGCGGAACAATATTCGGAATGGCGACGATTTCGCTCGAGCAGACGGCGCGAATCGGTTCGATAAAGGACGGAAGCAACGTTTGGACGACGTCGCAACGGTTCAACAAGGGACAAAGCTCTTCGAAAATTTGGAAAAATAGGTTCGGCGCGAAGTGAATCATTTGAATCGTCGCGAATTTAGGTTCGCGGCGATCGCCAAAAAGCGCTTTCGCGTCCGGGAGAAAAAACGAAACGACGACGTCGGGTTGATACGCCTCCAACGCCGCGTCGATTTTTCTTTGAAGCATTTTCCATTTTAGACCCGGGATAAAGTCGGGAAAAAACGGCGCTAAAAACGTTTTACGCAACGGGCGCGCTATTTCCCGCCAAATTTTCGCCGCGACGAAGAGCGGGGAGACGTGCTTTTTGACGCGTAAATTGAATAACGAAACTTCCGGCGCGATCGGAAAGACGAAGGGCTCGTCGACGGGATCGTCGTGAATCGCGCCGACTTCGAAACCGCGTCGCGCAAACTCGTTGGCAAATTCGCAAAAAATCTTTTCGCCGCCTCCGACGAGCGAGGTGAGGTGTCCGTGTCTAAGGAGAAGGAGAATTTTCATTGCGCAGCTTTCTTTGTTTCTTTAGGGCGAGGACGCGAGATTCGCGGCGGCGGGAGGCGGTTTGCGGTCGGGGTAAAACGGTTTGCGGTCGGGTTAAGGGCGGTTTGCGGTCGGGGGGAAAGGGGAGGCGTTAAACGGCGTTTCGGGCGCGTTTTTTCTCGACGGTTTCGCGGAGGAGCGTTTCCCAAGCGTCCCAAACGCGCGCCGCTTCGTATTGCTCGACCGCTTTTTTAGCGTTGGCGCCGAAGCGTCGCCGGAGTTCCTTCGAGTCGATCAGCGCTTTGAGCTTTTGCGCGAAGTCGTCGACGTCGGTCGCGAGGAAACCGTTTTCGCCGTCGATAATCAGTTCGTTGACCGACGGCGCGTCGGCGAACCCGACGGCGGGGAGCCCGAGCGACTGCGCTTCGGTCAGCGCGAGGCTAAAGCCTTCGAACGACGACGGAAAGGCGAGGACGTCGCTTTTGAGGAGTTCCGCTTTAATATCGGGCGTCGACGGACGGAGGAAGACGCGGTCGTTTAAGCGAAGTTCGGCGATTCGCGCTTTAAGGCGGGTTCGGTATCGGTCGCCTCCGTCTTCGTCGCCGTAAAAGTGGAGCGTCCAATCGGGGCAAGCGTCGGCGATTTTTGCAAACGCTTCGATCGCAAGGATTTGCCGCTTTTGCAACATGTCCAAGCGCGCCGGGAAAACGATTCGCGGGGAACCGGCGCGTTCGCGTTCGTCGACGTCGACGCTTTCGGCGAACCGCGGAACGACGTTCGGAATCGAGACGACCGGCGACGAGCAAACGGCTTGAAGCGGAGGCGCAAAGGACGGCAGGAGCGTTTGGACGACGTCGCAACGGTTCAGCAGCGCGCGAAGTTCGTCGAGCGGAAGCTCGTTGAGGAACCATTCGGGGGAACCGTGCGACATTTGAACCGTCGCAAAGTCGACGCGGGGGCGGCGATGGAAGAAAACTCGCGCGTCGTCGGGGGCGAATAAAACGACGACGTCCGGGCGAAAGCGGCTTAACGTCGCGTCGATTTGGGTTTTAAGGTTTTTTCTTTTGAGCGCCGGAATAAAATCGGGGAAAAAGGGCGCTAAAAAGGTTTTGCGCAACGGTCGCGTTATTTCCCGCCAAATTTTCGCCGCGACGAACGCCGGAGCGCGACGGGAGGAGGAGCGCAAATTGAAAAGCCGAACTTGAGCGTCGACGGGAAAGAGGAACGGCGCGCCGTTGGGAGCGTCGTACGCGGCGCCGACTTCGAAACCTCGCCGCGTAAATTCGTTGGCGAACTCGGCGTAAACTTTTTCGGCGCCGCCGACCGAGGTCGTCAACCGACCGTGATGAACGAAAAGTAAAATTTTCATTGTTTTTCCCGTTGAAAAGAGCGGACAAGCCCAATCTAAAGTACGCGGCGCCGAAAATAAAATTACCGATTTTCGTCGAAATTTTCTTCTTTTTTTCTCTTTTTTTGCTCGACGGTTTCGCGGAGGAGCGTTTCCCAAGCGTCCCAAATCTTCGACGCTTCGTACTTTTCGACCGATTTTTTCGCGTTGGCGCCGAAGCGTCGCCGGAGTTCCTTCGAGTCGATCAGCGTTTTGAGCTTTTGAGCGAAGTCGTCGACGTCGGTCGCGAGGAAGCCGTTTTCTCCGTCGACGATTAGCTCGTTGACCGCGGGCGCGTCGGCGAACCCGACGGCGGGCAAGCCGGCGGAAAACGCTTCGCCAAGCGCGAGACCGAAACCCTCGAACGACGACGGAAAGACGAAAATATCGCTCTTTAGCAACTCTTCCTTGACTCGGCGCGTCGACGGACGGAGGAAAACGCGATCTTGCAAACGGCGTTCGGAAATCAAACGCGCGAGCCGGTCGCCGTATTCGGAACAGTTAAATTCGTCGCCGTAAAAGTGGAGCGTCCAATCGGGGCAAGCGTCGGCGATTTTCGCAAACGCTTCGATCGCAAGGTGTTGCCGCTTTTGCCGCCGGTCGAGCCGTCCGACGCAAACGAGACGCGGGGACCCGGCGCGCTCGCGTTCGTCGACGTCGACGCTTTCGGCGAACTGCGGAACGACGTTCGGAATCGCGACGATCTCGGTCGACGTAACGGCGCGAAAGTCCGGGATAAAGGAGGGCAGCAAGACTTGCGCGACGTCGCAACGGTCGAGCGTCGAACGCCGTTCCTTCGGCGACGCGGTCGGAGGGAAGAAGATAAACGCCGGATTATGCGCCGTTTGAATCGTCGCGAAATCGACTTGCGAACGCTTGTAAAAAAGCGCCGCGGCGTCGTCGAAGAAGAAGGTAACGACGACGTCCGGGCGGAAGTCGGCGAGAAGCGCGTCGAGGCGAGCGCTTAAGCTCCGGAGTTTTAAAGCGCGAACGAAGTCGGGGAAAAGGGGCGCCAAGAAAGTTTTGCGCAACGGTCGCGTCGCTTCGCGCCAAATTTTCGCCGCGAAGTACGCTAAGGAACGAGGCTGTTCGCGATAAAGGTTGACGAGCGGAACGCGGGGATCGACGGGAAAAACGGGCGGAGCGTCGCCCTTGTCGTTGTGCGCCGCGACGACTTCGAAGCCGCGTCGCGCAAATTCGTTGGCAAAATCGGCGTAAACTTTTTCGACGCCGCCGACGGCGGAGGTTAGTCGACCGTGATTAACGAAAAGTAAAATTTTCATTTTAAGGACTTAAATTGAAAGGCGGGGCAAACTTCAAGGCGTCGTAACGAAGGAAAAATCATCGGCGCTCGGCGTCGGCTCGGGCGTCGGCGTTTGGAGCGCGTTTTTTCTCGACGGTTTCGCGGAGGAGTTTTTCCCAAGCGTCCCAAACCTTGGAGGCTTCGTACTTTTCGACCGCTTTTTTGGCGTCGGCGCCGAAGCGTCGCCGGAGTTCTTTCGAGTCGATCAGCGTTTTGAGTTTTTGCGCGAAGTCGTCGACGTCGGTCGCGAGGAAGCCGTTTTCGCCGTCGATAATAAGTTCGTTAACCGACGGCGCGTCGGCGAACCCGACGGCGGGGAGCCCGAGCGACTGCGCTTCGGTCAGCGCGAGGCTAAAGCCTTCGTAAGCCGAGGGAAAGGCGAAAATATCGCTTTGCGCGAACTCGCGGTAAATATCCGGCGTCGGTCGGCAAAGGAAGACGCGGTCTTGCAAGCCGCGCTCCGAAATCGCGCGCTCGAGCTTCCGGCGGTAAGCGGGGTCGACTTCGTCGCCGTAAAAGCGGAGCGTCCAATCGGGGCAAGCGTCGGCGATTTTCGCGAACGCTTCGATCGCCAAATGTTGCCGCTTTTGACGTTTGTCGAAGCGACCGGCGCTAACGATTCGCGGGGAACCGGCGCGTTCGCGTTCGTCGACGTCGACGCTTTCGGTCGCGGGGAATTGAGGAACGACGTTCGGAAGCGCGACGATCGCGCTCGACGTTTGCGCGCGAACCGCCGGGACGAAACTCGGAAGCAACGCTTGAACGACGTCGCAGCGGTCGAGCGCCGGAGCGTTTTCGGCTTGTCGACGGGGCGGAATCGCGACCGAAGGAACGTTGTGCAACATTTGAATCGTCGCGAAATCGAGCGTCGGACGGCGAAAGAAAAACGCTTTCGCGTCTTCGAGCGAAAAGAAGAGAACGACGTCCGGGGCGAAATCGTTCAAAACGACGTCGAGCTCGCTTTTTTGGCGGCGCAATCTTAGTCGGCGGTAAAAGTCGGGAAACAACGGCTTTAACGCGGTTTTGCGAAGCGGTTTGACGAGTTCGCGCCAAATTTTCGCGGCGAGGAAAAGCGGCGAGAACTTGATTTCGCGCGTCTTTAAGTTGCGGAGACGAACGCGACCGTCGAGCGGGTAAGGGGACGCGGCGTCGCCCTTTTCGTCGTAAACGACGGCGACTTCGAAACCGCGTCGAACAAATTCGTTCGCAAAGTTGTACAAAACCTTTTCGGCTCCGCCAAAATTCGCGGTTAAACTGACGCTGGTGTAGGCAAGTAAAATCTTCATCGTAAATTGAGGAAGCGAACGACGCGCGAAGGAAAAAGGGAAAGGAACGGGGGAAAGGGACGGGAAAAGCGGGAAAAACGGGGGATTAAGGG
>JAZNJF010000122.1:0-8881 GCA_045577885.1 Thermoguttaceae bacterium | reverse complement strand
AGAACGACATGGCTACGATCCGACTTAAAACGGCGCAACCCTCCGCAAGGCGTCGAGGAAAACGACGTAAAAACGCCTCCTTTTTAAGACGCGTCGTTCCGGTTAAGTCGACGGGAGAAAACGCGGCGATTGCGGCGATTGCGCAAAAGAGAGAAACGACGTAAAATAAGCAAAAAAGAAAACGGCGCAACCCTCCGCAAGGCGTCGAGGAAAACGACGTAAAAAAACGCCCTCGACCGAAAAGCCGAGAGCGTTTTTCGTCGCTACTTAACGAACGTTAAACGTTAGTTGTAGTAGTTCATGTGGTTTTGAACCGGAACGACGTTCGAGTCCGGGATTTCGCGAATCCAGATGTTGCGGAACTTCGTCGTGTTGCTGTGGTCTTGAAGTTGGATCGGTTCGCGGTCGCCGTGCGGTTGGTATTGCGGCGTGCGATGGAAGAAGGTGTCGCCCTTGATTTCCCAGTGGTTTTGGACGACGCAACCGTTCAGGATCGCGGTGATGTACGCCGGACGGATGACTTCCGCGACGTAATCGTTCCCGTTGGCGTCTTTTTCAACGCGGAGAATCGGGCGCGTGAAGATAATATCGTAGGTTTGCCATTCGGTCGGCTTTTTGACCGGATTGACGTACGGCGGGAATTGCTTGTAAATCGCGCCGCATTGACCTTCGAAGTAGGTCGGGTTTTCATACGAGTCGAGAACTTGCAGCTCGTAGTGGTTCATCAGGAAGATACCGCTGTTGCCGCGACCTTGGCTCTTGAGGTTCGGGTCGTCGACCGGCGGGCACGCGAATTCGATGTGGAGTTGGCAGCTGCCGAACTTTTCTTTCGTCGAAATCGAGCCGGAACGCGGTTTGCAGGTCAGTTCGCCGTTGGCGACGTCCCATTTGCCGCCGACCCAGTTCGCGTCGAACGATTCTTGGGTTCCGTCGAAGAGAACGATCGCGTCGGACGGAGCGTCTTTCGGGGTTTCGCCCGGCGTAACGACCGGCGGTTCCGGCCAATCGATACCCATGCGGAAGTCGCCGCCGCGGAATTCGCGGTTTTTGTCTTGGGCGCAAACGGACGAAACGGTCGCCGCCGCGAACATAAGAGCGAAGAAAATGCGTTTCATGAAAATTTCTCCAAAAATCGGATTGTCGTGCGAAAGCGGCGCGGACGAAACGGCCCGGTCGACTTTTCTTTTTGTTATTATTCCTATTTTTTCGTAAAAATCAAGAGCCGAGCGCGGTCGTCGGCGGAGAAATGCGACCGTTTAGCGTTGCGGAAAGCGTTTATTTGTTATCTCTTGGCCATATTGCGCATTTTCTTTATTTTAACAAGTCGTCGTTCGTTTTCCGACTTTCGCTTAAATCGCCGCTTTTCGCTATTTTACCGCGACGGCGTTTTCGGAGAAAAAACGGGAAAATTTTGACGGAAAGGCGTTTTTTTTCGCGATTTTCGTTGAGATTTCCTCCGCGTCGGAGTATACTAAAGAAACGACGGTAAGACAAACCGAACGGACGCGCGGAAATTTTACAATTTTTAACGTCGAAGTCGGCGGACGTCTTTAAACGTTGAAAAGATAGTTTATACTGAGAACGGAGGGGCGCGTCGTCGACGCGTCGAGCCGCCGAAAAGCTCTTCGAGGATAAACGTAAATAGAGAGGAAAGGTTTGCGATGGCGAAAAAACTGCGATGGTTGAACGCGAAGAAAGAAACGAACGCCGACGCGGCGAACCCGAACGCCGACGACGAGCGCGCCGCCGCGTCGCCGAGCGCGAACCCGGACGTCGTCGCTTCCGACGTCGAAGGGGAGTGCGTCGCCGAAGAACCCGCCGTCGACCCCGCGACGTTCGATCCGAAGTCGCCGCCGGAGATCACCTTTTCGACGATTCTTTCCGATTACGACTTTTACCTCCTCGGCGAAGGGAAGCATTGGGAAAGTTACGAGAAGCTCGGGGCGCACTTCCGCGTCGTCAACGGCGTCGAGGGCGTCAACTTCCTCGTTTGGGCGCCGAACGCGTCGCGGGTGGCGGTCGTCGGCGACTTTAACGATTGGGACGGTTTCAAAAACCCGATGGTGAAACACTATCCGTCCGGGCTTTGGGAAACGTTCGTTCCGGGCGTTCGCGAAGGCGCGATCTACAAGTACCGCGTCGAGAGCGACGGTCGCGTTTCGGAGCGCGCCGACCCTTACGGTTTTTACGCCGAAGTCCCGCCGCGCACCGCGTCGGTCGTCGCCGATTTGAGCAAATACGAATGGCGCGACGCCGCTTGGATGGCCGAGCGCGCGAAAAACGACGTCGCTTGGCTGCGCGAGCCTATGTCGGTCTACGAAGTTCACCTGGGGAGCTGGATTCGCTCCGACTCCGACCCGGAGCGTCTGCCGACGTACCGCGAACTGGCCGACCAACTCGTCGATTACGTCAAAAAGCTCGGGTACACGCACGTCGAGTTTTTGCCGGTGTCGGAACACCCGCTGACCGCCAGCTGGGGGTACCAGGTGATCGGGATGTACTCCGTAACGAGCCGTTACGGACGCCCGGAAGACTTCATGTATTTGGTCGACAAGTGCCACCAAAACGGGATCGGCGTCATCGTCGACTGGGTGCCGGCGCACTTCCCGAAAGACGCGCACGGGTTGCGCCGCTTCGACGGGCAAGCGCTCTACGAACACGAGGACCCGCGTCAGGGCGAACACCGCGACTGGGGCACGCTCGTCTTCAACTACGGTCGCAACGAGGTGCGCAACTACTTGATTTCGAACGCCCTCTTTTGGCTCGACAAGTACCACGTCGACGGCTTGCGGGTCGACGCGGTCGCCTCGATGCTTTATCTCGACTACAGCCGTCCGGAGGGCGAGTGGGTGCCGAACAAACACGGCGGACGCGAAAACCTCGAGGCGATCGCGTTCCTGCAAGAGATGAACGTCGAAGCGCACGGGCGGTTCCCCGGCGTCCTCACGATCGCGGAAGAGTCGACCGCTTGGCCGGGCGTCTGCAAACCGGTCTGCGACGGCGGCTTGGGCTTCTCGATGAAGTGGAATATGGGGTGGATGAACGACACGCTCCGCTACTGCAAGGAAGACCCGATTTACCGAAAGTATCACCACGACCAATTGACGTTCAGCCTGATGTACGCCTTTTCGGAAAACTTCGTGCTGCCGATTTCGCACGACGAAGTCGTTCACGGCAAGGGGACGGTGATCGGGAACGCGCCGGGCGACCTTTGGCAAAAGTTCGCGTTGGCTCGATTGTTGTACAGTTATATGTGGGCGCATCCGGGGAAAAAGTTGCTCTTCATGGGCGCGGAAATCGGCCAGTGGAAGGAGTGGAACTTCGACGCCGGGCTCGATTGGAATCTCCTGCAATACGACGACACGCACGGCGGCCTGCAGCGTTGCATTACCGACTTGAACCGCCTCTACCGCGAGGAAAAAGCGTTGCACGACCTCGACTTCGACGGGCGCGGCTTCGAGTGGATCAGTTGCGGACGTTGGGAGGAAAGCCTCTTCGTCTTCATGCGCAAAGCCGAGGATTGGCGAGATCATATCCTGGTCGCGGCGAACTTCACGCCGGTGCCGCGTCGCACGTCGATCGGCGTTCCGGAACGCGTCGACTACCAAGAGATTTTCTGCAGCGACTCGCCGTTTTACGGCGGAAGCGGCGTCGGGAACGGGCTCCGTCCGGTCGTCGACGCGCCGTGCGACGGGCGGCCTTGGTCGATCGAGCTCTTGATTCCGCCGTTGGGCGCGTCCTTCTTCAAGCCGGTTCGCGTCGCGGAAAAAGAAGACGAAACGGCGAAAAAAGCGTAAACGTCGGACGAGCGACGGCGAAACGCGTCGCGAACGCGGCAAATTGGGTAAAATAGCGAACGGTCGGCGCCGGAAACGGCGTCGATCGCTTGTCGTTTTCTTGGACTTTAACGACGCCGAACGCCGCAAACGCGAAAAAAACGTCGAGGATTCGAGGGCGGGGGGCTCGACGTCTTGCGATTCGTCGCGATAATAGAAGGTATGGTATTGGGCGACCGGCGTTCCACGCGGACGGCGCGTCCGGAGAAAACGCAAAAGAAAGGGGAGGTCCGGTGAAACTGGCCGTCATTAGCGATATACACAGCAACCTCGAAGCCTTCAAAACGGTTTTAGCCGACCTCGAGGCGCGCGGCGTCGATAAAATTGTCTGCTTGGGCGACTTGGTCGGCTACGGTCCGAATCCGCTCGAATGCGTCGATTTGATGATGGATTTGCGCAAAAAGGGGAAGGTCGAGGTTTGCCTCTTGGGGAACCACGACCAAGCGACGCTCTTCGATCCGGAGGGGTTCAATCAGATCGCCGAAGCCGCCGTTTTTTGGACGCGCGAACAACTCGAACGTTCGACGTCGGCGCGAGCGATGGACCGTTGGGACTTCCTCGGCGAAATTCCGCGCATTTACAAGAAGGACAAATTCCTCTTCGTTCACGGCTCGCCGCGCAATCCGCTCAACGAATACGTTTTTAGCGACGACGTGCTCGACGGCGATAAAATGTCGAAATTGTTCGCGTTGACGCCGCAATATTGCTTCCAAGGACACACGCACGTGCCGGGCGTTTTTGTCGACGAGGGGGGCGGGACGTACTCTTATTTCGCCGCGTCGGAACTCGAAGGGGGCGTTTTCCCGTTGGACGAGCGCAAACTTTTGGTCAACGTCGGCTCCGTCGGCCAACCGCGCGACCATAACCCGTTGTCTTGCTATGTTATCGTTCATTATGAAGAAAACGGCGCCGATAATAAAATCGAGTACCGACGTTTGCAATACGACGTCGAAGCGACGCAAAAAAAAATCGATAAAATTCCCGAACTCGACCGATTTTTAGCGCAACGGATCAAGGAAGGGCGCTAAAATAAAAGTTAGTTAGCCGAGTCGCGACGCGTTGAAGGCGTCGCGCGACAATTGAAAAAAACGGCGCCTCCGACGCGACGGCGCCGATCGACGTTTAACAAAACCCCTATTAATTAATAATGACAACTCCGAAACTCCGTCCTCTTCAACCGCCTCCGGTTCCGAAATCTCTTCGCAAGGGCCTCGAACCTCAAGAGCCGCCGAAATCGAACTTTTTCTTTACGTTAATGATGATCTTTTTGATCGTCTGGACGTTCCAGGTCTTCACCGCGAAACCGCCGCAAGAGCCGATGCAAATCGACCGTTCCGCGCCGACGACCGGGCCTGCGCCGACGTTGACCGACGAAGCGAAAAGCGCGCTTCCGACCGAGTTCGTCGCCGCCGCCGAAAAAGCGGAGCGCGAGGGCGTCGCGCCGGAGTTTTACACGCTCGGTTCGTTGGATCCGAAGAGCCCGTATCGGATGTTGGCGACCTTTTCGAACCGCGGCGCCTCGTTGGCGCGCGTCGAGTTGAACGAGGAGCAATACGTCGACAACGCCGACGCGACCGGTTATTTGGGGCAGATCGTCGCCGACGAAACGCTCGTCGACTTGGAAGCGCGCTTGGGCTTGCCGGGCGTCGAAGCGCAGGTCGTCGGGGTCGGAACGCCGGCCGCGAACGCCGGGTTGAAGGTCGGCGACCGAATCGTCGGCGTCGTTCGCGAGGGCGCGGAACCGGTCGCGATCGACTCGTTCGAAGCGTTGCGCGACGCGTTGTTGGCGACGAAACCGGGCGAAAAGATCGCGCTGGAAGTTTATCGCGGCGAAGCGTTAGGCGAAAAAGAAGCGTACCGCGCCTTGAAAGCGGAAGCCGCGGCGGCGGCGCGTTCGTTGACGACGGTCCCGTTCTTCGCCGAAAGCGCGTCGCCCGAACCGGCGGACGTCGCCGCGTCGGAAGAGCCGAAGACGGAAAACGCGGAGAACGCCGAAGTCGCGTCGACGGAAGCGGGGGAAGCGGCCGAAGAAACGAAAGCCGCGCCGACCTTCGCCGTCGACGGTTTGACGAAGGAAACGATCGAAGTCGCGTTGCAAAAGGCGCCCCTTTCGGTGATTCGTCCGAGCGGTTTGGTGAACGATTACGCGGATTACGTCAACCTTGCGGGGTTGCAAGGGGCGGTGCGCGACGATCGCGGCGCGTTGGAGCTTTTGACGCTCGACGAAGCGAAGCGCAAGGCGAACGACGATCCGGCGTCCTTTTTGACGACGTTGGCGACGGTCGACGGCGAACGCTTGGCCGACTGGGCGCCGAATCTTGAAGCGTCGACCGCGAACGCGCCGCGACCGACCGCGCTCGCGAACGAGTTGCCCGGCGTCGAGATGCGCGACGGGTACTGGGAGTTCGTTCCGGAAGAATCGAGCGAAACCGCGGTCGTTTTCCGTCAAAATTTGCTCGAACGCCGCTTGCAGATCGTCAAAAAATACGCGCTGGAGCCGGAGGAAGGCGTTTCCGCCGACAAGCGCAAGGCGACCGACGGGCGCGGTTATCACTTGACTCTTTCGGTCGAGATTCGCAACGTCGACGCGAAGCCGCGCAGCGTTTCGTATTTGCTCGACGGCCCGACCGGCTTGGCGTTGGAAGGCGCTTGGTTCTCGGCCGGTCGCAAAACCGGGCCCGGTTGGGGCGCGTACGGCTTGCGCGACGTGGTCGTTTCGGAGAACGACGGTAAAAAATTCGACGTGATCAAGTGTTGGGACGTCGCCGAAGACAAAGCGCGTCGCGGCGACGAAACGGACCTCGACTTCCTCGGCGTCGACGGGCAATATTTCCAATGCTCGGCGATTCCGAGCGGCGACGCGGCGACGAACCGCTTCGCGTACGCGCCGATTCGCGTTGGGACGCGAACGAAGAACCGTCCGAATTTCGCCGACGTTTCGTTCCGGTTGCGGAGCGCGGAGTTGCAACTTGCGCCGCGCGGAACCGCCGGGGACTCGGTCGCGCACTCGTTCGAAATTTTCGCCGGGCCGAAGCGTCCGGACGTGTTGGCGACGTACGACTTGAGCGAAACGCTCGTTTACGGGTGGTTCTGGTTTGTGTCGATTCCGCTCCTTTGGATTTTGCACTTTTTTCACGACTATCTCGTCTTCAATTACGGGATCGCGATCGTGATGCTGACGATTTTGGTGCGTTTGTGCCTCTTCCCGTTGAGCCGCAAACAGGTCGCCAGTTCGTTGAAGATGCAAAAGTTGCAGCCGGAATTGACGGCGATGCGCGAAAAATACAAGGACAAGCCGCAAGAAATGATGACGGCGCAACAGGCCCTCTTCAAGCGACACGGCGTGAATCCGTTGAGCGGCTGCCTTCCGATTTTCATCCAAATGCCGATCTTTATCGGGCTGTACAAGGCGCTTTCGCTCGACGTGAATCTGTACGGCGCTCCGCTCTTTTCGCGCGGCGTTCGTTGGTGTTCGAACCTTGCGGCGCCGGACATGGCGTTCGACTGGAGCGGTTTTTGGAATTCGATCGGTTGGAACGGCTTTAATATGCCGGGTCAAGGGTTCGGGGCGATGTTCTGCCTGGGCCCGTACCTGAACATTTTGCCGGTGATAACGATCGCGCTCTTCCTGATTCAACAGAAGATCCTGATGCCGCCGGTGATCGGCGACGACGAGCAAGCGCAACAGCAGCGCATGATGCGCCGTATGATGAACTTCATGATGATCTTTATGGGCTTCATGTTCTTCAAGGTGCCGAGCGGGCTTTGCATTTACTTCATCGTCTCGAGTCTTTGGGGCTTGTTGGAACGCAAGATGTTGCCGAAAGCCGACTTGGAGTTGAACCCGGAAACCGCGCCGGTCGTCGAGGCGGCGACCGGAACGGCGGCGGTCGCCGGCGTCGAGTCGAAGCGCGAACGTCGCAAGGCGCGCGCCGCGACGGGCCGGACGTACGAGAAATACGCCGTTCGCCGCGACGCTAAAGGCCGTCGGATTTCGACGAAACCGGTCGAGGCGCCGAAGAGCAAGTTCCGCGCTTGGTGGGACGAAATCGTCGAAAAAGCGCAAGAGCAACAGCGTCTCGCGAAGGCGGAGGAGGAAGATCGTTCGGTCTTTTCCGGGAAAAAGCGTCGTCGCGGTTGAGTCGACGGCGAAGCGGCGGCGCGTTAAACGGCGTCGTCGAGTTAAGAGAACGCGACGTTAAGTCGTCGCGTTCTTTGCGAAACGCCGGAAACGCGGCGCGTCGTCGGGCGCGTCGCGTTTCGGCGTTTAACGCGAGACAATAGCGAAGACGTTAAGACGGTAAAACGGTAAAACGGTAAAACGGGCGAGTCGGGGGAGACGCGTAAAATGGAAAAAGCGGCGAAAGAAAACGGAGCGCGGCGCGAGGCGGCGCCGATTCATATCGTGTTGTATCAACCGGAGATCGCGGCGAACGTCGGCGCGGTCGGGCGCACTTGCGTCGGCGTCGGCGCGAAACTTTGGCTGGTGCGGCCGTTGGGGTTTCAGATCGACGACCGCAAGTTGAAGCGCGCCGGGCTCGATTATTGGCCGGAGCTCGATTGGGAGGCGGTCGACGATTGGGGCGCGCTGTTGCGTCGGATGGCGGAGACGAAGGGCGCGGACGTTTCGGAAGCCGACTTTTACTATTTTACCAAAAAGGCGACTCGCGATTACGACGCGGTCGCGTATCGGCGCGGCGACGTTTTCGTTTTTGGGCCGGAGTCGCGCGGTTTGCCGGACTCTTTTTGGGAGACGAAGCCGGAGCGCGGCTTGCGGATTCCGATTCGACCGCAAATTCGAAGCTTAAATTTATCGGTGAGCGTTGCTGTCGCGTCCTTTGAAGCGCGTCGGCAGTTGCGTTTTTGACGGTTTAGGTCGTCGAGCGCAAAGAGTTGGGGGAGCGGAGTCCGGCGTCGCGTCGGGCTCCGCTTTTTTGCGCGTTGTTTTAACGTTGATTTGGGTAGTTGGGGAAATTGAGAGGGTTGGGAAAGCGGCGGAGACGGGAAGCGTTGAAACCGGGCTGGGTCGCGTTTCAAGGCGGGAA
>JAZNJF010000121.1:0-3788 GCA_045577885.1 Thermoguttaceae bacterium | reverse complement strand
AGACGGCGTCGGCGTCGGAACTCGACGATTTTGAGCGTTATTTAGCGTCGGCGGATTTAGTCGTCGAGATCGAACCGACGGCGGCGAATATCGAGCTAACGCGGCGCGGAGAACCGCTCGACCGAACGGCGCAGTACGCGGCGCTGGGCGATTTTTTAGTCGAGCGTTCGCGTCTTCTTTGGGCGTTTTGGAGCGGCGACGCGTCGAACGTGAAGCCCGGCGGGACGACGGACGTCGTTTTGCGCAAGACGCGGCGACTCGGAAACGTCGGCGATTTGGAAAACGCTCAAAACGCTCAGATTGCCCAAATTCCCCAAACTGTTCAAAACTCGGAAAACGTTGGGAATACCGGAAGCGCCGAGAGCGTCGAGGGCGTCGCCGGTTCGAAAGCGGAGGCGATCTGCTGCGTCGCGACGCCGGAAGTTTTGCGCGTCAAAAATCCGGACGGAACGAAGACGCGCGTCCCGGAGTCGACCGAAAACGCCGGTAAGCTCGCGTTCCGGACGTCGCCGACCGTCGGCGCTCCAACGTTTGAGGAAGCGGAAAACGTCGCCGTTCGCCTAAAACGCTTCTGGAGAACGAAATAACGTTAAACAAAATGAACGCTTAGACGATAAACGAAATAAGACGGCGTTAAACAAAACGACCAAAACGCCGTCGACTAACGTTAAAATAAGGAAAAGGAGAGCCCGGAAAAAGAAAGGTAAGACTAACAACGCTCGGCGACGTCGAGCTGAAGTAAAAAAAGGCGCCTGCTTGAAGGCGCGGCGCCAAGAAGGACGTTTAAAACGGAGCCTTTGCGGTCTAAAAAACCTTACTAAAACAAGCGTAAGGAATTTTAGTTCTGGTATACGATTGCATTATAGCGCCGGTTTAGGAGACGTCAAGAGTTTTTTAACGAGTTTTGAACGAAATCGGTCGGTTTTACGCTTGTTCGACCCGTTTTTCGTTCGGGAGACAAACGCCGTTTAACGGTTAAGAAAGAAAAAGGAAAAATGACGAATAAACCGGAAAAAGGGAATAGCGCGAAGAAAGCGAATAATCGGAGCGTCGAAGCGCAAACGCCTTACGTCTTGGGGCTCGACTTGGGCGTTACGTCGGTCGGTTGGGCGATAACGCCGCTTGACGGCGACGTTTCGGACGAAACGCTTCGGCTTGGCGTTCGCGTCTTCGAAGCGGGCGCGAACGGCGTCGAAGAGGGAAAAGACGAGTCGCGGAACGCCGTTCGTCGGGGGGCGCGGCAGATTCGACGCGGATTTTGGCGGACGCGGCGGCGAATCGTCAAACTTTTCAACGTCTTGAAGGACGCCGGACTCTTGCCGGAGGGGGAAACGTCGACGCCGGAGTTGCGCCAAGACTATTTGAACCGTCTCGACCGCGAACTGTTCGACGCGTATTTCTTCGGCGCGTCGCGAGTCGAAGCGCAAACGTTCCTTTATTCGTTGCGGGCCCGGGCGCTCGACGAGAAGTTGAGCCTTTTCGCCGTCGGGCGTTCGCTCTTGCACCTCGCCGTCCGTCGCGGTTTTTTGAGCAATAAGAAAGTTTCCGGCGCGAAAAATCAAAACGCGGGTAAAAAAGGCGGCGACGAAGACGACGAAGGCGTCGTTAAGAGCGCGATCGCGGAACTTGCAACGGAAATGCAAGCGACCGGCGCGCGAACGGTCGGCGAGTTTTTCGCGAACCTCGACCCGATGAAGGAAGGGGAGCGGATTCGCCGGCGTTACCTCGGACGTAAAGCGATTCAGGCGGAGTTCGACGCGATTTGGGCGTCGCAAGCGCGGTTTTATCCGGAAATTTTTTCCGAATCGCTTCGTCGCAAAGTCCGAAACGCGATCTTTTTCCAACGGCCGCTGAAGTCGCAAAAGGGGCTGATCGGGCGTTGCGAACTCGAACCCGGCTTGCGCCGCGTCGTCAAGGGCGACCCGGCGTTCCAAGCGTTCCGAATTTGGCAGCGCGTCCTCGACTTGGAGCTTTGCGACGCGGACGGCGATTGGCGTTCCTTAACGCCGGACGAACAGGACAAAGTCGCCGCGTTCCTTAACGGCGTCGACGGCGCGACGTTCAACGAACTGCGCAAACTGCTCGGCGTTAAGAAGAGTCGCGACAAGACTTCCGACGTCGGCAAATTCAACTTCGAAGTCGGCGACGACGCGGAAAGCAAGCTGCTTGGGAACCGAACGCGAACGAAAACCGCAAAAATTTTGAGCGCGTTTGATTTTTCGAAAACCGACGCCGAAATCGACGCGATCGCTCGCGAAATCCTTGTCTTCGAGAACGAAGAGGCGTTGGCGCGTCGGCTCGTTAAGATGTTTCCGGAGTTCGGCGAAGAGTTGGCGGCGGCGCTCGCGCAAACGACGCTCGAAACGGCTCGGGCGAGCCTGTCGCGTCGAGCGGCGGAGAAGCTGACGGCGGCGATGATCGAAAAACGCGAACGCTTGCAAACGGTTCGCAAAGCGTTGTACGGCGACGAGTTGCAAGCGCGGGGCGGCGAAGCGAAAGCGTCGTTGCCGCCGGTTTTGGAGGCGCTCGGCGACGTTCGCAACCCGACCGTTTTGCGCGCTTTGACCGAAATGCGCAAAGTCGTCAACGCGATTATTCGAATTTGGGGGAAACCGGCGTTGATTCGCGTCGAGTTGGCCCGCGATTTGAAACGCGGTCGCAAAGAGCGGGAAGAGTTGTTCCGCAAAAACAAGAATCGCGAAAAGGAACGCGATAGGATTCGCAAACAAATTAAAGAGGATTTCGGATACGAAGCGCGTCCGTTCGACATTTTGAAGTGGCGCTTGGCCGAAGAATGCGGCTGGGTTTGCCCTTACACCGGACGGTCGATAACGCCGCGGCAACTGATCGGCGACGAATCGCCGTTCGACGTCGAACACATCGTCCCGTTCAGCCTTTCGCTCGACGACTCCTTTGCCAACAAAACGCTTTGTTGGGCGGAGGAAAACCGCAACGTCAAGCGCAACCAAACGCCCTTCAAGGCTTACGGCGGCGACGAAAAGAAGTGGAACGAGATGCTCGAACGCGTTCGGAGATTCCGCGGGGACGCCGCGTACCGCAAGTACCAACTCTTTGCTAAACGGGAAGTTGAGACCGACGGTTTCGTCTCGCGAATGTTGAACGACACGCGGTATATCTCCCGCTTGGCGACGAAGTATCTCGGCGTTTTGTACGGCGCGGTCGACGGCGTCGAACCGTCGACGGAAGCGGACAAACCGGGAACGCGTCGCGTTCAAATTTCGACCGGGAGCGCGACCGCTTGGCTCCGCGACGCTTGGGATCTCGAGCGAATTTTGTCGAAAGACGGGAAGCCGAAGAAGAATCGCGACGATTTGCGACATCACGCCGTCGACGCGCTGACGGTCGCGCTGATCGAGCAGGGAACGGTGAAGAAGCTGGCCGACTCGGCTAAAGAGGCCGAGGATATGGAGTTGCGTCGCCTGTTCGCCAAATCTGCGATCGCGGCGCCGACAACCGCGACCGGCGAGCGTTTCGCCGACGTCGTCGCGCGGGCGGTCGACCGAATCGTCGTTTCGCACCGCGTCGACCGCAAAGTAAGCGGCGCTCTGCACGAAGAAACGAATTACGGCGCTAAGGAAAGCGACGGTCGCCGCGCCGTTCGCAAACCGTTGACGTCGTTTAGCGCCGGTTTGATCGACGATATCGTCGATCCGGCGATTCGCGAGCTGGTTCGCGCGAAGTGGAAGGAAAACGGCGGCGACGCGAAGAAATTCGAGTCGAACCCCCCGTATTTGACGACTCGCGACGGACGGCGTATCCCGATTAGA
>JAZNJF010000120.1:0-1872 GCA_045577885.1 Thermoguttaceae bacterium | reverse complement strand
AGCGGAAACCGAGTTCGCGCGGAAGCGCGGGCCCGGAACCGCGCGGTCGCGGTCGGGAGCGGAAACCGAGTTCGCGCGGAAGCGCGGGCCCGGAACCGCGCGGTCGCGGTCGGGAGCGGAAACCGAGTTCGAGCGGCAGCGCGGGCCCGGAACCGCGCGGTCGCGGTCGGGAGCGGAAACCGAGTTCGAGCGGCAGCGCGGGGAAACCGCCCTCGGCGGGCGACCAACGGGAGCGGAAACCGAACTCGCGCGGAAGCGCGGGCCCGGCGGCGCCTCGGGCACGCCTTCGCGGGACGGTCGTTATAATTGTCAATTTCGGTTTCCTAGTCGGCGATTGGAGAAAATTTTTCCTTTTACGCCGGCGAGTCGCGATTCAACGCTTGCCAAAACGGAAATTTGACGTTAAAATATCGATAGGACTTTTAGCGTCGTCGGCGACGTTTCGAAGCGCGGCGCGAGCGTCGGGCTCGGTCGGCGTTAGGAACGAGCGTACTTTTAACGATTTTTTTGAATTTAAGGAGTTTAACGATAATGACGTCCGTCGTTAGCGCGCTTTCTTCGATATCGGCTTCCGCGTCGCCTCTTTTCGGGGTTCCGGCTTGGCTTAAGGCGTCGTCGCAAATCGACGTCGCGGCGCTCGTCGTCGTCGCGGTCTTTCTCGTCGTCGTCGCGCTCATTCGTTTCGCGGCTCCGAAATGCGGCGCGATCGCTTGGGTTACCGCGAAGGAAACTTTGTTGCAACCGTTGTTTCTGATTTTGACCCTTTTCGGGCTTTTCGGGCTCTTCATTTTCCCGTTTTTGCCGTATCACACGCTCGGCGAGGACGTGAAAATCGTCGTGTCGCAGGGGCTGACGCTGGTGAAGCTCGTCTGCGTTTTCCTCGCGATTTGGACCGCGAGCTCCTCGATCGCCGACGAAATCGAAGGGAAAACGGCGCTGATGATTTTAGCGAAACCGGTCGGGCGCCAACGCTTCGTCTTCGGCAAATATTTGGGCGTAATGATCGCGGTAACGGCGCTTTTTTTGATTCTTGGAATCTTTTTCATGAACACCGTCGCGTACAAGCTGGTGTACGACGCTCGCGAGTCGGCGAAAGAGCTTCCGACCGCGATCGAGTGTTATCAATACGTCGCGAAGATGGCGCCGGGGCTCTGCTTGGCGTACTTTGAAACGGTCGTGCTGACGGCGATTTCGATCGCGATTTCGACCCGTTTGCCGCTGTTGCCGAACTTGACGATTTGCTTGACGATTTACGCGCTCGGACACGTCGTGCCGACGCTGGTCGTTTCGAACGTCGGCGAAGCGATGCCGATCGTCGGCTTTTTCGCGAACTTGATTTGCGCGGTAACGCCGATTTTGGAACACTTTAATATGGAGACCGCGATCGCGATGGATCAGGCGGTGCCGTGGGATTACGTCGCGACCGCCGGCGTTTACTCGCTCCTCTTCGCCGCCGTCGCGATGTTGCTTTCGCTCCTGTTGTTCGAAGACCGCGACTTGGCTTAATGAAACGCCGATAGCGCGGGACGGCGTCGCGAAAACGACGACGAACGTCGCTGAACGAACGCTCCTTGCCGACGCGAGGGGCGTTCGTTTTTTCTTGCCCGTTCGGAACGGAAAGGCGGGGAAAGCGCGTTCGCAAGGGGGACGAAACGGGAAGCCTCGGACGTTGGAACGTCGGGGCGACCTCGACGGGAGCGGCGGAAAGAGCGCGCAAACGGGAGCGAAGGAGAAACGCGGCTCGGGCGATCGATCGCAAGACGTTTGTTTGTCGAGGTCGCGTCGCCGAACGAGGGAACGGCGGAGAAAGGTCGCGTCGCCGAACGAGGGAACGGCGGAGAAAGGCGCGTCGTCGAACGAGGGAACGGCGGA
>JAZNJF010000119.1:0-4337 GCA_045577885.1 Thermoguttaceae bacterium | reverse complement strand
GGCCCGCTCGACCGCCGCGACGACCGCCGACGGCTCGACGTTCCCCTCGACCCGCGCCGAGTTCGTCAGCAAGCCGACCGCGACGTCCGAAACGCCCGGAAGCCGCCGAATCGCCGCTTCGACTCGCGCCGAACACGCCGCGCACGTCATTCCCGTTACGTTAAAATTTAGCGTCGTCATTTTTTGCCTCGTTTCGCTATTTTATCGCCGCTCGCTCCGCCGAGTCGCCGTCAAGTCGCCGCCGACTTAGCCGCGTCTAATCGTTTCCTTCCCATTATACCCCTTCGCGACCGTTTGACAACGCCGCGCCGCCCTTTCTTCCCGCAAAAACCGCCGCGTTCGCCGCCGTCGCAAACCGCAAAGTTTCGCCAAACCGCCGAGTCGCCCAACTTTCCGCCGTCGAAACGCGCAAAATCGGCGAAAAAAGAGAAAAAATCCGCGAAAATCCTTGAAATCGCGCCGCGCTTCCGTTATACTGTCCTTTGTCGTTTCGGCGTCGACGTTTTCCGCGTTCGGAGCGCCGAAATTTCCCGTTCCGCGCCGTCGTTCGGAGCGCCGTCGAGCGGAAGTCGTTTCGCCGGTTTTGTCATTAATATTAATACGCGTTTTTTTTTCGCCGAGTCGAGCCCCGTTTTCCCGAAAATCCGGCCCTCGTTCGCGACGCGTCCCCCCTCCCCGACGCCGTTTTCGCGCTCAAAATCGATCGATGTTCCTAAAATACCTTTCCGACCGCGATTACGAGGAGCGTTTTTGGCCGTTCCTCTTGCGCTTCGAGACGTTGGCCGCCGGAGTCGTTCGGGAAGCGTCGCGCCGTCTCGGTTCCGCGACCGACGCCGACGCCCGCGCGTTCTTCGAAGCGGCGTTCGCCCGTTGTCTCGACGTCGGCGCCGGAGTCGTTCCCGTCGATTATTGGGCCCGCGTCGAGCTCCCGTCGGTCGCTTGGTACCGCCGCTATCTCGACGCGGAGACGCCGAAAATGATCGCCGAAGCGCGCCGCCTCGCCGCCGAGGAAGCCGCAAAATCGACGCAATCCGCAAAGTCGGAAGCGCAACCCGCCGACGCCGACCCGGTCGACCGCGCGAAAATCCGCCGACTCGCCCACCAAAGCGCGACGTTTCAAACGTTTTTGCTCGGCGCCGCGCCGCAACCGGACGAGTCGCCGACGCTAACCGAATAACCGCGCTTTCGGTCGCCGTTTCAACGGTCTCCGAAAACGCAAGCAACGTTACATTCCCCCCATTTTATCCGTTTTCACCGAATAAAGGGTTCCTCAATGAAAAAAACGCTCCTTTCGTTCCTCGCCGCCGCGCTCGCGCTGACGACGTTCGCGACTTCGGCCCGCGCCGACGTTACCCTTCCTAAGTGCTTCGGCGACAACGCCGTTCTCCAACGCGACAAACCGATCTGCGTTTGGGGTTGGGCCGACGCCGGAGAAGAAGTCGCCGTTACTTTCGCCGGAACGACCGCGAAAGCGACCGCCGGAGAAGACGGCGCTTGGAAAGTTTACCTCCCGGCGCAACCGGCGTCGTTCGAAGCGCGCGATCTCGTCGTCGAAGGCAAGAACAAAGTCGCCTTCTCGAACGTTCTCGTTGGCGAAGTTTGGATCTGCAGCGGCCAATCGAATATGGAGCAGCCGCTCAACTCTTGGGGCCAACCGCGCCTCTCCTGCACCGAAGCCGAAATCAACGGCGACTTCAGCTTCGTCCGCTTCAACCGCGCGCATCACGTCATTAAGTCCGAAGAACAAAAGGACTTCGCGACGAACGGTTGGCGCGTCTGCAAGGACGGCGTCCAAAAAGACTGCACCGCTTGCGGCTTCCACTTCGCGGTTCGTCTCAACAAAGAGCTGAACGTTCCGGTCGGTTTGATCGACTCCAACTGGGGCGGCTCGAACATCAACAGCTGGATTCCGGACGCCGGTTGGAACGAAGTTCCGGAAACGGTCGAAGTCGGCAAAAAGCTCCTCGCGGCCCGCGACGGCGCTAAAGATTGGGACAAATGCGGCGGCATGTACAACGCGATGCTCGCGCCTTGGAAAAATTACTCGATCCGCGGCGCCATCTGGTACCAAGGTTGCTCGAACGCCGGCGAACGCGAATTCTACTATCACAAGCAAAAGGCGATGATTCGCGAATGGCGCGAAGTCTTCAACCAGGGCGACTTCCCGTTCTATTGGGTCCAACTCGCCTCCTTCACCGACGCGCAAGACGACCCGAACAACACGGGCGACTGGCCGTACCTCCGTCGCGGTCAAGAAATGTGCCTCGAAGTCGCCAACACCGGTCAAGCGGTCATTATCGACGCCGGCGAAGCGAAAGACATTCACCCGCGCAACAAATGGATCGTCGGCAACCGCCTCGCCGTTTGGGCCCTCGCGCACACGTTCAATAAAGACGTCGACTGCGCCTCGCCGATCGCCGCGAAAGCCGATTTCGCCGACGGCAAAGCGACCGTTACGTTCGATTTCGTCGGTTCCGGCCTCGTCGTCGGGAAATTGAACGACCGCGAATTCTCGGCGGTCGACGGCAAGCTCGCGCGCTTCGCGGTCGCCGGTAAAGACGGCAAATTCGTTTGGGCCGACGCGCAAATCGTCGGGAAAAACCAAGTCGTCGTTTCGGCCGAATCGGTCGCGGAACCGACCGCCGTCCGTTACGCTTGGCAAATGAACCCGGACGGCGCGAACCTCTACAGCGCCGAAGGCCTCCCGGCCTCCCCGTTCGAAATCGTTAAATAACAACGGTTACCAAAGCGAACCCCGTCGCGTTTCCCAGTCCTTGACGGCGAAACGCGGCGTCGTTTCCCCGTTTCCGAACGGCGCGTTTTCGACGTTTCCCCGTCGAACCGCCCGTTCGTTCAAGCCGTCGCGTCCAACGACGCGGCGGTTTTTTGGTTTCGAGCCGCCCGACTCTTCGCCGACGTTTCGCTCGCTCGAAACCCCGCGTTCCCCTTATTTCCCCTATTTTAACGCAATTCTCCATAAAGGAAATCGATATGTCGAACCTCTGCGCGCTCGACTACGCCGTCCTAGCGCTATTTTTCATCGCGACGCTTTACATCGGTTGGCGTTCGATGCGGAAGGCGGGCGAAAGCTCGTCCGAATTCTTCCTCTCGGGCCGCTCGCAACCTTGGTGGCTCCTCGGTTTTTCGCTCGTCGCGACGACGTTCGCCGCCGACACGCCGAACTTTGTAACGCAAGTCGTTCGCGAACAAGGCGTTTACGGCAACTGGTGTTGGTGGGCGTTCCTCCCGACCGGCCTCACGACGGTCTTTATTTACGCGAAACTTTGGCGCAAACTCGGCGTTACGACCGACCTCGAATTTTACGAAACGCGGTATAGCGGCAAGTCGGGCGCTTTCGTCCGCGCGTTCCGCACCGGCTATCTCGGCCTCGTCGTCAACACGCTGATTATGGCGAACGTAACCCTTGCGATCATCAAGATTTTCGGCGTTATGCTCGGTTTTTCCGCGCTCGAAACGCTGTTGATTTCCGGGACGGTAACGGTGATCTTCACGACCGTCGGCGGTTTCTCGGCGGTGCTTTGGGCCGACTTTATCCTTTTCGTCGTCGCGATGGTCGGGAGTATCGCCGCGGCGGTCGTCGCGGTTCGTCTTCCGGAAGTCGGCGGGCTTTCCGGGCTCTTCGCTCACGAAGCGGTCGCGTCGAAACTCTCGTTTTTCCCGGCGTTTAACGACTATTCGGCGGTCTTGTCGCTCTTGGTCGTTCCGCTCGTCGTCCAATGGTGGAGCGCTTGGTACCCGGGCGCGGAGCCGGGCGGCGGAAGCTACACGGCGCAACGCATGCTCGCCGCGAAGACGCCGGGCCACGCCGTCGGCGCGACGCTTTTCTTCAACGCGTGCCACTACGCCGTCCGCCCGTGGCCGTGGATTATCGTCGGTTTGGCGTCGCTGATTATCTTCCCGGACTTGGAATCGCTGCAAAAAGCGTTCCCGCACGTAACGCAACCGGGGCACGACATGGCGTACCCGGCGATGATGACGCTTCTCCCGGGCGGGATTTTCGGCGTCGTCGTCGCGTCGCTCTTCGCGGCGTATATGTCGACGATCGCGACGCACTTGAACCTCGGTTCGTCGTATATGGTGAACGACCTGTACTTACGTTTCATTAACAAGGACGCGTCGGAGAAGAAGCTCGTGCGCGTCGGGCGAATTTGGACGGTCGTTTTGATGGTTCTGTCGTGCGTCGTCGCGACGCAACTCGAAAGCGCGCTCGGTTCGTTCCAAATTTTGATTTCGATCGGCGCCGGCACCGGGCTTTTGTTCCTCCTGCGCTGGTTCTGGTGGCGGATCAACGCGTACTCGGAAATCGCCGCGATGTG
>JAZNJF010000118.1:0-3004 GCA_045577885.1 Thermoguttaceae bacterium | reverse complement strand
AGGCCAAGCGGTCTTAGAAGACAAATTATTGTGCCAACTCCTTGGCTCACAGAACGACATGGCTACGATCCGACTTGGACGCCGGTCGCGGCGGTTGGGTAAACGGCGGGGTCCGACGCGTTGGAGGAAACGGGCGCCGGTCGCGGCGATTGGGTAAACGGCGGGATTCGGCGCGTTGGGGGAAACGGACGCCGGTCGCGGCGATTGGGTAAACGGCGGGGTTCGGGGGAAACGGAGCGGCGCTTGACGTTGGTTTCGGCGAACGACGCGGTTGGGGAAACGAGCGTCGTTCGCGTTAAACCGGGGCGGTTGGGTAAACCGGGCAAGGCTCGACGTTAATTTTCCGGCGTTTCCGATTTCGGAGACGCAACCGAGGTTTCCGGCGCGACGTTGTTTAACGTTTCGAAAAACTTGTCGGCGGAGTAAAGGCCGCTCAACACGACCGGATTTTCCGGGTCGTCCGGCGAGAAAAACATCAGTTTCGGGACTTGCCGAGCGCCGGTCGCGTCGAGGAGTTCGTTGATCGCCAAAACGTCGGGCGTTTGCGCGTCTTGGTTCGTCCAGTCGGCGGTCATCGTAACGACGCCGCGAGCGGAAAGCGCGTCGAGCGCTTCCGGCGTATGCAGAATCGTCTTTTCAAGGAACTTGCAGTTGACGCACCAGTCGGCGGTGAAGTCGACGACGACGACCCGGCCCGCCGCGAGCTCGGCGTCGAGCGTCGCGCGGTCGAAAAGTCGCCAAGGCTTCGCTTTTTCGGCGGCCAAGAGCCCGGACTTTTCGGCGCGCTCGGCCCAACGGAGCGTCTTCTTTTCGACCGCCGAGCGGAGCGTCGTTTCGAACGGATTGCCCGGGAAGTCGAACGAGCAAAGGGCGACGACGGCGACGACGAGCGCCGAAACGCTCCAGGCGGTCGCCTTCTTCTTGAACGCGTCCGGACCGTATTCGAATTGGTTGCGCCCGATATTCCAACAAGCGAACCAAATCGCGAAGAGAAGCGCGACCGTCGGAAGTTGATAGTCGAGCGGCGCCGAGTAAAGAATCCAAACGACCGCGATCAGGAGGAAATATCCCATCGTCTTGCGGAACGTATCCATCCAAGCGCCCGGTTTCGGGAAAAATTTCAGCAGTTCCGGGAACGCGCCCGCGAGCAAAAAGGGCGACGACATCCCGACGCCGATTACTAAGTAAACGACGACGACCAAGCCGGTTTCGCCGCCGCGCGCCGTTTCCGCCGCCCAGTCGAGCGTCGGACTCAAAAGCGGAGCGCCGCAGGGGATCGCGAGAAGGGTCGTAATCAGCCCTTTGAAGAACGCGCCGACGGAGCCCTCTTTCGACGTCAGCTCGTTCGACTTTTGACCGCCTAAAAACGCCGGCGCTTGCAACTCCCAAAGCCCCATTAAGCTCAACGCCAACGCGAAAACGACGACGCTCATCAAGATTTGAAAGAGCGCTCGGGTGAAGAGGAAACTCAACCCGACGCTGGCGAACGCGAGCGCGAAGAAAACGACCAAAACGCCGAGCGTGTACCAAGCGTTCAACATAAACGCCTTCGAACGCTTTTGACCGGCTTGGTCGAAAAAGGACATAATCTTCAGCCCGACGACCGGCAAAACGCAAGGCGTCGCGTTCAGAATGAGGCCGCCCAAAAACGCGTAAAGGAGTAAAAGGGCGAAACGGCGCGACGCGAAATTCGTCTTTTCGGCCGGCGCGTCGGCGTCGGTTTTAACGGAGTCGCCGGAATTGCCGGAGTCGCCGGATTTATCGGCTTTGGTTGTTTTGTTGGTTTTGTCGGTTTTGTCGGCGCCGGACGCGGCGGTTTCCGTTTTCGGCGCGTCGGAGGTTCCAACGTCGACCGCGAGTTTTTCGGCGGCGGCCCAAATCGGCGCGGCGTCGCGTTGCGCGTCGAAAACGGCGGAGAACTCGACGTTTTGCGGGAAACAGGAGCCGCCTTCGCCGTCGGAGCAAGCGAGCGCGGAGACTTGACCGGTCGCTTTGAGGTCGGCGAGGAACGCGGCGGCGTCGGCGGGCGCGGCGTCGGCGGCGACCGTTAACGGCGCGATCCAGTCGGCGGTTCCGGTCAATTCTTCGAGTCGGAAGCCGGTCGACTCGACGACTTTAAAAGGCGTCGCGAGGCGGAACGGGCCGACTTCGAACGACGGCGCCGCGTCGACCGAAATTTTCGTCGGGGAGCCGCCGTCTCCTTGCGTCGGCGAGTAAATATGCCAACCGGGCGCGGCGGTCGTTTGCAACGTTAAAAAGCCGACGAGCTTGCGGCCCGATTCGGCGAGTCGGGCGTCGAGCGCGGCGATTTCCGGCGTCGGGGACGCGTCGGCGTCGGCGGTCGAAGCGGGAAGCGGAGCGAATTGCGCGGCGACCGCGAGCGGAGCGGAAGACGCGTCGACGCCCGGCGAGTCGAGCGGCGCGGCTCCAAACGGCGCGAGCAACGACGGCGCGACGAACGGGGAATCGGAGGAAGGCGAAACGGTCGCGGGAACGGCGTTCGTCCCGGCGTCGTCCGCCGCTCCGCCGAAAAAGCCGGGATTGACGGACGCGGACGCGTCGAGCGTTTCGACGGCGGCGTCTTGAGCGAAACCGGCGGCGCGGTCGAAACGAACGGCGTTCGGGAGGAAGGCTCCGCTCCCAAAAACGAAGAAAATCGCGGCGAAAACGGCGGCGGCGCGCGTCGGTTGGATTGTTGACATCGGAATTCTCCGGCGTTGCAAAAATTGGTCGACGTCGCGGAAAACGAGCGGGGCCGCAAAGTTCGCGTCGTTCGACTTTTGGACGTTGATTATTAATAAAGGGGGGGAGAAAAGGGAAAAAACGGCGTCGGCGAACCGCTCCGAGCGGGCTCGAAAAGCGGTTTTGACGGCGGCGAGTCGGGCCCGATCGCGACGTTTGCCGAGCGCGAACGCGTCGAAAGCGGCGTCCGTCGAGCCCGACGTTTATTTTACTCGCGTCGGCGCGCTTGACAAGAAGGCGGGGCGCGCAAGGAGGGACGGTT
>JAZNJF010000117.1:0-1932 GCA_045577885.1 Thermoguttaceae bacterium | reverse complement strand
CGGAAGTCGACGTTTGACGCGAGTTAACGTCGGAGTCGTTTTCGTCGTTCGGTTTCGACGTTTCGCGTCGCGTCGCGACGTCGCGTTTAACGTCTTGCGCCGTCGTCGTTTGCTTGCGTTTTTGCGTCGCGATTTGCTCGACGGCCAAGGCGGTTAGGAGCGCGTCGTCGTTTGGCGACGCGGCGTCGTCCGTCGTTTCGCTTTCGCTAACGCTAGCTTCCGCTTCGAGTTCGAGCGCGTCGTCGTTTATAAACGCGGCTTCGTCGGCCCATAATTCGTCGACGGCGCGTTCGTTCCAGCGGTTCGCGGCGGCGCGTCGTCGTTTGCTTTCGAGCGACGCGGCGAAACCGGTCGCGCCGAGTCCCAACGCTATCCAGTATAATGTTTTCGAACGCGGTTCGTAAGGGGCGACGACGATTTTTTCCGCGACGAGGCCGTCGACCGTCGTCGTTTGTTCCGGTTGGAGCGATTTTGCCGGGAGCGCTTGCGTCGACGTTTCCGGTCGCGGCGCGTTCGACGGAAGCGGAACCGCAAGCGGCGTCGGAGTTTGCGCGACGACGGACGGCGTTTCGGGAAGCGTCGCGTCGACGACGGGGCCGGGAACCGGTTCGACCGGGGCGACTTCGCGGGCGGTCGACTTGTCGCGCTTGAGCGGCGGGACGGCTTGCAGACCGACGAGCGTTTCCGAGCGAACGAGTTCGAGCCCGACGCCCCAACGGAAGACCGTTCGAACGCAGTTGATTAACGTGTTGATATACGACCGCGCGAACCGCCCGCTTTTTTCCATTTCGTCGCGGCAAAAAAGGAGCTTTTTCGGGCCGAAGTCGTCGACCGGCGTCGCGGGGAAGAACTCGACCGGGAACGAAAGCGCGACGCGATAACGCTCGTGTTGACGCGTCGAAGCGCCGTCTTTGACGTAATAATCTTTCTTGTCGGACAGGAACGCGACGGCCAATTCGGCGACGGTAACGACGGTTTTCTCCGCTTCGGCGCTTTCGGCGACGGAAACGCGATCCGACGCCAATTCCGCAATATACCGACGATACGCCGCGATCGTTTCCGGCGCGCCCCATTTTCCGAGATAAATTTTCCGCTTGCCGCAATAGACGAACGCGGCGTCGCGCCATTTGTTCCGACAAAGTTTCGGAAGGACGTTCAACCGACTCCTGAAAAAATAGGCGCCGGCGTCTATTTTTCGAGAAGCCGAGTCAAAACCAAAAGAGTCAAGAAAGTTTTTAAGTCCCGGGGATAACGGGACATAAAAAAATACACCCAATCTGATTCGAACAGATAACCTTCGGTTCCGTAGACCGATGCTCTATCCAATTGAGCTATGGGTGCATTTAAAATACGTTCGAATACGTCGAACTCGCGTTGTAAAAAGAATCAAAAGCAACGATTAAAAACACGCTAACTTCAATTCTTCGGAAGTTTTGAAAATACACCCAATCTGATTCGAACAGATAACCTTCGGTTCCGTAGACCGATGCTCTATCCAATTGAGCTATGGGTGCTTCTTCAACTTGCGTTATTCAAAAGAGAACTTTGACGGAAGGGTTGCTTTCGTTCTCGGTTCCCCCTTAGAACAAAAGTAATTAAACCATAAATTTCGATTTGCGCAAGGGGCTTTTTTAATTTTTTTTCCACTTTTTCGCCATTACTTCGAGCAAACGTCGGATCCGTTCGTTTGAAGGCGTTTTAAACGTTTGAATGCAACGACTTGCGCGGAGGCGCGGAAAGGGCGGCCCAACGCGGCTTCGCTAAATTTTTTTTAAGGAACGTTAAAAAAAGTCGCGGCAAAATCCGCGTCGCGTCGATAACGAGCGGCTGAAAAGCGGCGCGCCGACGTAAAAAAACGCCGCGCTCTTAAAAAGAACGCGACGTTTGCGGTTTACGTTTAAAACGACCGTCAACGAGTCGAGCGACCGGACG
>JAZNJF010000116.1:0-6143 GCA_045577885.1 Thermoguttaceae bacterium | reverse complement strand
GTTCTCCCGACGCGCGACCTTTATTTGCCCCGCACCCCTATTCGACGCAACCCCCGCAAACCGCCTAAACCGGCGCGTCGGCGCGTTCCGTCGAACGTTAGCCTTGTTTCGTTCGTCGCGTTCCCCCTCTTTACCGTTCGTCGACGTCGAACCCCCCGCCTATTCCAACGCGTTCCCGGCGCCGCCGACCGAACGTTAAGTTTTTTATAAAAGGATTTCCATCGCATGAATCGTCGAGTTGTCGTTACGGGTATTGGTCTGGTTACGCCGTTGGGCGCCGACGTCGAAACGGTTTGGAGCCGTTTGCTCAACGGCGAATCGGGCGTCGGTCGCATCACCTTGTTCGACGCGTCGAATTTCGCGACGCAAATCGCCGCCGAAGTGAAAGATTGGGATATTTCCGCGATCGGCGAAAATCCCGACGATTGGAAGTTGCAAGACCGCCATACGAAGTTCGCCGTCGGCGCCGGTTATCAAGCGATGCAAGACGCCGGACTCCTCGGCGACGACGGAACCAATCTCGACCCGGAACGCTTCGGCGTTTACACCGGAGCCGGCGAAGGCGCGCAAAACTTCGACGACTTCGCCGCGATGATGCTCGCCGGGCTCGGTGAAAACGGCGAGCTCGACGAAGCGAAATTCGTTGAAAAAGGTCTGGAAATCCTCAATCCGGTTCGCGAACTCGAACAAGAGCCGAACATGCCCGCCGCGCATTTGGCCGCCTACTTCGGCGCCAAAGGCCCGAACGTCAACTGCCTCACCGCCTGCGCCGCGAGCGCGCAAGCGATCGGCGAAGCGACCGAACTCATCCGCCGCGACGAAGCCGACGTTATGCTCGCCGGCGGCGCGCACTCGATGATTCACCCGTTCGGCGTTACCGGTTTCAACCTCCTCACCGCCCTTAGCACGTCCAACGACGAGCCCGAAAAAGCGTCGCGCCCCTTCGACAAACGCCGCAACGGCTTCATCCTCGGCGAAGGCGCCGGACTCCTCGTTCTCGAAGAACTCGAACACGCGAAGAAACGCGGCGCGAAAATCTACGGCGAAATCGTCGGATACGGCGCGACTTCCGACGCCTACCGCATCACCGACATCCATCCGGAAGGCCGCGGCGCCATCAGTTGCATGAAAGCCGCCCTCGAAGACGCCGGTCTTACGCCGAACGACGTCGACTATATCAACGCGCACGGCACCAGCACCAGCGTCAACGACCGCGTCGAATCCCTCTCGATTCGCGAAGTCTTCGGCCCCCGCGCTTATCAAATTCCGGTTTCCAGCACCAAGAGCATGACCGGCCACCTCATCGCCGCCGCCGGCGCGACCGAGTGTATTTACAGCCTCCTCGCGATTCGCGACAATATCGCCCCGCCGACGATCAACTTCGAAGTCCGCGACCCCGACTGCGACCTCGACTACGTCCCGAACGTCGCGCGCCACGTCAAAATCGACGTCGCGATGAGCAACAGTTTCGGCTTTGGCGGTCAAGACGTTTCCCTCGTCGTCCGTCGTTACGTCGACTGATCCGTCGCCTTCCAACTCCCCTATTTTCCCTATTTCGCCGATTCCGCCGCGCGTCCCCGCCGTCGGCGGAACCGAAATCCGACGGCGAACGTTTCGACGTTCGTCGTTTTTCTTTTTGGAACGCGCCGTTCGAACGCTCGATCAGTCCGACCGTCCGACGGCGCCCGCGAGACGTCAAAAATGAAAAAATTCTTTATCGCCGGATTGATGCAAGGCTCGATCGTCGAAGAGGCGATTCACTCGCAAGATTACCGCGCCGAAATCAAGCAAGCGTTGACGGAAGCCTTCCCGGACGCCGACGTTTACGACCCCTTCGAGCGCAACAAAGATTCGCTCTTCTATTCGCCGGAAACAGGCAAAAAAGTCTTCTTGGGACACAATCGCATGTGCGGAACGGAAATCGACGTTCTCGTCGCGTTTGTTCCGGAAGCGTCGATGGGAACCGCGATTGAAATTTGGGAGGCTTGGCGCAACGGCGCGTTAATTTTAACGATTTCGCCGATGGCGACGAATTGGGCGATTAAGTTTTTGAGCGACGTCGTTTATCCCGACCTCGCCGCTTTCCGAGCCGCGCTCGACTCCGGCGCCGTCGCTCGACTCGTCGCCGAACGTCCGCGAACCGGCCCCCGTTCCTTTTAAAGCGCGTCGCGACGCCGCCGTTTTAGCGCCGTTTTTAACAGTCGCGACGACTTTAACGTTTCTAAGCCGCCGTCAATGAAACGATTTTGGTTTTTCCTCCTCCTCGCCGCCTTTCTAACGCGACTCGCCGCCGCTCTTTATTGGGACGACCGCGTTCGGTGCGCCGCGTTCGTTCCCGGCGTCGCGCCCGCCTCGCTCGTCAAAACCGCCGACGTTTCCCCGTCCCCGCAAACCGCCAAAACCGCCGACGTTCCCCCGTCCCCGCAAACCGCGCCGTCGGACGGTCCGTTTTTCTTCGGCGACAGCGACTCTTATTGGAAACTCGGGCGCGCGCTGGCGTTCGGACGCCCTTACCGCTTCGACGAAGCGCGACGTTGGGAAATTTTCCGAACCCCCGGTTATCCGGCGTTGTTGGCTCCGCTTTTTTGGACGTTCGGCGAGAATCCGCCCGTTTTCGCGGCGCGTTTCCTCGGCGTTTGTTTCGGAACGGCGAACGTCGGCCTCGTCGGGCTCCTCGCGTTCGTTTATTTTCGACGGCGGTCGATCGCGGCGTTTTCCGGCGTCGTCGCGGCGTTCGAACCGACGCTCGTCTTCGAAAGCGTTCTCGTTTTGTCGGAAGAGCCGTTTTTAACCTTCGCGCTCCTCCAACACCTCGTCGCGCTCGACGTCGCCCGCCGACTCGGCCTCCTCGCGTTTCCGACCGTCGACCTTGCGCCGTTAAAATCGTCAAATTCGTTCGACTCCGCCGTTTCGCAACCGACGCAAACGTTAAATTCGACAAACTCGCCCCGTTTTTTCGCCGTCGACGCGCCGCCGTCGTTCGTTCGACTCGTCCTTTCCGGCGCCGCGCTCGGCGTTCTTTCGGCGGCGACCGTTTACCTGCGTCCAAGTTGGCTTTACGCCCTCCCGTTCGCGACGTTTTTCGCGTTTGCGTTCCGTTTTTTCATTTTTTCAACCCAAAAGCGCGCCCGCCGCAAACTCCTCCCCCGCCCCGCGACCGACAAACTCGACGCGAAACGCCGATCCCTTCCAATTTCTCCCATTTTCCCCGCCTTCCTCGTCGTCGCCGCGACCGCCGCCGTCGCCTTCAACGCCGCCCTCGCTCCTTGGACGCTCCGCAACTACCGGCTGACCGGGCGCCCGATCGCGACCTCGCTCCAAATGGGCGCGAGCCTTTACGACGGTTGGCGCCCCGACGCCGACGGTTCGAGCGACATGCGCTTCGTCGACGAATTCCGCCGCCTCGAACTCGAATCGCCGTCCGCGCCGACCGACGAACACTTCGAAGTCCGTCTCGACCAACGACTTAAAAACGCGGCGATCGATTGGGCGCGCTCGAATCCGGACGTCGTCGCTCGACTCGCCGTCGTCAAACTCGCCCGACTTTGGAGCCCAATTCCGCGCGAACCGGCCTTTTCGACGCCCGCCCTCCAAACGCTCCTCGCCGTTAGCTTCGCTCCGCTCCTCGTCGGCGGACTTTGCGGGTTTTATCGGTCGTTCCGACGTCGCGGCGCCGCTTGGACGCTCCTTATCCCGGCGTTTTACGTTTCGGCGCTCCACTCGATTTTCGTTTCGTCGATTCGTTATCGCGTCCCAATTCTTTACGGCTTCGTCCTTTTGACGGCGTTTTTCCTCGTTTCGACGCTCGACGAACGCCGACGCCGTCGCCGTTGACGCCGCCTTTCGCCCTTATTAATTAACGCGTCGCTCCTCCGTCCTTTTCGCGGCGCTCTTCGGCTCCGCGGAAGCGTCCGATTTGCCGACGTTCAACGATTGTATCGATTATAGGAACGACGCGTTCCAAGCCGAAGAAAAATCCGCGAAAAATCGTTCCGACGGCAAGTTGGCGCTGGAAAAATCGCCGCCGCGTCGTTATAATAGAGGAACGTCGCCTTTCGGTCGGTCGGGTCGAATTGTTTTTTCGCCCCTTGCCGCTCGAAAAACGACGCGACGCGACGCTCCGTCGAACCTTCGAGCGCGCGGCGTCGAAACGGAACATCAAAAAAGATTCGAAATTAAGAATCGCAGCCTCCAACGTTCGGAGAAATACAATGCCGCGTTTATCGTCGTTACGTCCTCTTCGCTCGCGAGTTCCGGGCCTCGTCTTGTCCGCTTGCCTTCTCGGCGCCGGCGTCGCTTCGTTCGCGCAACCGCCGTCGTCCTATCCGCCGTCCGGATACGGTTCGTCCGACCCTTACGGCGCGAACGGGCAGGACCCGAACGCTCTCCAAAACGTTCCGAGCGGAATCAAACGTTCCGACGTTTCGAGCGTCGTTCCGCTCCAAGCGCTCCTTTATTCGGACGTCGACCAAGTTTTTCGCGTTAATTTGGCGAAAATCGATTACGTCGGTTTGAACGATTTCTTCGGCGAAATCGTCGACAAGGGCGTCGGGTCGATTCGGTCGGACGATTCCTATCGCGTCAAACTCCGCGACTACCAAAAGAGCGAGTTGAAAACCTCGTTCCGCGCGATGTTGACCGCGCTTCAAAATTTCGCGACGCAAACCCTTTTCGCGAACAAAATCGACGAAATTTACGTCGTTAAATATGCGATCGGCGACTCGGACGCGACGACCGTCGTCGCGGTTCCGACCGACGGTTTGAGCGACGCCGACCAAAAACTCGCGCTCGAAAAGCTCGAAACGCTGTTGAAACCGATAACGCTTTTCAACCGTTACGGCTTTATCGTCGCGGTCGTCGACCATAAAAACGCCGTTCATCCGAATTTGGAAGCGATTCAAGCGAATTTCCTCGCTCAAGCCCAAACGCAACTCGCTCAAAACGGCGCGTCGAGCGCGGCCGGTTACGCCGGTTCCTCCGCTTACGGTTCGAACGGTTCGCAAACGATCGCGGGCGTCCCGAACGTCCTCAACCTGCCGGACGGTCTTTACCGCGAGTACGCCGCCGCCGTCGAGGAAGCGCAAACGAACGCGAAAACCGAATCGCGCAAAAAGGTCTTGCCGTTCGTTCGCCGTCGTTTCGAAAAACCGGCCGACGCGGGCTCTCCTTTCTTCGACGCGTTGAAGCAAACGGACGGAACCGCGTTCGCTTCCGTCGTCGGCGCGGACGGTCTCCAAGCTCAAATTGCCGACCAAGCGAAAAAAGCGACTCAATCCGACGTCGCGTCCGTTCTCTCCGGTTCTTTCGCCGGTTCTCAATCCGACGTCGCGCAAGAAAAAGCGTTCGACCTCGAAAGTTTCGCGTCGCAACCGGCGTTCGAAAACTTCAAAACGGCGACGCTCGCCGCGTCGCTCGTCGGGTCGCCGAAGCTTGCCGTCATCGTCGCGTTCGACTCGCCGGAAACCGCGAAGAAATCGGCCGACGCCGCGACCGCCGCGTTGACGCTCGCGAAACCGCTTGCCGCGCAACAACTTATCGCCGCGACGAAAGGCGCCGAAGACGCCGATTTGACGCCGCTCGTCGACGCCGTTTTCGAAGGGCTCAAACCGCAAACCGCCGGGTCAAAAGTCGCGTTCGTTCTCGATCTCGATCTCTTGAAGCAAAACGCGACC
Source organism: Thermoguttaceae bacterium (assembly GCA_045577885.1). Classification (GTDB taxonomy): domain Bacteria; phylum Planctomycetota; class Planctomycetia; order Pirellulales; family Thermoguttaceae; genus RUG369. The sequence continues at coordinate 471 of JAZNJF010000116.1, read as the reverse complement.
GCTCTTCTCCCGCTCTTTGGCGGCGTTGAAACGAAGTCGGCGCAAGAGATGGAATCGGACGACGTCGATTGGGACCTCGGAGCCGAAGAAGCGCCCGAAGAGGCGGCGCCCGCCGAAAAGCCGAAGCGCCCGAAGAGGCGGCGTCCGCCGAAGAAGACGATCCGTTCGCCGAAGAAGCCGAAGCGACCGAAGAAGAAGCGCCCGCCGACGAAGAAGATCCGTTCGCCGAAGACGAAGAAGATCCGTTCGCTTGATTCCGACGCGTTAATCCAACCTTAGCATCCCGCCGACCGTTAAACCGGTCGGCTTTTTTTTGCTCGACCGCCCTCGTCCCCTCGTTCGGCGACGCGTCTTGCCCCGCCGTTCCCTCGTTCGACGACGCGCCTTTCTCCGCCGTTCCCTCGTTCGGCGACGCGCCTTTCTCCGCCGTCTCCTCGTTCGGCGACGCGACCTTTCTCCGCCGTTCCCTCG
>JAZNJF010000115.1:0-2646 GCA_045577885.1 Thermoguttaceae bacterium | reverse complement strand
GGGAAATCTCCGTCGACGACTTCGCTTGGGAGTTTGCGCCCGATTCGACGCCGTTCGGGACGTATCCGACGTTCAAAACGGAAGCGTATCCGGACGCCGCGGTCGATTTTTGGCTCGCGCCGGAGATCGTCGGAAGCGTCGCAAGTTCCGATTTAGGAACGACTTGGACGAGCGACGCCGGCGATTCGACGGCGTTGAGCGGTTTCGGCAAAATAACGTATCGAGGCGGCGGCGTTCGCGAAAACGTTCGGTTTGTCGGAACGGACGGAGACGACGCGCTTTATTATGCGAACGGTTCCGGGTATTTTGCAACGTCGGCGGGAAAAACGTATCGCTTTGAAAACGTTAACTCGGTTTTCGTCGACGGCGGAACCGGCGGAAACGACGTCGCGATAATCGAGGATACCGCCTTCGACGACTCCTTGAAAACGACGAACGCCGATCTGACGCTGTCCGGCGGCGGATTTTCGTTGGTCGCGAAGAACTTTACCGACGCGCGGGTTTCGTTTGTAAACGGCGGCAAAGACTCGTTTTACGCGACCGATTCCGGGGACGACGTCGAAGCGGTCGTCGCGAAAAAGAAAGCGATTATGACCGGAACTTTCGGCGGCGACGAAACGACGCCGGGGCGCGAATACGTTCGGGTCGCGACGAACGTCGCGGAGACGACGTTCGAGCCGGAGTCGACGTTGGGCGCGTTGACGGTTGTCGGCGACGACTCGACCGGGGCGCATTACGTCGCCGAAATTGGCGCGTTGACTTACTTTGACTTGGAGACGAACGCGACGACGACGGCGCGGAACGTTAAGTCGCTGAAAATTACCGGCGTCGCGGAGAGCGCCGACGAACGATTCGAAGTCGTTTTGCCGGAAGACCTTGCGGAAACAAACGAAGACGAGGCGCACGTCTCTTACGTCGACTCGAAAGGTTGGAAACTGTCGACGCCCCTTTGGAAAAAGGCGACGCTTGCGACCGTTTCGGCGGCGGTTTGGGACGGCGAAGCGACGGCGGCGGAGCTCGGCGACGCGTTTTTTGCGGACGACTCGATCGATTGGGCGGAGTTTGACGACGCGGCGGAGGAAATCGCGGCTTGGATCGGCGCGCTTCCGTTCGAGTCGGCGAGCGTTTTCGAGACGTTGGACGCTATTTCCGACGGTTCCGACGAGCGACGCAAACGTCGGTCGTCGCGTTGATTAGCGCGCTAAACGTCGACGCGGCGCGGCGTTGAAAGCGATAAAAGCGGCGGCGAGCGTTTCGCCGCCGTTTTTCTTGCGACGACGCGACGAAGGATTCGAGATTAAGCGATTGAAAGTAAAAGACTTGCAAGGGGAGAAGAGACGGCGATGAGCGACGGCGCGAACGGTCGAGCGCCCGAACGTTGGGCGAACTCGTTGGGAATGCGGTTTTTAGCGGTTCGGCCCGGGACGTTCGCGATGGGGAGTCCGCGAACCGAGCCGCGGCGCTTCGCCGACGAAACGCCGCGCCGCACGACGTTAACGCAACTCTTTTATTTAAGCGTTTTTCCGACGACGCAAGCGGAGTGGCGCGCCGTCGTCGGAACGAACCCGAGCAAAAATCGCGGCGTCAAGCGAGCGCCGGTCGAGCGCGTCAGTTGGATCGATTGCGTCGATTTTATCGAAAAGCTAAATTCCGACGAATATCTACTCGAGTTGACGACTTTCTTGGGGGCGGAATGGCGATACGGGCTCCCGACCGAAGCGCAGTGGGAGTTCGCCTGTCGCGCCGGAACGACGACGGCGTATTCTTTCGGCGCTTGCGCGACCGGAGGCGAAGGCGCGTTCGGGCGCTTGAGCGGAGGTTCGAACGACGAAGAAAACGGGGACGTCGTCGAGAGCGGCGAGAGCGGCGTCGGAAGGAAGCGCGTCGCAAACGTCGGAAGGGAAACGACTTGCGAGGTCGGGCTTTTTGCGCCGAATCCTTGGGGGTTTTACGACATGCACGGGAACGTTTGCGAATGGACGGCCGACCGATACGGCGAGTACGATCCGACGCGCTTCGTCGACCCGACCGGTCCGGCGAGCGGCGCGGAGCGAGTCGCGAGGGGCGGGAGTTGGCGCAGTCCGGCGGAAAACTGTCGCAGCGCGTCGCGTTTCAACTTTTTAGCGACGTATCGCGCCGATAATTGCGGGCTCCGCGTCGGAATTTTTCGCCGGGATTAAAGATTGTCGAGACGCTTGTTTTTGGCCGGGATTAGACGTTTATCGAGACGTTTAGTTGTTTTTGTTGCGATCGACGTTTGTTAGAACGACGAAGATTTTGGGCGCGGTTAGACGCTTGTCGAGTCGTCCCGGTGTTTTTGCCGGGATTAGGCGTTTGCTGAAACGTTTTTGTCTTTTTTGTCGGGATTAAGAAGGGGACGAGGCGTTCCCGAATTCCGTCGCGCCGTCGACGTTGGCCGAAACGTCGAAAACGCTTAGGAGCGGAGGCAAGCAAACGCAAAACCGCCGCGCCGTCGACGTTGCTTGAAACGTTGAAAGCGCTTGGGAGCGGAGACAAGCAAACGCAAAACCGCCGCGCCGTCGACGTTGGCCGAAACGTTGAAAGCGCTTGGGAGCGGAGGCAAGCAAACGCAAAACCGTCGCGCCGCCGACGTTGGCCGAAACGTCGAAAACGCTTAGGAGCGGA
>JAZNJF010000114.1:0-1827 GCA_045577885.1 Thermoguttaceae bacterium | reverse complement strand
CGTTCCGGCGGGTTGGCGACGGTGTAACCGGGCGCGCGGTGAAAGTTCATGCAGACGTGAACGCCGTATTTGTCGCCGTATTCGACCGCTTTGTCGATCTCGACGAGCGTCTTTTCGTTGAAGCGTTTTCGGTCGCCGTCGACGATCCAGCAACGGTAGTCCATCGGGAGGCGAACAAAGTTGAACCCGAGGTCGGCGATGTTGCGGAAGTCGTCCTCGCGGAACGGTTTATTGTCGTAAACCATAAACTTTTCGAGGAGGTTGAAACCGCGCCAACGGGGCAGTTTGTCGTACCGCGGCGTCGGGAGCGTCGAGCGTTTCGACGTCGCGGCGAAGGCGTTCGAGAAGAGCCCGAATCCGGGAACGCCGAGCGGGGCGACGACGGACGCGACGGCGAGCGCGGCGCCCGATTTTAACGCGTCGCGACGAGTCGGCGAACGGTCGGCGGAAACGCGGGAAGGAAGGGAAAAACGGTCGGCGGACACGGCGGCTCCTTTCGAGCGTCGAAACGCAAAAAAGACGTATTAATTAATAAGGGGAAAAACGGTCGCGACGTTATTAATGTTTGACGTTATTAATATATTAACGGGAAAAACAGGGGAAAAAACGCGCGTCGACGGCTAGTTTCCCGCGTCGACGTTTTTATTATATAAAAGCGAAATCGGCGCGTCAAGCGTTTTGTCGGGATTCGACGTTTTTATTAAATCGAACGGATGTTTTTAGCGGTTTTGCGGATAATAACGACGGCGGCGGCGAAAAAACGGCGCGACGGCGCGATTTTGAGTGAAAAAACGACAAATTCGAAAAAAATGGGAAAATTTTCGCCGATTTTACTTGCAATTTGCGCGTTATCCTTGTACAATAAGAGCGTTCCATATTTTGTCGACGGTTTTCACATTTTTACAACTATTGTGGCATCCGTCGATTTCCGCTTGATATTTTTGCGCGTCGCGGCGATCGTCGGCGACGTTCGAGGAGCGTTTTATGAGTACTTTTTCGCGTCGTTCTTTTCTGAAAACGTCCGGTTTGGCGACCGTCGCCGCGACGATTCCCGCCGTTTCGGCTCCGCGCGTTCACGCCGGCGAAGACAACACGATTCGCATCGCTTGGATCGGTTGCGGCGGTCGCGGCAACGGCGCCGTCCGTCAAGCGTTGAACGCCGATCCGAACACGAAACTTTGGGCCGTCGCCGACGCGTTCAAAGAACGCGCTTTCAACGCCGTCGCCAGCGTTAAAGAAACGCACGGCGAAGACCGCGTCGACGTTCCGGAAGAACGCACGTTCTTCGACCTCGACGGTTACAAAGCCGCGATCGACACCCTCCGCGACGGCGACGTTGTTCTTCTGACGACGCCGCAAGGTTTCCGCCCGATCACGTTCGAATACGCGGTCAATAAAAAGGAAAAAATCAACGTCTTCGCCGAAAAACCGCTCGGCGTCGACATTCCGGGTCTCAAACGCATCCTCAAAGCGAACGAAGTCGCGAAACAAAAGGGGATTCAAGTCGGCGTCGGTCTGAACAACCGCCACTACGACCGCACCCGTCAAACGGTCGAAGCGATCCAAGAAGGCAAACTCGGCGAAGTCCTCAACACTTGGGTTTATCGCCTCCAAGGTCCGCACAACCTGAACTGGCAAGAATCCCGCACCGCGCTCCAAAACGAAATCGCGAACATCTTCTGCTTCGACTGGACGAGCGGCGGTTTCATCGTCGACGCGTTGATTCACAACATCGACATCTGCTGCTGGTGCATGCAAGACTACCCGATCGCACCCGTCAAACGGTCGAAGCGATCCAAGAAGGCAAACTCGGCGAAGTCCTCAACA
>JAZNJF010000113.1:0-15813 GCA_045577885.1 Thermoguttaceae bacterium | reverse complement strand
GGGGAAGGGGAAAGGAAGCGAAAAGGGCGCGCAAACGTCGTTTTTTTAAGCGTCGCGCCGCGTTTTGCCTCCGCTAATTAGTTATATCGACCGCCGCCGCGAAAACTTGACTGAAAAATCGGCGAGAAAAAACGCTTTTTTGCCTTTTATTGTTTTCGAGGCGGCGGCGAGCGTTTCGGTATTGTCGTTTTATTTTGCCTATTTTCCGGTCGCGCTTATTGTTAAGAGAAAAATTCGAAAAAATTTGGAGGAATCGGCGATTTTTTGACGTTTTATAAGAAACGCGGCGCGGCGACTTTGCCGATTTAACAAAAAACGATCGATCGCGGCGACGCGACGCTTCGAACGCGACGGCGGCAAGTCCGGTTCGGCAAGAAGGTCGGGCGGTAAACGTCGCGTCGAAAAAAGACGGTAAAGAAAGCGACGAGGAACTTAATGGGGAGCGTTTTGCGAATTTTAACGGTCGGCGACGTCGTCGGCAAACCGGGGCGCGATATTTTAATTCAACGAACGCGGGAAATTCGCGAACGCTTCAAACTCGATTTTGTCGTCGCCAACGCCGAAAACGCGGCGGGCGGTTCCGGATTGACGCCGGAAATTTACAAAGCGATCGTCGAAAACGGCGTCGACTGCGTTACGCTCGGCGATCACGCGTTCCGGCAAAAGGCGATTTTCTCAATTTTAAACTCCGACGACCCGCGAATCGTTCGACCGGGGAACTACCCGCCGGAAGCGCCGGGGCGCGGTTGGACGGTTTTGGAAGTTCCGGCGACGCAAGCGCGTCCGGCGGTTCGCGTCGCGGTCGGAACGCTCTTGGGACGCGTCTTTATGTCGCCGATCGACTGTCCGCTGCGCGCCGCCGACAAAATGTTGGACAAGATTCCGACCGACGTTCGGGCGCGGATCGTCGACTTTCACGCCGAAGCGACGAGCGAAAAACAGACGATGGGACGCTACCTCGACGGGCGCGTCTCCGCCGTTCTTGGGACGCATACGCACGTCGCGACCGCCGACGAAACGATTTTGCCCGGCGGAACCGCGTTCCAATGCGATATTGGGATGACCGGCCCCTTCGACGGAATCATCGGGCGCCGATACGACCGCGTTTTGGAGACGACGAAGACGTTTCGCCCGACCGTTTTCGAAGTCGCGACCGGCGACGCGCGCCTCAACGGGACGATCGTCGACGTCGACTCGGCGACCGGGAAAGCGGTTAAAATCGAACGGCTCGTCTTTCGCGCCGACGATTGACGCTTCTTTTTGCGGAGAACGGGCAAAATAGGCGAAATAAAAAAGAAACGCGGCGGTTTCGAACGGTTCCGCCGCGTTTTTTTGAACGCTGAATTAAGAAAGTCGCGTCATTTGTTGAATTTCTCGACGAACTCGACGATCGGCGTCGGATCTTTAATCGAGTGCGGGTGATGGTCGTTGCCGGGTTTGAGAATCAACTCGACCGGGCCGCCGACCGCTTCGTAACGCTCTTTGAAGAGTTTCGCGTTTTCCGGGAACGGAACGACGCGATCGGAGTCGCCGCAAACGAGGAAGACGCCGACTTTCGCCGCCGCCATCTTCTTTTGGCCGTCGGTATTGTCGATCGGATTGAGCGCGTATCGCATCGCTTCTTCTTGCGTCAAGTTGTAACTTTGCAGAACGGAGTTCCAATCGGCGTCGCTGCGCTTGCCCTCGCCGTATCCGCCGGGCCAACTTTTGAAGTCGAGAACCGGGTTGTCGATGTAAATCGTCGCGACCTGTTCCGGGTATTGCATCGCCCAGTTGACGGTGTAAAGGCCGCCGCGACTCATCCCTTCGAGGTTCGTTTTCTTCGCGAAGCCGTGTTCTTTCGTCAGGTAGAGGTAAAAATCTTGCCAAAGCGCGACCGATTTCGGCGACCCCATCAGCGGCGCGGAATTAATGTAAGCGACGGCGTAACCGCGGTTTAACATCGCGACGTCGAACTGCGGTTCGTGTCCGAAGAAACGAGCGCGCCAAATCCAAGGCTTGCCGGGCGCCGCCTCTTTCGGGAAGACGAGCTTCGCGGCGCGTCCTTGGAATTGGAAGTCGTTGCATTGGAAGCCGTTCCATTGACCGACTTTGCCCGGGAAGGTCGAGACCGGCGCGGCGGGGGCGTCTTGCGCGAGCGTTTGCGTCGGCGAGCAAAGGGCGGTCGCGGCGGTCAGCGCGGCGACGATTAACGACGTGAAAAACTGTTTTCGGTTCATAAAGCTCCTTTCGAAACGCTTGGAACGCGTCGATCGCGGGATGGGTTGCGGGAAATTTTAATATTGTTCGGAAGGTTGGGCAAAATAGGGCGCCGGGGGGAGCGGCAAAAAAGGCGGGGGCGGCGGAAACAACGGGGTTGGCGGGGGACGCGAAAACAACAAAAGCGGCGAGTTCGGCGGCGTTAGGGCAAATTGGGGTCGAATCGGCGGTCTAAAAGGGCGTATTTCGCGCCCGCCGCGACGTTGTACGGGAGGAACTCGACGCCGAGCGCCGACGGAACGCCGTCGACGAGCCGCTCGACCGCCGCGCGCTCCTCCGCCGAGTCGTTGACGTCGGGAATCAGCGGCGTTCGGACGACGAACGGACGACCGCTCGCGCAAAGTCGCCGCAAATTCGCCAAAATCGGCGCGGAGTCGACGCCGATCCAACGCCGCGAACGCTCCGGATCGAGGATTTTAACGTCGAAGTAAACTAGGTCGACGCAAGACGTTAGCGCGTCGAAAACGTCCGGCGGCGCGAACCCGCAAGTTTCGAGCGCGACGTGAATCCCGGCGTTCCGCAACGACCGCGCCAACTCGACGGCGAACTCCGGTTGGAAAAGCGGTTCGCCGCCGGTCAAAGTAACGCCGCCGCCGGAAAGCTCGAACAGGTCGCGACGCCGAAGGAGCCGCTCGACGAGCGTCGGGACGTCCGTTTCCCAACCGCAAAGGTTGCGCGCGCCTTGCGGGCAAAGGTCGACGCAACGTCCGCAAGCGACGCAAGCGCTCCGACGAGAACGGCTTAACGCCGCGTCGCAAATTTTCTCGCAAGCGCCGCAACCCGAACAGCGCGAACGGTTTAGCAAAAGCTCCGGCGTCGGCGCTTGGCTCTCCGGATTATGACACCAACGGCAGCGGAGCGGGCAGCCTTTGAAAAAAACGCTCGTTCGGACGCCGGGGCCGTCGTGCAGCGCGAACTCGCGAACTTCGAAAATAAGGCCGCGAACCGGTTGCGACGGGCGGTCGGACGCGGCGGGCGGAGCGGCGGTTTCTCGGGAAAAATCGGACATGCGGCGAACGACGGACGGCGAGGGGGGCGGGCGGACGGGCGATTAAGCGTTGAATTGGGCGGTTTGGGGGAACAGGGCAAGGAGGCGGCGTTACGTCGGGAACGTCGTTTCGGCGCGGCGGACGATTTGATCTTGGTAAGGCCGGTCGAGTTCGACGAAGTAACCGCTCCAACCCCAAACGCGAACGATCAAGTTGCGGTATTGTTCCGGATTTTTTTGCGCGTCGAGGAGACGGTCGCGGTTGACGGCGTTGAGCTGCATCTGCGCGCCGCCCCGTTTGACGAAAAATTGAACGAGCCGAGCGACCTTTTCGACGCCGTCGGCGAACGCGAAAACGGAGTCGTGCAGTTCGAGCGTTAGCGGGCCGCCGTTGACGACGCGGGTTAAGTCCGGTTTTGCAAACGACGCGACGACGCCGACCGGGCCGCGAATCGGAACGCCGAGCGACGGCGCGTAATTCGCCGGGAACGGTTCGCCGCGCCGCCGACCGTCCGGGGACGCCGGGAGTTCGTTCGCGTGCCAAAGGTAATACATCGCCGAACCGGTTCCGGGACGGAAGACGCCGCCGCGGCAGTTGCGCCGCCCTTCCCAAGAATCGGCGAAGTCGGCGAGAAGGCGAACCGCCAACGCGTCCGGCTCCGGCTCGTCGTTCCCCATTTTCGGGAGGCGGCGGGCTCGAGCGAGAAGTTCGGCGGCTTCCGGGAAGCGCTCGGCGTCGAAGTCGGCGTCGAGAATTTCGACGAAACGCTTCGGCGAAACGCGTTTTTCGTCGAAAACGAGCCGCTTGATCGCAAAAAGGGAGTCGACCGCCGGCGCGACGCCGGTCCCGTGTATCCCGAAATTGACGTACTTGCCGCCTGACGCCGCGTCGCGAGCCGCTTCGACGCGACCGTCGCAAAGGAGCGAAACGAGCGGGCAAGGGAGAACGTCGAAGCGTTCGAGCGATTTAGCGATTTCGTCGGCGCGGCGGAAAAGCTCCGCTCGGAAGAGCGCGAGGAAAGCGTCGAAGTCGTTGTTTTCCGCCGCTTGCGTCGCTTCCGGGGAACGGAGAACCGCGTCGACCGCCGCCGGGAAAGAGACCGCCGCGACGTTCGGAACGTCGCTCCCAACGCCCGGGATAACGAATTCCCAACAAGCGGCGACGGTGTAATTTCGGGCGTCGGCGAGGTCGTATCCGAGTTTGACGAGGCCGGGGATAACGACGTCGTCGTTGGCGTATTGCGGGAAGCCGAGCCCGAGACGCGTCAGCTCGGTCGCCTTTTTCAGCAAGTCGAACGACGTCGCCGACGAAACGCGGAGATTGATTTTCGGGTCGATTAAGCGATTTTGGCCGCAAGCCTCTAAGGCGAGTTCCGTCAAGAGGTTCGACGCGTCGGCGCCGGTCGAATCGCACCCGCCGAGCATCAAACTTTGGCCGTTGTCCCCCTGTTGAACGCCGACGTAAAGGTCGGAATCGCGGTTGAACGAGAGGAAAAATTCGGCGACGAGTTCGAGCGCGCCGTCGCGGTCGAGCCGTCCGGCGGCGAGGTCGGCGTCCAAATACGGGGCGAAAATTTGGTCGAACCGTCCGACGCCGTTGTGATACGCGCCTTCGCACCAAAGGGAATAATGTAAAATTCGGAAAAATTGGAACGCTTCGAGGAGGGTTCGCGCTCCGCGGCGCGGAACTTGCGCGAGCGTTTCGGCGATTTCGGTCAGCCCGGCTTTCTCGGCGGCGACGCGGTACGACTCGGCGAGACGGAGAATCGCGTCGACGGAGTCGCGGGCGGCGGTCAAAAAGTCGATTCCTTCGGCGTCCGACTCGGCGCGAGCGCGTTCGAGCCGCTCGACGATTTCGGCGCGGCGAGCGTCGAGCCCGACGGCGATCGTCGCGCCGTAATTCGGACTGACGTTGAAAACGACGCCCATCTCGTGTAAATACGCCGACTTGCGCAGCTCCGCCGTTTCCGCGTCGGAACAGCGCGGCGGGAGGTTGCGAACCGTTCGGGTCAACGCGATTCGTTCGCCGGGAAGGAAAACGGGCGTCTTCGCCTCTTCGTCGAGGACGGCGATTAAGCCTTCGGCGGCGCGGGCGCAACGGGCGGTCGTTAGGTCGGCGCGGTTCGGGAGGGCGGCGTCCCAATCGACGTCGCGGCGGAAAGCGGCTTGTTTCTTGGCGACGATAAAGTCGCGCAGGGCGGTTAAACGTTCGCTAAGCGGGGCGGTCATCGGCGGCGTCTTTCGGGAAAATAAGGGGAAGATTGGGAAGATTGGGAAAACAGGGCGAAAAATTGGACGGGAAAACGGAGCGGGAAATTAGGAACGCGAAACGTCGGCGCCGCGACGGCGGGTAAAGCGCGTCGCGGCGTCGTTAAACGGCTAAGTCGCGGGGGTTAAGCGACTTTGTCGGCTTTCGGCTTCCAACGCTCTTCGACGTTCTCGATGGTTCCGCCCTTCGTTTCCGGCATTAACTTCCAAGCGAAGAAGAACTGGAGCGCCGTCATCGACGCGAAGAAGTAAAACGCGTATTGGCCGGACGTTTCGGCGATCATCGGGAACGTCCAGCTAACGGCGGCGCACATAAACCAGTGCGTGAAACTGCCGAGCGCCTGGCCCTTCGCCCGAACGGCGTTCGGGAAAATTTCCGAGATAAAGACCCAAATGACCGCGCCTTGCGAGACGCCGAAAAAGGCGATGAAGCCCAAAATCGCCGGAACGACGATAAAGGAGTTCGCCGCGTCGCCGAGCCCGATTTGCCAAGCGGCCAACAGGTGCATAATCGTCGTGCCGACGGCGCCGAACATCAGCAGGAAACGGCGTCCGAAACGGTCGATCAGGAAGAGCGCGGCGATCGTCGCCAAAAGGTTGACCGCGCCGAGCCCGATCGTAACGCCGAGCGCGGCTTGCTTGCCGATGAACATTTCGAAAATGCGCGGCGCGTAATAGTTGATCGCGTTGATGCCGGAGACTTGGTTGAACATCGCGACGGCCCAAGCGAGGAAAATCGGCGTAAAGTAAGCCTTTTGGAAGAGCGGAACGTTTTGGCCGCCTTCGGCTTTCGCAAGGGACGCGGAGATTTCGGCGAGCGTCGTTTCGGGGGAAACGTCGCCGATTTTCGCAAGAACTTTTTTCGCTTCCTCCGTTCGTCCGAAGCGGACGAGTTGGCGCGGGCTTTCCGGAATCGTGAAGAGGAGGAAGAAGAAGAGCGCCGCCGGGAACGCCTCGACGCCGAGTTGGAGCCGCCAAATAATCGACTCGAACGGAAGCGCCGTCGACGTAAAGCAAGCCGCGAGGCTTTCGCAAGCGCCGCCGAGCGCGCCGTTCGGGTCGATTTGCGCGACGTAATAGTTGGAAATGTAAGAAACGAGAATACCGAGGACGATATTCAATTGGTTCAGCGCGACCAAACGACCGCGCATCGGGCCCGGCGCCGATTCGACGATGTAAAGCGGAACGACGACCGACGAACCGCCGATCGCGAGACCGCCGAGCCAACGCATAAAGACGAGCGTCGCCCAGTTCGGCGCGAACGCGCAACCGACCGCCGAAATGAAGTAAAAGACCGCCATCGCGATCAAAATCGGCTTGCGACCGAAAACGTCGGTCGGACGACCGATCCCGAACGCGCCGATAATCGTCCCGATCAGCGCGACCGCGACCGTGAAGCCGTGCCAAAAACCGTCCAAGCCGTATTCGGTTTGAATCGCTTTTTCGCAGCCGGAAATGACGCCGGAGTCGAAACCGAAGAGGAGACCGCCGAGCGCGGAAACGATAACGATGTAAAACAAGTAAGTGCGATTGACGGCGGACGACATGCGCAAACCTCGTAAAATAACGGTTTAAAACGGGAGCGGTTGGGAGGTGAAACTCTCGTTGCGGAAAAGAAAAACGAAAACGGCGGTTCGCGGGCGGTCGGCGGTTTGGGCGGGCGACGGTTGGGACGAGCGGCGCGGAACGGCGAAAGCGCAAGGGCGTTGAAAGCGCCTAATTCGCCCCGTTTGCCTAAATCGCCGAAGCGTCGACAAAAACGCAAAAAAAGCGAGCCCGACGAACGGAACTCGCTTATTATAACGCGGCGCGGGGGCGGCGTCAAATTTTTTCTCGACAAAATCGTCGACGCGACGCAAGAAAAACGCGCCGACGCTTCGCGGTCGAAACGTCGGCGCGTTAAGTTTTGCGCTAACAGGCGGTTAAGCGGAGCGAAGCGCGATTATTTTTTCGCGTCGGCTTTCTTGTATTGCGCTTTCAGGACGGCGTAATCGATTCCGGAGAGCGTCCCCGGCGGGTCGACCTTGCTGTTTTTCAGGCCCGGGAACGGCCAGTCGAAGTTCGCGAAAATCATTTTGTCGCCGAAACGGCAGGCTTCGCAAGGTTGGTCGAGGAGACCGTCCATCCCGTCGTTGTCGCCGTTGATCAGAACGATTTGCGGGTCGACTTTTTGCCCCTTGGCGACCGGCGCGAACGCCCAAACGGCGTTGTTGCAGGAGTCGTTGATGAGAACGCGGTCGGCTTCCGCGTCGTAAAGCATCCCGTCGCAGCATTCGAGACGAACGCCCTTGAACGCGCCGGCGTCGACGCCGGTTTGCTTCGTCGCGTCGAAAACGACGACTTCTTGACCGCGCGGGTAGGTTCCGTCGGCGTTCGGGTAAACGGCGTAAACGAAGCCGTTGCCGAAGTTGCCGAACCAAACGACCCCGTTTTTGTCGACCGCCAAACCGTCCGCGCCGGTATTGTCGCCGCGACCGAGCTTGACGACTTTCGGCGCCGCCAAGCAACGCGGATCGTCCGGAGTCGCCGAGATTTTGATCGGCGCGACGCCGTCGCGGCCCGCTTTCGTCGCTTCTTTAGCGTCGATCATGAAGAGACCGCCGGAACCGACGATTCCGTTCGTCCCGTCTTCAAGGTCGAAACAGGAGTCGGTGTAGAACATCTTGTCGCCGCTCCAAACGATTCCGTTCGCGAGCTTGCACCCTTCGACGACCGTTTGGATTTCGCCGGTCGCTTTGCCGTCTTTGAAAACGACGCGCAAAATGCGGGATTGGAAGTCTTTAGAATGGAAATATTGGTTGTCGCAAACGTAAAGGTCGCCGTCCGGGCCGAAGTCGAGCCCCATCGGGCCGCATTGACCGGTCGACTTCAAAATCGGGTAGTCGAGAACCTTCTTAAAGGAACCGTCTTTCGCGACCGCGACGAGATAACCGCCCTGCGCCGAGTCGGCTTTCTTCATGTCGGCGTCCATTCGACCGAAGTTCGGGACGTTCAGGTAAAGAACGTTCGGGTCGAAGTCGGCGACCGTCATTCCGTCCGGCGTGTAGTTGGCGGCGCCGAGGTCGGAGAAAAGAGTCGTTTTCGGTTCGGCGGCAAACGCGACCGCGCCGCAAAGGAGAACGCTCGTCGAAAGAGCGAGGGTCGTTTTCGAAATTTTCATCTTAAACCTCGTGTAAACGTTGAAACGTCGACGCTTCCGGAAAAGCGAAAAACGTCGGGAAAAGCGTTTAAAGGGGAATGCGTCGGAGCGGAAAACGGCTCCGCTCCGACGCTGTTTTTAGCGGTTTTTGGCGTTTTTTAACGATTTTGATCGTTTTTAACGGCGGTTAACCGAAACGCCCGTCATTCGAGCGTCGGAACGACGACTTCGCCGCGACGTTGCGCGTCGAGCGTTTCCATCTCGTAAGCGCCGAAGAAGTCGCAGTTGTTGTCCATCCAAAGGGCGAGCGCGCGTTTTTCCTCGTCGGAAAGTTTGACGTCGTAGTGGCCTTCTTTCAGGACTTGCCAAAGTCGGGAGCGGTTGGCGCCAAATTGGCCCGGGAACGTGCGCGCCGGAGCGAAGCTGTTCCAAGCGCCGCCGTGCGTCGGTTGCTCCTTCATCGGCGCGCTCGGGTTGTTGTTCCCGTTCCCCGCGACGTAAACGTAAGGACGCAGGTTGAAATACGACGTCGTGAAGTATTGGCCTTCCGGGCCGCGACCGAGTTCGAACGTTTCGCCGGCTTTCGCTTTTTCGGCGTGGCAGTCGACGCAATGACGGTCGAGAATCGGCTGCACTAAGCGCGGGAAATTGAACGGGTTCGAACCGGGAACGTCCGGCTTGATTTGCGACGGCGCGCGTTGGAACGCGAGCGGCGTCGCGACGTCGGCGTTTTGCGCCGTGTTGTGGCGGCCTTCGTGGCAACCGAGGCAGGTCAGCGTTTCGCCCGGGTGAACGTAAGCGGCGCTCCGCATCGTTTGCACCGCGACGCCGTTTTCGTCCAACGCTTGGAAGTAGAACGGGACGCCGGTCGGCGCTTCGAAACGAACGCTCCCGTCTTCCTCGACCGGAACCGTGCCGAGAACCTTGCGGGCGCCGTTTTCGCCGGCGTAACCGATCCAAGGCTGGTTCGCGTTCCAAGTCGTTTTCGGGAGAACTTGAACGATGCGCAACTCTTTAATTTTCGTTCCTTCCGGGAACGGACGGTTCGTTTTGTAAACGTCGACGACGCCGATGGTCGCGGTTTTCGGCAACTCGGCGGGGATTTCGAAACGGTCTTTTTGCGCTTCCGGAATCCCGACGAGCGTTTGGTGCGGAACGACCGGCGGAACCGGGCGCGTCTCGACCGCTCGCGGCCATTGGCAGCTGATTTTCTCGTCGCGGTGCAGGAGAACTTTGTTCCCGAACGCGTCGAGGAGGTAAAGACCGTAACGGTTAGCTTCGCCCTTGGCCGAACCGCTGAACGCGTCGTAAACGACGAGGAAGAAATCTTCGCTAAGCGGGTAAGGTTGGCCGAAGTTGTGCGGCGGGCCGTGCGTGCCGATCTCCGCTTCCGGGAAGAGCTGTTCCGGCGTGATTCGTTGAATCGGCCCCATCGGGTCGCCGCCGTTTTCGTCGTCTTCGGCGGTCGGGTCGATCAAAATGACGGAGCCGAAGTTTTGCGTGTGGTGCCCGGACGCCGTCCCGGAGAGGAGAACGGAGTCGGGAACTTGGTTCAACGTCGTTTCGAAGTGCGGGCGCGAACGCTCGTTTTCGGAGTAGTTCCCCTGAATCGCGCGAGCGTCGCGACCGTCCGGGAACGTAACCCAAGGATGGTGCGCTTGGTTGAAACCGCGGTCGACGTAATCCCAACGGGTGTAAACGATCATCCCGGCGGAGTCGATCGTCGGCGCCCATTCGTTCGTTTCGTGAACGCTCAGCGGGACGATATCGCTTCCGTCGGCGTTCATCGAGTGG
This sequence comes from Thermoguttaceae bacterium, assembly GCA_045577885.1. Taxonomy (GTDB): domain Bacteria; phylum Planctomycetota; class Planctomycetia; order Pirellulales; family Thermoguttaceae; genus RUG369. Next base: position 5,365 of record JAZNJF010000113.1, on the reverse strand, counting down.
AGCGTGTAACTCGGGCAGGGGCGCGCGTGGCAGCGACCGTAACCGCCGCGACGTTCCGAGATAAAGACGATGCGACCGTTCGGCATAAGGTAAGGGTCGAAGTCGTTCCAAGGGCCGTCGGTCAGTTGAACGAGGTCGGTTCCGTCGATATTGACGCGGAAGAGGTGGTAGCAGTTGTCTTCCGTCCAAACGTAGGAGTGGCGTTGCGGCGTCGTGTCCGCGGCGGCGAAGTAAATCGTTTTGCCGTCGTAGGTTAAGTGCGGCGAGAGGAAACCCCAGCTCGAGTCGAGCTTGCGCCCCTTCAAGCGACCGTTCGAAACGACCGCGTTTTCGAGGACGTTAACGACTTCCGGCTTGTCGGAAAAAGCGTTTTTCAGGACGTAAAGGCCGCCGCCCGGGCGCGCGTGGAAGCCGAAGAACTGGTCGCACATATGGTTCCCTTGCTTCTCCGGTTCCGGATTGTAGTGGCGTTTGATGAAGAGAATATCGTCGAACGTCAAGAGCGGGTTTTTGAGCGCGACGGAACGGCGGAGCTTAACCGCTTCGACGAAAAGGGTTTGGCGTTCCGACTTTTGCTCGACCGGGGTCGCGTCGGCGCGTTTTTTGAGGTCGGCGAGCGTCGCGACGTCGGCGGCGAGTTCCTTTTCGTCGAGCGTTTCGAGGAGCGCTTCAACGAGACGGTCGATTCGGCGCAACGCGACGTCGAGCGGGTCGCGGTCGGTTTTGAGAATCGTCGAAGCCGGGTCGCGGGCGTCTTTGGCGACGTAATCGCTCGTCGGCCCGGCGGCGATTTGTCGCGTCAGCGAAAGAAATTCGCGCGCCGCTTCGAGCGTTTGCGGATCGGTTGTTTCGTCGTAAATTTTGCCGTCGGCGCCGACGAAGAGCGGGCGAACGATCGCGAGGTCGTCCGCGCCTTCCGCCGAAACTTCAAAGCGCGCGTCGCCGTAAACCGCGTGGTCGTGGGCGTAACCTTCCGTTCCGGTTTCGAGTTCGAGAAGAAGCGTCGACTTGCCGGTCAAGTCGAGTTCGCAAACTTTCGCCGCTTCTTTCCCCTTCATAAACCCGCTGCGCCAAACGAGTTGACCGTCGGCGAACGCGAGAAACTCCATATGCCCCTGACCGTTCGTTTCGTCGGCGATTCCGACTTCGGTAATAAAACGAACCGAGCCGCTTTTCGGGAGGCGAACGACGAGGCGGCCCGGCGAGTGCGAGCCGACGCCGCGTTCGAAGGTTTTTCCGGCGACGATCAGCGGAGCGCCGTCGACCGTTTTGCCGTCTTGGGCGGATTTGTAACCGCATTCGACGGCGGTCAAGTCGAGGTCGTCGAGGTAAACGGTTGTTTGGCCGTCGTTTGAAAAGGCGGTCGCGGCGCCGAGCGTCGCGGCGAGGAAAGCGGATAGAAAAACGGGGACGCGCATAAAGTTTCTCCGAAGTTGCAAAGCTCCGTCGCCGAGCGCCGCCGAGGACGGGCGCGGCGACTCGATGTAACGACGCGGTGGTAAATCCGGGTAAATGGGGAAAATAAGGCGAGCGAAAACGGTCGCGCTCGACCGTTCCCGTCGACGGTCGCGGCGAATTGGGCGACAGTCGGCGGCGATCAACCGATATTGTAGCGAATTTAGCGCGGCAAGTCAAGGAAAAGACCGCGTCAAACGAAATTTTGCGGCTTTGTCGGCCGGTTTTAGCGGTCGGGCGTTTGAGTGAAATTGGACAAAACGGCGTTTCGAGGAGTTTTGGGCGATTTGCGCAAACCGGGCGCTTTAAGCGTCGGCTTCGTCGGCGATTTGGAACCGGATTCCGGCGTTTTTCACGAACCGCTCCGCCGCCGAACCGGCGTCGACGACGAGCGTTAGCGCGGCGGAACAGCCGTCGAACGCCGACGGGGCGAGCGACTTAACGCTCGCCGGAACGCGAACTTCCCTAAGCGCGGCGCAGTCGGAAAACGCAAGATTCTCGATCGTTTCAAGACCGTTCGGAAGCGCGACGTTTGGGAGCGCGGCGCAACGAGCGAACGCCTTGCCCGGAAGCGTTTTCAGGCCGTTCGCGTCGGGCGCAAACTCGACTTGGCGAAGGGCTTCGCAACGGTAAAACGCGCTGTAACCGAGTTCGCAAAGCGCCGCCGGGAAACGGATCGCGGTTAAGCCGGAACATTCGTAAAACGCGTAAGCGCCGACGTTTCGAACGCTTTCCGGGAGAACGATTTCGGCAAGTCGCGGTGAAAACTCGAACGCGCAATAGGCGATTCGCTCGACGCCGTTCGGGACGACGCAACGTTCCGGGCCGCCGGGCGGGAACGCGAGGAGCGTCTTCGTTTCCGCGTCGAAAAGAACGCCGTCGACGCTCCGAAAGCGCGGGTTTTCCGGGGCGACGTCGATTTTCGTAAGCGCGGCGCAACCGACGAACGGCTCGTCCCCCAGCGTTTCGAGCGACGCCGGAAAACGGAGCGCCGATAACGCCGAACAATCGGAAAAAGCGCGGTCGCCGACGTTTTTAACGCCTTTCTGAATAACGATTTGCGTCAACGACGCGCAGCCGCCGAACGCCTCGACGCCGACGTCGCGGAGGCTCGCCGGGAGCCGGATTTCGACGAGACGCTCCGCCCCGTAAAACGCTTTGGCGGCGATTCGTTCGACGCCGTCCGGGACGACGTAAACGGTCGCGTCGTTTCCGGCGGGAAAGGCGAGGAGCGTCTTCGTTTCCGCGTCGAAAAGAACGCCGTCGACGCTTCGAAAGCGCGGGTTTTCCGGGGCGACGTCGATTTTCGCAAGCGCGGCGCAACGCGCGAACGCGCCGAAGCCGATTTCGCGAACGTTCGACGGAAGAACGAGTTGCGTTAACGCCGAACAACCTTCGAACGCGTCGACGCCGACTTCTTCGAGACTCGACGGAAAAACGAGCGACGACAAACGCGCGCAACCGGCGAACGCGCAGTCGCCGATTCGTTCGAGTCCGGAGGGAAGTCGAACCGCCGCGAACGTTTGGCCCGAGTCGGCGGAGAAAAAATCGCCGAGCGCCTTGACCGGACGCCCGGCGATTGCGGCGGGAATTTCAAGCGTCGACGCGTCGTAATCGGTCGCGTCGAAAGAGGTTAACTCGAGCGAACCGTCGGGGCGAACGTTCGTTTCAAAACGAGAGGCGAGGGAGCGCGGCATACGGGGGCCTTTCCGGGAAAGAAGAAAAAAGAAAAAAGAGAAAGAAAGACGTAAAAAACGCCGCGACGCGTTGAACGTCGCGGCGTCTCGCGCTTAGTCGGCGGTCGACGAAGCGCGACCGCCGAGGGAAAAAGCGTTAATCGGTCGGCTTATTTCGTCGCCGGGATTTCGCGAATGATACCGAAGTCGATGTATTGACCGCCTTTGGTTTGCTTGCAGTGGATCGCGATCGTGTTTTTGCCCGCTTTCAGCGCTTTTTTCAGCGCGACGGCGTCCAAACCGAGGTAGCCGTAGGAAGCGTAGCTAGTGCATTTCGCGACTTCGACGCCGTTAATGTAGATTTCGCAATCTTCGTCGTGGTAGCCGTAGCCGACGAGTTGGGCGACGTCTTCAATGTCTTCGGCGGCGATTTCAACGTCGCGGCGAATCCAAATGTCGCTCGTGTCCCAAACGGTGCGGACGTTCGTGTCCGGCGTGTCTTTCGTACCGAACCCGGCTTCGCCGACTTTCCAAGCGGAAGCGTCGAAATCGACGGCGGCCCAGTTGTCGGCCGGTTTTTCGAAGGTGTAGCTCCACTTTTGAGCGTTCGTCTTCGAGCAAGGAACGACGACTTTGACTTCCGGAGCCGGGAGGCGGAGCGCTTCGTTCGATTTGCGCATCGCGTCGACCGGGAACTTAATGACGGCGCGGTCGTAGGTCATGAAACCGTTGAGTTCGATTTCGACGTCGGTCGTTTGGGTGTAAACGGCCGCCGAGAGACCGGCTTCGATGAGCGCGCGCATTTCGCGGTTTTGGTTGTTGTAGAACGAGAAGAGCGCTTCCGGAGTTTCGAACAGACCGCCGTAACCCCAGTTCGAGTCTTCTTGCCAAACGTGGCCGCTGACCTTCAGGCCGAGACCGCCGTATTCGCCGAGGACGGACGCGCGGTTTTCTTCGGCCGGGAACATGCCCGGGCCGCGATATTTGTGCATGTCGTGGATGTCGCCGCATTCGGCGCGGTCGGCCCAACCGGACGTGCAGATGATCGGACGGGTCGAGTCCAGTTTACGGCAGAGGTCGACGATGCGGTAGGTGTCGAATTGGCCCCAACCTTCGTTGAACGGAACCCAAACGACGATACACGGGTAAACGTCGAGCGCGTCGAACATTTGACGGAGTTCGGTTTCGTAGTAGGAGACCGATTCCGGCGTGCGTTCGGCGTCCGGAGCGTTCGGCGCGATGTAGTTTTTCGTGTCGCCGCTCGGCATGTCTTGCCACATCAGGAAGCCCAAGCGGTCGCATTCGTAGTAGTAGCGCGCCGGTTCGACTTTGATGTGCTTACGAATCATGTTGTAGCCGAGGTCTTTGAGGACTTTCATGTCGTAGACCATCGCTTCGTAAGTCGGCGGGGTGAGGAGACCGTCCGGCCACCAACCTTGGTCGAGCGGACCGTGTTGGAAGAGGAACTCGTTGTTCAGCATCAGACGGGTGATCCCTTTTTCGTCTTTGCCGATCGAGGTTTTGCGCATCGCGTAATACGACTTGACCGTATCGACCGTCGCGTCGCCCTTGACGAGCGAAACTTCGAGGTCGTGGAGGTTCGGCGTATCCGGCGTCCAGAGGGCCTTGCCTTTGGCGTCGAGCGTGATCGTCGCTTTGTTGGAGACGACTTTCGCGGTTTGGTCGCCGATTTTGACCGAGCAACCTTCGGCGTTCGCGACTTCGACGACGACGGCGCAGGTCATGTCGTCGATATCCGGAATCGGGCGAACCTTAACGATGTGCGCTTTCGAAACCGGTTCGAGCCAAACGGTTTGCCAAATACCCGAGACCGGCGTGTACCAAATGCCGTGCGGGTTTTTGATTTGCTTGCCGATCGGTTGCGGGCCGTCGTTCGTCGGGTCCCAAACTTTGACGACGAGCGTTTGCGCGCCTTCTTTTTTGAGAGCGCGGGTAACGTCGACCGTGAACGGGGTGAAGCCGCCTTGGTGGTGGCCGACTTTAACGTCGTTGACGAAGACGTCGGCGCGCCAGTCGACGGCGCCGAAGTTCAGCATAATTTCTTTGCCGGCCCAGTCGGCGGGAACTTCGAACGTCGTTTTGTACCAAAGGTTGTTTTCCGCGCCGACGTTTTTACCGACGCCGGAGAGCGCGGATTCGGCGCAGAACGGAACGAGAATTTGACCTTGCGGCGCTTCGAATTTGTCGGCGACCGGAAGAATCGCGTAGTCCCA
>JAZNJF010000112.1:0-1663 GCA_045577885.1 Thermoguttaceae bacterium | reverse complement strand
GGAATCGGGCGGCGATACGAAGTCGCTAACCAACGGACGCGTCTTTTGCGGCGTCGCGTCGCCGTCGTTCGCAACCGCCGCGTTCGCAATAGTTTCCCGACCGGTCAACGTTTCCCAACCAGCGTTCGCCCCAAGCGCCGCGACGACGACGGCGGTCGTCAACGCTCGCTTGCGCCAATCTTTCGTTCGTTTCATAAAGGCTCCGTTCACGACGCGACGTCGCGTCGTTTAAGCGGACGTGTTTCGTCCTTATTCCAGAAAACAAGCAAGTCGTTCGCGGCGTTTTGCGCCGTCGTTTCCGCCCGACGCGCCGCGATTCGTTAAGTATACCCGCTCGAGCCGCAAAATTCAAGCAAAATCCAAGAAAACGCGCCGTTTTTTTCACTTTTCTCGCCTCCTCCGCCTTTCTCTCCAAAACGCGACAAAAAAACGACGCCGCGTCTGAAAAACGCGACGTCGGTTAGCCGTTTCGGTCGTTTAACGCAACCGCTTTACTTCCAAGCGGTCGCGCTTTCAATATTACACGCTATCACTCAATTCCGGTAATTTCTTTGAGCGTCGCCAAAATCGCGTCGTCGGCGCCGAGTTCTCCCCAGCGGGCGACGTTCCCCAGCAACACGGCGGCGCGTTCTTCCGGATTCAGCCCCTTCAAAAAGGCGTTAACCTCTTCCGGCGACGCGGCGTCGCGGGCTTCGTCTCGATAAATTCCGAGGCGAAGCCCGTGCAACACAAACCACCGCGCCGTCGAATCTTCCGGCAACGGAGTCTTCCCTTTCAGGTACTCGGTCCAAGGGCTCAAGTCCGCCATTTGCGACTCGGCGTAAACGCAGAACGTCGCGGCGTCTTCCGGCGAAATCCGACCGAACGCCAACGCTCGCAACGTTTCCAGCGTCAAAATGCCGTTTTCTTCGGCCAAATCGATCGCTCGCGACAAACTCGCCCAAGCGCGCGGCGTCGAGAACGGCCCCGGCGTCGGAGGAACCGGTCGGGCGAGCGCGTCGTTCATAAAGGCGATAAACGCAATAATATCCTTTCTTACGCCGTTATTGTTCGCCCAAACGAGCCATTCTTTAACGTCGACGCGAACGTTCAAAATGACGACGCGGTTGACGAGCGCCGCGGAGAGCGACCGGACGAGCGAACGGTCTTCAACGCGGTTCCCGGCGGCGACGACCCACGTCCCTTCCGGAAGCGGCCATTCGCCCAAACGTCGCTCTAAAAGGAGCGAATAGAACGACTTCTGAATGTCGGGCGTGCACGCGGGAAGTTCGTCGAGGAAGAGGCAAAACGGCTCCGGCTCTTCCGGCAACAGGACGCGCGGCGGACAGAAGACGCTCCGCTCGCCGACGATGCGCGGGATCCCGCTGACGTCTTCCGGCGCGATCTGCGTTCCGAGGAGCGAACGGCACGGAAGTCCCGCTTCGACGGCGGCTTGCGACACAATGTCGGACTTCCCGACGCCCGGCGCGGAGAGGAGCAAAACGCTCTGTTCGCGGGCCAGCGCCTTAATAATCGATTTCGCTTGCGAAAGCGTAACGGTCGGCATATTATTATTCATTGCAAACCCTTTATTATCAATGCTTAAATCTTAACAAATATTCTTTAATCTCTCGGCGTAAACCGAATTTCGCAGTTCGGCAAACGCTTTCGCAACGCGTCGACG
>JAZNJF010000111.1:0-6248 GCA_045577885.1 Thermoguttaceae bacterium | reverse complement strand
AGAGTCGGGAGCGGGGAGATACGGGGAAACCGTCGATCGGCGGCAAACCGGGCGCCAACGTTGAGCGTCGGCTTTGCCGTTTTTGCCGGTTCGCAAGCGACGGAACGTCGCTCGACAAAATTACTTTAACCGAGCGGCGTTCGAGCGTCGCGGCGAAATCAGTCGACGTCGAACGGGACGTCGTTCGGGTCGAACGCGAAATCTTCCGGTTTCAAGCGTTCCGGAACGGCGACCGCTTTTTTCGTCGTCTTTTTCGCGGCGGTTTTCTTCGTCGCGGTCTTTTTGACGGTTTTCTTGGCGGCGGTCGTTTTCTTCGCGGCGCTCGTCGCGGTCGGCGCTTCGTCCGACGCGGCGGCTTTCTTCGTCGCTTTTTTCGCGGTCGTTTTCTTGGCGGCGGTTTTCTTCGTCGCGGTCTTTTTGACGGCGGTTTTGCGCGACGTCTTTTTGACCGGCGCTTCGTCCGAGTCGGCGTCGGTCGCGTCGGCTTTCTTCGTCGCTTTTTTGGTCGTCGTTTTCTTAGCGGCGGCCTTTTTCGTCGTCTTTTTCGCCGCTTTCTTTTTGCGCGACGTCGTCCCCTTCGCGGCGCGGTCGGCGAGAAGCTCGAGCGCCCGTTCGAACGTCAGCTCGTCCGTCGGCAGGTCGCGCGGGAGCGAAGCGTTCGTCTCGCCGTCGGTAACGTAAGGGCCGAAACGACCCGGCATCAAGCGCACTTCGTTTCCGGTAACCGGCGATTTCTCGAAGAGACGAAGCGGCTCCGTCTTCTTCGACGCGCCGCCGCGACCGCCGTATTTCGGCTTCGCAAGCAACTCGAGCGCTTGTTCGAGCGTTACCTCCAACGGCGAAACGTCCGCCGGGAGCGAACGCGACTCCGTCCCGCGCTTGACGTAAGGGCCGAAACGACCGTTGCTAACGACGACCGGCTCGTCGCCGTTCTCCGCGTCGACGCCGAGCGTCTTCGGCAAGCTCAACAGCGCCAACGCCGTTTCAAGGTTGACGTCGCCGACTTGCATCCCGCGAAGCAAAGACGCGTTTTGCGGTTTCTCGTCGTCGTCCGCGTCGCCGCGTTGAACGTAAGGGCCGAAACGACCGATTTTAAGGTAAACCGGTTTGCCGGTGTCGGGGCAAACGCCGAGCGGGTCGTCCGTCTTTTCGGCGTTCGCCAACATTTCGAGCGCTTTGGCGAGCGTCAGTTCGTCCGGCGGCAGGTCTTCCGGGACGCTCGCTTGACGTTCGCCCTGTTGGAGGAACGGGCCGTATCGACCGACGCGCAGGACGACCGGGTCGGCGGGCGTTCCGTCGGCGTCGGCTTCCGGCGTTCCGATTTCGAACTGGCTGACGGCGCGAGCGTCGATTTCGTCGACCTTGCTTTGAATCAAGTTCTTTAATCCGAGCGCGAACGACGCCGGGAAGGGGAACGACGCGTCGACTTGCGCGACGCCGTTCGCGTCCGTCGTCGCCGCCGGGTCGCCGAAGTAGAACGCCTTCAAGTAGGGGAGGCGCTCCCGTTCGCCGCGGCTGATCGCGTCGAGTTCGTTCTCCATATCGGCGGTGAAGCCGTAATCGATCAGCTCCGGAAAATGCGTTTCGAGGAGGCGGCAAACCGCGAACGCCGTCCAAGTCGGAACAAGCGCGCTCCCCTTCTTGAAGACGTATTTACGGTTCAGGATGACGTCGATGATCGACGCGTACGTGCTCGGGCGGCCGATCCCTTTTTCTTCGAGAGCGCGAGTCAGCGCCGCTTCCGAGTAACGCGGCGGCGGAGCGGTCGAGTGCCCCTGCGGCGTCAGCTCGTCGCAACGGAGCGACTCGCCGACTTTAACGTCCGGCAAAATCGTTTCTTGGTCGGCCAGTTCGGCGCTTGGGTCGTCTTTTCCTTCGACGTAAGCGCGGAGATAGCCCGGGAATTCGATCGTTTTCCCGCCGACTTGGAAGCGCGCGTCGTCGATCGTCGCGACGATCGTTTTGCGCTTGCCGCGGGCGTCCGTCATTTGACTCGCGACGGCGCGCTTCCAAATGAGGTCGTAAAGTTTGTATTCGTCGCTAGTTAAGACGCCGCGCAACTCTTCCGGCAACGCGAAGCGCGATCCGGCGGGACGGATCGCTTCGTGCGCTTCCTGCGCGTTTTTGACTTTCGTTTGATAATAACGCGGTTTGTCCGGCAAATATTCCGGCCCGTAATGTTCGGCGACGAGGGCGCGCGCCGCTCGCAACGCCTCCTGCGAAAGGTTCGTCGAGTCGGTGCGCATGTAGGTGATGCGCCCGTTTTCGTAAAGGCTTTGCGCGACGCTCATCGTGCGGCGGGCCGTAAAGTTCAGTTTGCGGTTCGCCTCCTGCTGGAGCGCGCTCGTCGTGAACGGAGCGTAAGGCCGCGTAACGTAAGGCTTTTCCTCGACCGACTCGACGACCGCGTCGCGACCGGAAAGACGCTCGACCAACGCGCGAGCCGCCGCTTCGTCGAGAAGCGCGAATTTCTCCGGCTTGGCGAGCTTCCCGGTCGCCGGGTTGAAGTCTTTCCCGACCGGAATCGACTTCCCGCCGAGCGACGTTAAGGTCGCGTTAAACGAACGTTTCCCTTCGGGCGAGAAGACGCCGAGAACGTCCCAATAGTCGGCGCTGTTGAAGGCGACGCGCTCTCGTTCGCGGTCGACGACCAACCGCACCGCGACGCTCTGAACCCGACCGGCCGACAGATTATTTCGAATTTTGTACCAAAGTAACGGCGATGCTTCGTAACCGTAAAGACGGTCGAGAACGCGGCGCGTTTCTTGAGCGTCGACGAGGCGTTCGTCGACGTCGCGAGGGTTCTCTAAAGCGTTCAAAATAGCCGACTTAGTGATTTCGTGAAAAACGAGCCGCCGCACCGGGACGCGCGGTTTCAACGTTTCGAGCAAGTGCCAACTGATCGCCTCTCCTTCGCGGTCTTCGTCCGTCGCGAGATAAAGCGACGACGCCGTTTTGAGGAGACTTTTCAGCTTTTTGATCTGTTTCGATTTTTCGTCCGGAACGACGTAAATCGGTTCGAAATTCGATTCGACGTTGACGCCGAGACGCGCCCAAGTCTCCTTTTTATATTCGTCCGGAATTTCCTTGGCGCCCTTGGGAAGGTCGCGGACGTGCCCGACGCTCGCCTCGACGACGTAACGGTCGCCGAGATATTTTCCGATCGTTTTCGCTTTCGCCGGGGACTCGACGATCACCAGCGCGATTCCGTCTTCGTCTTTTTTGCTCTGAATCATTGCGTCGAAAAGTTCCGTTGTCGATAAAATGGGTAAATAAGTGAAAGCGGGCGGTCTGGGCGGGCGGGGGAAGCCGAACGTCGACGCGTTTTGAAAAAATCGCTTCGAACGGAGTCGTTTTGCTCGCGCGGCGCTCTTTGCGTATTTTTCATACCCCGGGGCGCAAATTTTGTCAAGCGCCCTTCGCAAGATTTCGTTAAAAAAATGCGATTTTGCTTGTTCCGCGACCGCTTTGCGGCGACAAACGGAAAAAAACAAAGAATATTGCGCCGTCGTTTGGTTGTCGTCGCTTTTATCGACCCGTTTTTGCGGGACGCCGATTTTATCGGTTGGGAAAACTGGGAAGGCGAGGCGGTTTGGTCGGGCGGCGCTTCGGAACCGTTTCGACGATTTTCGCAAAAAGACGCAAGAAAGAGGGGACGCGGCCCTTTGAAATCGAGCGCGTTTCGATATACTTAATAAAGAGGGCGTCGCGCGGGCTTTTCGGCGGCGCCTCAACGACGGCTCGACTCGGAGCCGTTTCGACGAAAATAAAGGAAAGACGAACGCAATGAGCGAAACGACGGAGAGCGGAACGACGAAATCTCAATCTTGGACGGCGGAGCTCGCCCGCGACGGCGCGACGATCGCCCCGTCGCTGTTGGCCGCCGACTTTGCGAATCTTGAACGCGAAGTTCGCCGTTTGGAAGCGGGGGGCGCGCGGGTTCTGCACGTCGACGTGATGGACGGACGGCTCGTTCCGAACATCAGTATCGGCGTTCCGGTCGTCGCGTCGTTGCGGAAAGTTACCGACCTCAAACTCGACGTTCACCTGATGATCGTCGAGCCGGAAAAATATTTGGAGGCGTTCCGAAACGCGGGCGCCGACTCGCTGTCGATTCATATCGAGGCCGCGCCGAACCCGACGCCCCTTTTGCGCCGGATTCGCGAACTCGGCGCCGCGCCGGGGCTCGTTCTCGACTTGGGGACGCCGGTCGAGCGGGTTTTGCCGTTCGTCGCAGAAGCCGATATTTTGCTGACGATGAGCGTTCAAGCCGGATTCGGCGGGCAAAAATTTTGTCCGCAGGCGCTCGACGTCGTTCGGAAGTTGCGCTCGGTCGCCCGTCCGGACGCGCTGATCGAGATCGACGGCGGAATCGACCCGGTAACGATCGCCGACGCCGCGGAAGCCGGAGCGAACCTCTTCGTCGCCGGAACGGGCGTCTTCAAAGCCGACGATTACGGGCGCCGACTCGCGCTCTTGAAGCGGCTCGCGCTCGACGCTCGCGGCGGGAATCGCTGACGAAACGGCGTTAAAATCGGTAAAAACGCTGAACCGTTGGAAACGTTAAAATCGGGAAAAGCGCGAAACCGTTAAAAACGGCAAAATTGGCGGCGGCAAAAAATAAAATCGCGGATATTTTTTAAAAACGAAACGAAATTTAGGAAACCGAACGGATGAGTTGGCAAGATTCCGAGGAAACGAAAGATAAACGCGGCGTTCCCCAAGGACTTTGGGTGCGGTGCCCCGGCTGTCAAGCGACGATCTTCCGCAAGGAGGCGCAGCGTCGGTTGGGAACGTGTCCCGAATGCGACTATCACTGGGCGATTACCGCGCAGGAACGGATCGCGCAAACGCTCGACGAAGGAACGTTCGAGGAATGGGACGCCGATATGATCGCCGCCGACCCGTTGAATTTCCGCGATAGAAAAGCGTATAAAGACCGGCTCGTCGACGACCGCAAGGCGACCGGCCTTCGCGACGCGATCGTTTCCGGGTGCGGACGGGTGCGGGCGCGCAAAGTCGCGTTCGCCGTTACCGACTCCCGCTTCATTATGGGGAGTATGGGCTCCGTCGTCGGCGAAAAACTGACGCGAGCGATCGAACGGGCTCAAGAGCAAAACTTGCCGCTGATCGTCGTTTCCGGTTCCGGAGGCGGCGCGCGGATGCACGAGGGGATTCTGTCGCTGATGCAGATGGCCAAGACCAGCGGCGCAGTCAAGCGGCATTCGGATGCGGGCCATCTCTATATTGCCGTTCTGACTGACCCGACGACCGGCGGCGTGACGGCGAGCTTTGCCATGGAGGCCGATATCACGCTGGCCGAGCCCGGCGCGCTGATCGGCTTTGCCGGGCCGCGCGTCATCGAGCAGACCATCCGGCAGAAGCTGCCCGAGGGCTTCCAGAAGGCTGAGTTTCAGCAGGACAAGGGCTTTGTGGACTGCATTGCCGACCGCCGCGGTCAGAGGGAAATGCTGATGCGGCTGATGAGGCTGCACGGAAGGAGGCCGGTCCATGACGGCGTATGAAAAGGTACAGGCGGCGCGAGCCAAGGGCCGGCCGACGGCGGTGAGCTTCATTGAGAGGATTTTCACCGATTTTACCGAGATGCACGGGGACAGGCGCTTTGCAGACTATCAGGTGATTGTCGCGGGAATTGCGATGCTGGAGGATACGCCGGTGACGGTGATCGGCATCGAAAAGGGCCGAGATACGGCGGATAAGGTGAAGCGGAATTTCGGATCCGTGCATCCGGAAGGATACAGAAAGGCGCTCCGGCAGATGAAGCTGGCGGATAAATTCCGCCGTCCGGTGATCTGTCTGGTGGACACCTCCGGCGCATTCTGCGGCGTGGGCGCGGAGGAGCGGGGGCAGGGCCTGGCCATTGCCGAGAACATCTATGAGATGATGACGCTCAAAACCCCGGTCATTTCCGTCATCATCGGCGAGGGCGGCAGCGGCGGTGCGCTGGCGCTGGCGGTGGCCGATCAGGTGTGGATGCTGGAAAACTCCGTTTATTCGGTGATTTCGCCCGAGGGCGGCGCGAGCATCATCTGGAAGGACGCCAGGCGGGGCAAGGAAGCCAGCGAATGCCTGAAGCTGACGGCGGAAGATCTGCTTTCCTTCGGAGTGATCGAGCGGATCATCAGCGAGGAAGGCGGGATGGATGAGATCTGCGCACAGATGAAGGCAGGATTTCTTGAAGTTATCGGCGAATGTAGAGAGGTGGGCGTTCAGCATATGCTGGGGGC
>JAZNJF010000110.1:0-4514 GCA_045577885.1 Thermoguttaceae bacterium | reverse complement strand
CTTCATTTTTGATCGGCGGCCAACGACAAGTAAAATTTATACGAGCGTCGTCCGCGTTAAGAACATTTTCGAAACGTTCAAAAAGTCGACAAGTGAAACCGTCCGACCACTCTTCCAAAAGTTGCGCGACCGTCGGTTGCGATTCTTTATAACGGCGCCCCGTCATATCGGAGGCCACGCCATAGAGTATTAGCAAAAAGCGAAACCTGCATTCCAACGGACGCGGCGAAAGAATGACGCACGTACAACGTGGTAAAAACTTGTCGCAAAACAGGTTATAAAAATCTTCCGGCGTTTTACGCATTTAAGTCCTTTCAGTTCTTAACTTCGACGCTTGGAATCAGTTCGCAAATTTCAGGCTCGAAAAAATTATAACGTCCATACGACACGCCTTCGTAAAATCCAACGTTAAATTGAAACGCGCCTCGAAACAATTCCATTCCCCGACGATTCCCACGCCGAGAAAGCGTTTGCAAAACACGAATCGCATAATCGCAGTGCAAAAGGCAGTTACGACTAAAAGAAGCGTCGCAATCGTAAACGCAAAATAGCCAATCTTGAGCGTTATGCCTATGTTGCAAGGAAGCTAAAGGCAAACTGTTATAATGCTTGTTATCGCTTAGGTTAGGCGTTTCGCAAATCACAATCGACGCTTTTTTCGAACGAAAGCGAGCGTCCCAAGGACTTCTACAAAGTTCCGCGTCGTTCAGTAAGACGAGACGCGAAGCGTCGAAGCGACCGCGCTTCCTCTTGACGTAAGCGCCGACGGCGTCCCGGTTAAGCGGAATATTCGTAATAACGCGACGTCCTTTAACGAGACGGTCGACAATTTCGTCAACGCTATAATATGTAACGCCGTATTCGTAATCGCCGTAAATTGTTGTAATCATCGACTATAACTCCTTTCAGTTCTTGACTTCACGAACGCGCGCCCAAATCGTTACTACGTCGGCGTTTCGCGTTCTCGATAAGGTAAACAGCCCCAAGCCCTTCGACTCGTCGCGGCGGTCGATACTTCCGACGTAATTTAGGCGACCGTCGCGAACGACAAGTCCTTTCGTTACAAGGCTTGACTTGTCCGACTTCGGAACGACCGACGAATCGCCGCCGGTCTCGCTTTGATCGAAGGTCGAAATCGATAGGTCTAAGTCCAACGCTATCAAACCGTTGTCGAGTTTGCGCGGCGTCAGCGACAGTTCCAAACCGTCTTGAAAACGTTCGTAACCGGATGTGCTGGAATAGCCCTCGGCGGAAACTTGCTTCTTCTCCTTAACTATTTCGCTTCCAACGGTTAACGTCGTCTTTTGGCCGTCCGAAAGCAACAGGGCGGGGCGTTGGTCGACCCGGTTTTTGCCGTTGCTCAAGTCGCCGCTTGCGTACAGCGAAAACAGATCCTCGACGTCGAAGCCGCCTTCCAGCAAATCGAGCGACGAATCGACTTCCAGTTCCGCGCTTAAATTGATGTAATCGTTGTATTTAAGACGGAGGAAATACACGTCGCACAGGTACGACGTCGACAGGTTGGCGTGCAAAACGCCGAATAACGCGTCCAGGCGGTCGTGAACGGCCAACGCGTCGACCACCACGACGACGGAGCCGGTAACGTTGCAAGTTCCGGTTTCGCTAAGGCACGATTTAACGGCGCTTAGGACTTCGACGCTTTCGCCCGGCGGAAGGCGGTAAACACGCGGAACGTTCGCCGAATCGTCGGCGGCCTGCGACAGGAAGTAAACGCCGCGAATCTCTTGCAGTTCGAATCCGTTCGACTT
This sequence comes from Thermoguttaceae bacterium, assembly GCA_045577885.1. Taxonomy (GTDB): domain Bacteria; phylum Planctomycetota; class Planctomycetia; order Pirellulales; family Thermoguttaceae; genus RUG369. Next base: position 2,745 of record JAZNJF010000110.1, on the reverse strand, counting down.
GGCGAGGAGGAACAAAATATCGCCGACTTCGCGAAGCGCAAAGTATTCGGTAATCGGAGTTTGCGCAATTTCCGCCGAACAAAACACGTCGACCCCGGCGACGTCCGAAATCTCTTCGCAGGCGACCGAAAGCGGAACGCCGCTAAAACTGAACGTCAACTTGTCGCCGTTCGCTCTTATCCCTTGTATTTGTTGCATTTGCGACGTCTCGAACTTCGGTTCGTCCGCTTCCAGTTCCGGACGCCAAAACTCCGACGAGCGGCAACCCGTCGCGAATAGGGTCGATATTGCCGCGGTCGTCGCCAACGTCAATATTTTCAACGGTTTCTGGTTCTTCTTCCTCGACGCGAAGAGGCGGTTCGAAACCTCGACGAGTCCAAAGATAGGGGCCGGAAAAGAGCGCTTCGCGGCGCTTAACGTTAATCTTTTCAAGAGATTGGACGACATCCTTGCCATCGTTATCGACTCCCAACGTCGCCGTTTCGCCGACTCGATACGTATCGCCGACCGAGGTAATAACGCGATCCGGAAAGAATCCGATAATCGCGAGGTCGGACGCTTCGTCGTGTCGCGGCGGTTTCGACGCCGTTTCGAACGTGTTTTCCAAGAGAGGCTCCGACGATTCCGTTCCTGTCGAAGCGCTTGATTCTATTGGATTTATCGGCGCTTGAAGCGGCGCTTCTTGCGGTAAAGCGCTAATATTTTCCGGTTTCGCGGAAATTTTAACCTCTTGTTTTTTAACGGTTTTCGGCGGTTTTTTCGCGCTGTTGACTAAAATCGCGGGCAAGTTCGGAACGATTTCAACAAAGGCGACAATAAGTAAAAATCCGTCGACGAATTTAAACGCAAGGTGAGGAAAATGGCGTTTTGCGAACCATAAAACGGCGCCGATTTTGCCGTCGAAGGGAAGGGCGCGGTCGCCGACGATATCGACTTTCGACGCGGCCAACGTGTTCGACGTGTAAAGCGCAAAAATTTCCGGCGTCATCACGAAAGCGCTTGTCGTACCGTCGAAAACGACGCGGTTTCCGCTGTACGTTCCGGCTCTAACTCGATATAATTGGCGGGTTACGCCGAATCCTTTGAGGAGCGTTTCAATATCTTCGCCGGGAATGGAGATCGGGAAGCCGAGCGTCATCGATTTCGCGTTGAAGACGTGGATCGCCTGTTCGCTCATGCGCAAAACGTCGCGCGCAATTTGCCCCTTGTCTTGGGTTAGGAGTATCCAGTCGTGCCGGTGATGGCGGTGCATCCCCATATAATCGCGGAGCGCCGCCGATTCTTCAAGCGGCCTAACATACGCGTATTCCTTGCCTAAGAAGCGGTGAATCTCGTCGATGACAATAAGTAAATCGTCCGGCAAATCGTCCCACCAGTACGAGACGACCGGCTTGCCGTCGACCATAATTTTACAGCCGCGATTGTCGAGTTGGTATTCCGGGCGACGAAAGAACTTATCGTCGAGCGACACGAGGTAATAATCGACGTCGAACTCGAAGCCGATTTCTTTTTCGACGTAAGCCTTCATCGTGTCGCGATTTATCGGCAGGTTGGTATAAAGTCGTTGCGGATAGCGCTCGCCTTTTTTACGCTCGACGCGCGCCCAGTCGCAAAGAATCTCCGCCATCACCTTAACGGCATGATAACTCTTGCCGCTACCGGGTTTACCGTAAATGATTTTAATCGTCATATCAACCGATACCCGGAATCAACTTTAAAATTAGGCGAATTAACGTAAACATCGTAAAATAGCCAATTAAAAAAAGAACGCTTAACGTTATTTCCGTGAACGGCAAAAGGGAATCGAACGCGCTAAAGTAATAAAACAATGTGTTTAAGCCGTTTTCGTAGGCGGAGAGGTCGTAGTCGGGTAGAAAATCGAGCGTCCAGCAGAAGAGCCCGATAATCTCTTTAAAAATAAACTCCGCGAGTTCGACGGCGCCGTTATAAGCCGTCGTCGCGCTCCACTTCGTTATATCGAAAAGTTTCGTTATCAGCCAAAGAAACGGCGAACTCAACGCGAGCCAATTCAACGCAAATCTCCTTAAAGCAACTTACGCAACGAGTTAAAAACAATCGAAAAAGTGAAAAAGTAAACCCAAAGCGCTAAAACGCTACGCGCTATCGCAAAGATTTCATAATTCGCGATAATGTTCAAATTGATTTCGACCGGTTCGCCGGTCAGCGATTCGGTCGGTAGTTTCCAGACGGGTAGGGTCGTCGAACCTTGAAAATTTTCCAAACCGTCGCGAACAAAGGAGATATTAAACTTCTCGTCGAGTTTTTTTCGAAGCGTTTCGTGCCACTCTTCATACTCGCTTTTCGAGATAAACTCGTTTGAACGTTCGACTTCGGGAACGTCAAAATCCGGAGGTCGATGACACTCGCAGTCAGACTCGCCGCCCGAACATTGAGTCGAGCCGTTTTTGTGGACGCCGCAAAGTCCGTTCGAGCATTTCGGATAGGCGCATTCGCAAGCGCATTTACAACAGTAATTGGCGCAAGTACAAACGATATGACAATCGCAGCCGTTTTCGCCGGGCTCGCCTAAACACGTCGACGAGCCGTTTTGGTGTAAGGTGTGAGCGGAGCCGTCGGCGTGCGCTTCGCAGGCGCATTTATCGCGGCAACAGTAATCGGCGCAAGTGCAATCGGGAAGCTCGGAACCGTGGCAAGAACAACCGCCGGCGCTCGAATCGCTTCCTTGATTACAGTAAGTCAAGCCGTTTTTGTGTTTACCGTGTC
>JAZNJF010000109.1:0-3507 GCA_045577885.1 Thermoguttaceae bacterium | reverse complement strand
CCGCTTGGCCTCCGACTTGGTTTTTAAGGGAAAAAAGTTTCCTTGGCGATTCGCGTTCCGGATTGGGCGGCGAACGTTTCGACTTCCGCTTCTCAAACGACGCAAGCGAGCGGCGGTTCGGTTTCCGTTTCGACGTCGATTTCGGTCGCCGTCGCGAACGGGCGTTGCGTTTTGGGCGACGTCGAAGCGGGCGCGGAGTTGGAAATTCGCTTCGCCGCCGAGCCGATTTTGGAAGACCGCCGCTTCAACCGCGTCGCCGTTCCGACGTTGGAAGCCGGTCAAACCGCGACGCTTCCGGAAACGGTGTTGCGTCTCGGCCCGAACGTGTTGGTTTCGAAAAAGAACGACGGTTCCGCGATCGAACCGCTCGCCGTCAAGGTCGGCGCCGACGGCAAACTCGCCCTTCCGGCGGAGTCGCTGACGAGCGTTTACGAGATGACCGACGCCGAACGCGACGGCGCGCACGCGTTCGTTTTCAACGTCGAACTCTCGAAATAACGGCGTTTACAACGCTTGCCGCGCCGCCGTCGAATCGCAAGTCGGCGAAGGCGCGGCGCTTCAAAAACGCCGAACAATCAAAAACGCGTCGAGCCTCAACCGCTCGACGCGTTTTTTCTTTCGCTCCAACGCAAAAAAAGCGGCGACTTGACGTTTCGATCAAAATCGCCGCTTTATCAACGCGGTTCGCGCCGCGAATCAACGTTTCAACGCAAAATACGCGCAAACGTCGTCAACGTTAAACTTAGTGCAAGCGCATCCCCGGTTTCGCGCCTTCGTCCGGGAAGGTCAGGAAGACGTCCGGACCGCCGGGGCCGCTCGCGACGACCATCCCTTCGCTAAGGCCGAACTTCATTTGGCGCGGTTGCAGGTTCGCGACGAAAACGACCAGTTTGCCGATCAGTTTTTCCGCTTCCGGATACGCCGCTTTAATCCCGGCGAAAACTTGTCGCGTTTCGTCGCCGCCGAGCGAAATCTTCAATTTCAGCAACTTGCGCGCTTCCTTCACTTGCTCCGCTTCGATAATACGCCCGACGCGGAGGTCGACCTTCAAAAAGTCGTCGATCGTAATCGTTTCGCTCATCGGTTCCGCCGCGAGCGGTTCCGCGGAGTCAAACCAAGGCGCGATTCCGGTCGGAGCGGCGGCTTCGGTCGCTTCGGCGGCGCATTCGGCGCAACACGGGCAAGCGGCGGTTTCGGTATTTTCGGCGACCGGGGCGGCTTCCGCTTCCGGTTTCAACGTTTCTTTCGATTCTTCAAGCATTGCGACAATTCCTTCCTTCGGGACGCGCGCCATCATATGACGGTATTCGTTCACCGCCGTTCCGAGAATCGGCGACTGCGCGTCGTTCCAACTTTCAATCTTCGTGTTGAGCAGCTCTTCCGTCTTCTTCGCCAACTCCGGCAAGACCGGCGCCAAGTAAACGACGACTTGGCGGAAGAGGTTCAAGCTAACCGTTACGGCGTCTTGCAGGCGACGGCGAGCCGCTTCCCGCGCTTCCGGCGTCGCGTTTTCGTCCTTTTCGAGCGCCGCCCATTCCTTGCGGAGCGTCCAGGGCGCGGTCTCCTCGACGTAACGGTTGGCGCGGTACCCGCATTCCAAAATCGTTCGAATCGCCTTCCCGAAGTCGCGCTCTTCGTACGCCGCCGCGATTTCCTCCGATTTCGCCGCCGCTTCCGCGAAGAGTCCGCCGTCTTCCGGGTAAACGTCGGCCAAACCGGTCGCGTTCGCAAACTTCGCCGTTCGGCTCGCCAAGTTGACGACGACGCCGACCAAGTCCGCGTTGACTTTCAGCTCCATTTCCTCCAAGTTCAGGTCGAGGTCGTCGACGCGGGAACTCGTTTTCGTCGAGAAGAAATAGCGCAAGTACGACGGGTCGAGGTGTTTAAGGTACGTCCGCGCCAAGACGAACGTCCCTTTCGACTTCGACATTTTTTCGCCGTCGACGGTCAAAAAGCCGTGAATATGCACCTTTTTCGGGAGGTTGAAGCCCGCCGTTTGGAGCGTCGCCGGCCAGAAAAGGGTGTGAAAATAGGTAATATCCTTCCCGATGAAGTGGTGAATTTCCGTTTCAGGATTCCGCCACCAACCGTCGAAATCTTCGCCGTTTTTCTCGCACCATTCGAGCGTCGACCCCATATAGCCGATCGGCGCGTCGAACCAGACGTACCAGTAGTTGCCGGGCGAATCCGGGATTTCGAACCCGAAATACGGCGCCGGGCGCGAAACGTCCCAAGGCCAAAGTTCGTCGCCGAGGAATTGGCCCTTGAGGTAATTCGCGATTTCCGGTTGCAGGGCGCCCGATTCGTCGATCCAACGTTCGAGGAACGGACGCGCTTTTTCGATCTCGACGAAGAGGTGTTTCGCCTTGCGCAGTTCCGGCGTCGCTCCGGAAAGCGCGCTTTTCGGGTCGATCAGCTCGGTCGGCGAATAGACGGCGCCGCACTCGCAACTGTCGCCGTATTGGTCGGTTTTGCCGCATTTCGGGCAAGTCCCGCGCACGAAGCGGTCGGCGAGGAAGCGGCCTTCGACCGGGTCGAAGAGCTGTTCGATTTCGCGTTCGGCGACGAAGCCGGCTTCGCGGAGTTTCGCCCAAATCTCGTCGCAGAAGCGGCGGGTTTGCGGCGAGTTCGTGCTGCCGTAATGGTCGAACTCGATCCCGAATCCGGCGAAGTCGGCGCGGTGTTTTTCGTTGACTTCGGCGATAAACTCTTCTTCAGTAACGCCTTTTTTACGGGCCGAGATGGTGATCGCGGCGCCGTGCGTGTCGTCGGCGCAAAAGTAACGGCAGTTTTCGCCGCGCAATTTTTGGAACCGAACCCAAACGTCCGTTTGAATGTATTCGACGAGGTGCCCGATGTGAATGTCGCCGTTGGCGTAAGGGAGCGCGCTCGTTACTAAAATCTTTCGTCCGCTCATTATCTTATTTTTCGTTACCTACTTTGAAATTTCTTCGATTCCAAGCCGAGCCAGGCGGCGCCGACGCCAACGTCTTCAACGCTTCTAATGTTTTCAACGTCGTTAACGGTCGCGCTCGTTCCAACGCTTTTAACGGTCGCGTCCGATTTTAACGTCTTTAACGGTCGCGATTCCCCAAGCGACGGACGGCTTCCGACGCGGCGCCGATCCCCCGACATTATAACGCGAAAACGCCGCTTCGTCAAGGAGCCCGGACGCCTTCTCGTTCGACGCGCCGCGATTTTCCCCCCGACGCCGCTTTTCGTCATTTTTTTCAATTTTAATTTCGTTTTTTCTCCTTTCCTATTAATCGTTCTCTTTATTTTTAACCGTCGTTTTTTTGAAAAAATGGATTTTTATCGGCAAACGCGCAAGAAATCATCGGACGCCGGAGGTCGCGCGGTTACAATACTTTTGACGACGTCGTTTTTCCGCGTCTTTTCGAGCGTTAGGCGCCGTTCGCCGCGCTGTTTTTCAAACAAATTTCATTTAAGGAATCCCGACGGCTTCTTTCCCGTCCCTTCTTTCGCGCCGAACTTCCCGACGCTTCG
>JAZNJF010000108.1:0-2067 GCA_045577885.1 Thermoguttaceae bacterium | reverse complement strand
ACAGATGGAAGCGTCCCTTTGCGACCGGATTTTCCGCCGCTTTTACGAAACGCTCGAAGCGGACGTCGTCGCGCGGTTCGAGGACGCGCCTTACCCCGACGACGCCGACTGGGAATGGATTTGGCCGTCGCCGCCCCTCGTCGATCCGGAAGCGAAAGCGCGCGCCGACTCGATTCGCGTCAAGTCCGGCCAAGCGACGCTCGCCGAAGTTTGGCGCGAAACGCACCCGTTCGACGACTTCGAAGACGCTCGCGAAATCATCAAGCGCGACCGCGCCGACTTCCCCGAAATTTACGGCTCGTCGTCGCCCGAGCCGTCGACCGCCGCCAAGGACGGCGACGCGTCGACGTTCTCCGCCCCCGACGAAACCGAGCCGACCGCCGCCGCGCCGGAGACGCGGAACGGCGAAACGCTAATCAAAATTTAAGGAGCGATCGCGATGAAAAGAACCGAAGTTGGGCGAATGCATTGCCGACCAACGGGAGGCGGAAACCGAACTCGCGCGGAAGCGCGGGCCCGGAGCCGCGCGGTCGCGGCTCGCTCGTCGTTTGACGGCTATAATCCCGCAATCCCGTCGACGACGTTCAAGTTCGCGCCCCTTTATTCGGGCGGGCTCCTTTATATCGACGGTTACGACGCGCCGGTCGTGCTCGACCTCGAATCGCTCCGCGTCGACCCGGCCCCGAAGGCGCTCCTTAATCACGACTTCGATTCGGTCGTCGGTCGCCTCGAAAACATCGAAAAACGCGTCGACCCGACGACGGGCCGTCTCGCGCTCTTTTGCGACGCGGTCGTCGGCGGTTGCGCGTTGGCCGAACGCGTCGTCGCTTGGGCTCGCGACGTCGCCGCTTGGGTTCCGTCGATCGGCGCGTACCGCGTTCGCGACGTCGAGGAAGTTCCCGTCGGCGCGACGGCGCTCATCAACCGACAAAAATTTTCCGGCCCGATTTACGTTGTTCGCGGCGCCTCCCTTTGCGAAGGCTCCTTCGTCCCGATCGGCGGAGACGGCGACGCGCGAGCGATTTTAGCCTCGTTGAAGAAAGGACGAAAAACCCCGATGACTTTTGAAGATTGGCTGACCCAAAACGGACGCGTCGCCGCCGAGCTGAACGAAACGGAACGCGCCGAACTTCTCGAAACGTTCAACGCGTCGGGTTCCGGCGCGGTCGTCGCGTCCGGAGCGACCGACGGCGCTTCCGGAGACGACGACAAGGACGACGCGCAAGCGTCCGCCGCGACTTCCGACGAACTGCAAACGGTCGTCGAAGAAGCGGTCGAGCAAGTCGTCGACGACCTCCCCGCCGAAGAAGCCGCCGCGCTCGATTCCGCCGCGACGACCGAAATCGTCGAAACGCTCGTTCAAGAACTCGCCGACGACTTCGAAGCGGCCCCGGTCGCCGCCGCGTTGAAAGCGACGCGACTCGCCCGAAAAGCCGTTCGCGCTCGGCTCGACGCTCCGGCTCAAACGCCGTCGACGCCGACGCCGCGCTCCGACGCGAAGGAGCGTCTCGCCGAGTCGCGCCGCGTCGAAGCGATCAAGGCGTTTTGCGCGAACGGCGGCAAGGACGCGGCCCGCGCCGCCGCCAAGGGAATCGCCGAAGGTTGGAGCCTCGACCGAACCCGGCGTTACCTCGAATCGTCGACGAAGCGACGCGGAATCGTCGCGGGCTTGAAGAAGCCGGGCGTCGGTCGCGCCGACGCGTTCGACGGGCCGCGCCGTCAAGACGTGTTGGCGGCCTCCCTCGCGATCACTTGCGGAATGAAGCCGGATCGCGTCCAAGCGGCGTTCGGATTCGACGAGCGAACGGTCGACGCGGCCGTCTCGAAAACGAACCGCAACGCGACCCTTCGAACGGTCGTCGCCGCGTCGAACAACTCGTTCCGCCCCGGCTCTTACGTCGTCGGAACCGACAAACTTTCCGGTTATCGCGAATGCCGCGCGAACTGTCGCCGTCTCGCGTTCGGCGCCGTTCAAGCCGGTTTCTCGACCGTTTCGGCGGTCGACGTTTTTTCGGCGGTGATGCAAGCGTTCCTCGAGGAGGGCGCGCAGTTCGCCTTCAACCTGGA